>NZ_JACGWV010000001.1:2910971-3234412 GCF_014137995.1 Promicromonospora sukumoe
CGCGGCTCGTACTGGACGGGGTCGCCCTGCGCGAGCCGGCGGTAGATGCCGAGCGCGGCCCGCTGCGCGGCCTCGATGTCACCGACCCGGCCGAGCTCCGTGTAGGACACCCCGGCGTTCTGCAGGGCGAGCGCGTGCTCGGCGTCGGCCCAGGGGGCGTCGCCCGCCGGGAACCGGCCGCACAGCGCGATGACCTCCTCCTGCACGGCGAGGGCGTCGACGTGCCGCCCGACCGCCCAGTAGCCGGTGCCGAGGTTGTTCAGCGCCGTGCAGAGCGCCGGGCGGTAGCGCTCCTCGTCCGTCCAGGCGAGGCCGCGCCAGAGCCCCACGGCCTCCTGCAGCACCGGCACCGCGACGTCGGCCTCGCCCTCGGCGATCAGCACGAGGCCGAGGTCGGTCATCGCCTCGCCCTGCGTGGCCTGGTCGCCCACGACGGCGGCGAGCTGGGCGACGCGGTGCGTGAGACGGTCCAGCACCGGTACTGCGAGGGCGCCCGCCGAGCGCGGCAGCCGGCGCGTCACCCGCATCAGCCCGGCCAGGTCGTCCGGCCCGTCGTCCGGCAGGGCCGACGCCGCGGCCGCGATCAGCTCCCCCGGGATGTCGCGGCCCGCGAGGGGCAGGTCCGCGGCCGGGCCGCCCAGCGCGGGGACGTTCGTCACGGACCGGTCCGTCGCCGGGCGGTCCAGGCCCATGCCCGTCGCGAACGCCAGCACGCCGAAGGCCTCCTGGGTGCTGAGGTCGCGGGTGCAGGCCGCGATCAGCCCCTCCTGCTCGGCCAGGACTCGCGACACGAGCAGCTCCGCCAGCCGCGGTACCTCCAGCAGGTGCGCGCGGACCCACGCGACCGCCGCGTCCGCCCGTCCCTCGGCCGGCTCCACGCCGGCGCGACGCAGCGCGGCGCGCACGCCGGCGGCCGAGGTGTCCCCGACCAGCATCGTCGTGGCCAGTGCGGCCTCGGCACTCCCGCCGGGGCCCGCGACCAGCCCGGCCTCCGCGGCCGACCGCGACCAGCCGGCCCGCTCGTGGTCGAGCACCGTCTCGAGCGCCCGGGCCGGGTCCGTGGTCTCGGGCGACTGCTCGTCCGTGTCCTCGTCGTCGGCACCCGGGCCGTGGGTGCCCGGGCCGTCCGCACCCGGGCTCTCGAAGCCGGGCCAGGGCGGCCCGCCAGGTCGTGGTCGGTCACGGCCCGGCTCGGCGCGGCCCGGGGCGGCACGGCCCGGCTCGTCGCCGCCGAGGACCGCCGCCAGCGCCGTCGCCTGCAGGTCCAGGGCCCGCGGCCGGTGGTCGGGCGTGGGCTGGAACGCGACCTCGGGCACGGGCCGGCCGAGCACGCGGGCGAAGCGGGTGGCCGCGGCGTCCAGCAGCGCGCGGTCGTCCTCGGAGCGGTCCAGCTCCAGGCCGGGCGCGGGGTCGGACGTGACCCCGACGGTCCGGTCGAGGGCCGGGTCCAGTGCCATCTGGGTGACCGACGGCGTGCGCCCGGCCCACAGCGTGCTGGTCCACCGCAGCCGGCGCCACCACAGGCCGCCCGTGCGGGCGGTGCACAGGATCCGCAGCCGCCCGCGGCCCCGGGTGGCCGCCACGGCGTCGAGCATCGCGGGCAGGCCGAGGCGGTGCCCGGCGTCGTCCACCACGAGCAGGGCGCGCCGGGCCGTGGCGACGGCAGCCACCGCGGCCACCTCGGCGCCGGGCGGCACGTGCACCACGGTCCAGCCGGTGCGGCGCAGCCGGCGGCCGAGCTCCAGGGTCAGGCGCGTCTTGCCGACGCCGCCGAGGCCGCACACGAGGCGGAGCGCCACCGGGTCCCGGGACCGGAGCCAGGCGCGCAGGTCGGCGAGCTCCCGCCCCCGTCCCGTGAACGGCACGACCTCCCGCTCGGGGGCCAGGAGGGCGGCCGGACTCGTCTCGCGCGCTCCCGGGCTCCGCACCTCGTCGGGTCCGGGTCGGCTCATGAAGAGCCATCCAACAGCACTCGCGGGTTCCTGACCAGCGCGCCCTGTGATACTCCGGCGGCGGCCGGCACGGTGCGTCGTCGCAGGTCAGCGGCGTGCTGCGCGCCGTCGGACCGCCCCGGGCACCGCATGCCGAAAAGAGGGCGGAGCGAAAACCGCCTCGGAGCGGGCACAGCGACGGCCCGCCGCCCCCGTAAGGGGCGACGGGCCGTCGGTGATCAGCTCAGATCAGTTGCCCGTGAGCTTCTCGCGAAGCGCGGCGAGCGCCTCGTCCGAAGCCAGCGTGCCACCGGCCTCCTCGACCGGAGCCGAGGAGTAGCTGGTGCTGCCGCCGCCACCGGCCGGCGCGGCCGGAGCCTCGGACGACGCCTCGGTGTCCGCGGTGAGCGCCTCGGCGACCTGCTTGCGGTGCGCGGTCCAGCGCTCGTGCGCCTTGGCGTACTCCGCCTCCCACGACTCGCGCTGGGTCTCGAAGCCCTCGAGCCACTCGTTGGTCTCCGGGTCGAAGCCCTCCGGGTACTTGTAGTTCCCGGCCTCGTCGTACTCGGCGGCCATGCCGTACAGCGCGGGGTCGAAGTCCTCGGACTCCGGGTCCACGCCCTCGTTGGCCTGCTTGAGCGACAGCGAGATGCGGCGACGCTCCAGGTCGATGTCGATGACCTTGACGAAGACCTCGGCACCGACGGTGACGACCTGCTCCGGCAGCTCCACGTGGCGGACGGCCAGCTCGGAGATGTGCACCAGGCCCTCGATGCCGTCCTCGACGCGCACGAACGCACCGAACGGAACCAGCTTGGTGACCTTACCCGGCACGACCTGCCCGATGGCGTGGGTGCGGGCGAAGGTCTGCCACGGGTCCTCCTGCGTCGCCTTCAGCGACAGGGAGACACGCTCGCGGTCGAAGTCGACGTCGAGCACCTCGACGGTGACCTCCTGGCCCACCTCGACGACCTCGGACGGGTGGTCGATGTGCTTCCAGGACAGCTCGGAGACGTGCACCAGACCGTCGACGCCGCCGAGGTCCACGAACGCACCGAAGTTGACGATCGAGGAGACGACACCGGGACGGACCTGGCCCTTCTGCAGCGTCTGCAGGAAGGTCGAGCGAACCTCGGACTGCGTCTGCTCGAGCCAGGCACGGCGCGACAGCACGACGTTGTTCCGGTTCTTGTCGAGCTCGATGATCTTGGCCTCGATCTCCTTGCCGACGTACGGCTGGAGGTCGCGGACACGACGCATCTCCACGAGGGAGGCGGGGAGGAAGCCGCGCAGGCCGATGTCGAGGATGAGGCCACCCTTGACGACCTCGATGACGGTGCCGGTGACGACGCCGTCCTCCTCCTTGATCTTCTCGATCGTGCCCCAGGCGCGCTCGTACTGTGCGCGCTTCTTGGACAGGATCAGACGGCCTTCCTTGTCCTCCTTCTGGAGGACAAGTGCCTCGACGGCGTCGCCGACGGCGACAACCTCGCCAGGGTCGACGTCGTGCTTGATCGAGAGCTCCCGGGACGGGATCACACCCTCGGTCTTGTAGCCGATGTCGAGAAGGACCTCGTCGCGGTCCACCTTGACGATCGTGCCTTCGACGATGTCACCATCGTTGAAGTACTTGATGGTGGCGTCGATGGCAGCAAGGAAGTCCTCCTCGGTGCCGATGTCGTTGACGGCAACCTGGGGGGCGGACTTCGCAGGGGTGGAGATGGTCATTGAGTTCGATGCTCCGATGCGGACATGGCGTAGTACGGACAGGGTCTGTGTTGCTCTGCTTGTGTGGTGTCGAAGATCGCCGGAAGGCGCACGGCACCGCCAGTTATCTTAGTGGCGCGGCATCACCCTGGTCAACGCGAGCCAGGGTGGCGCGGGCCGCACGGCCCGGCCACCCCGGCCCCCGGACCGGGCCTCAGAGCGCGAGCTCCAGGTCCTTGCCCGGGATCGCGTCGAGCAGCGCGCGCGTGTAGTCGGTGGCCGGCGAGTCGAAGACGGTGTCCACGGTGCCCTCCTCGACCACGCGGCCCTGCTGCATCACCAGCACGCGGTCAGCGATCTGCCGCACGACGGCGAGGTCGTGCGTGATGAAGAGGTAGGTCAGCCCCAGCTCCTCCTGCAGCCCCGCGAGCAGCTGCAGGATCTGCGCCTGGACCACGACGTCGAGCGCCGAGACCGCCTCGTCGCACACCACGAGCTCGGGCGACAGCGCCAGGGCGCGGGCGATCGCCACGCGCTGCCGCTGGCCGCCGGACAGCTCGGCCGGGAACCGCTGGAGCTGGCTCTTGCTCAGCGCCACCTGCTCGGCCAGCTCCTCCACCCGGGCCCGGCGGGCCGCGGCGTCGCCGTAGTCGTGCGCGCGCAGCGGCTCCTCGATCGCGCGGAACACCGAGTAGAGCGGGTCCAGCGAGGAGTACGGGTCCTGGAACACGGGCTGCACCCGGCGCCGGTAGGCGATCTGCTCCTTGTGCCCGCCGGCGCCCACGAGCCCGCCGTCGAACGTGATGGAGCCCGTCGTGGGCTTCTCGATGTCGAGGATCATCCGGGCCAGGGTCGACTTGCCCGAGCCCGACTCCCCCACCACGGCCACGGTGGAGCCGCGCGGGATGTCGAGGCTCACGCCGTCCACCGCGGTGAAGTCCTTGCTGCGGGACAGCAGGCCACCGCCGCGGATGGTGAACACCTTGCTGACGTCCTGGACGGAGACCAGGACGTCGGCGTCGGCCGTGTTCTCGGCCGCCGCCTCGTCGCCGTGCGCGAGGAGGGCGTCGTCGAGCACGTCGTCCAGGCCGCGCTCGCGCGCGATCTCGATGCGGCGCGACGCGAGCGACGGGGCCGCCGCCATGAGGCGCTTCGTGTACTCGTGCTGCGGGGCGGTCAGGACCTGGCGGGCCGGGCCCTGCTCCACGATCTCGCCGTGGTACATGACCACCACGATGTCGGCCCGCTCGGCCGCGAGGCCGAGGTCGTGCGTGATGAGCAGCACCGCGGTGCCGAGCTCCTGCGTCAGCCCGGCGAGCTGGTCCAGGATGCCGCGCTGCACGGTCACGTCCAGGGCCGACGTCGGCTCGTCCGCGACCAGCAGGGCCGGGCGGCCGGACAGGCCCATGGCGATGAGCGCCCGCTGGCGCATGCCGCCGGAGAACTCGTGCGGGTACTGGCCGGCCCGGCGCGCGGCGTCGGGCAGGCCCACCTCGTCGAGCAGCTCGACCGTGCGCGCCCGGGCGTCGCGGCGCGAGCGCAGGCCGTTGTCGATCAGGCCCTCGTCGATCTGCTGCCCGATCCGCATGATCGGGTCGAGGTTGGTCATCGGGTCCTGCGGCACGAGGCCGAGCTCGGTGCCGCGGAGCTGCGCCATGCGCTGCGCGGACACGTGGCCCAGGTCCTCGTCCTTGAACCAGATGTGCCCCTCGGCCACGGAGCCGTTGCTCGCCAGGAGACCGAGCACCGCCATCGCGAGGGTCGTCTTGCCGGAGCCCGACTCCCCCACGATCGCGACGGTCTGGCCGCGCCGGACGGTGAGGTTCGCGTTCGCCACGGCGCGCGCGGGGCCGTTCTCGGTCCGGAAGTCGACGGCCAGGTCCTCGACCCGCAGGACGACGTCCTCGGCCGGGGCGTCCGCCTGGGCGTCGGCGGGGGCACCCGAGGTCTTGGGTTCGGTGATGTCGGTCATCGTCGGGTCCTGTTCCGGGGGTCGAGGGCCTCGCGCAGGCTCTCGCCCACGAGGGTGAAGCCGAGGGCCGTCACGGCGATGCAGATACCGGGCAGGATCGCCAGGCGCGGCGCGACCGCCAGCTCCTGCTGCGCGGCCGTCAGCATGCGCCCCCACTCCGCGGTGGACGGCTCGCCGCCGCCCAGGCCGAGGAAGGAGAGCGCAGCGGCCTCGATCACCGCGGTGGCGAGGGTCAGCGTGGCCTGCACGATGACGGGGCCCACGCTGTTGGGCAGCACGTGGCTCATGGTCACCGACCGCCGGCTCAGGCCGAGCGCGGACGCCGCCAGCACGTAGTCCTGGCCCCTCTGCGCGAGCATCGACCCCCGCAGCAGTCGGGCGAAGATCGGGATCTGCACCACACCGATGGCGACGATCACCGACATCGACGACTGGCCCGCGATCGCGGCGATCGACACCGCCAGCAGCAGCGACGGGACGGACAGCATGAGGTCCACCAGGCGCATCGCGCCGAAGTCGACCCACTTGCCGAACCAGCCCGCGAGCAGGCCGAGCGCCATGCCGCCGGCCAGGCCGAACAGCGTGGACAGCACGCCCACGAGCAGCGAGGCGCGCGCGCCCCAGATCAGCTTGCTGAGCACGTCGCCGCCGTAGCGGTCCAGCCCCAGCAGGTAGTCGGACGACGGCCCCGGGATCATCGTCGGGCGTACCTCGGCGCGGCCCGGCAGCTCGTTGGGGCCGTACGGGGCGAGCAGCGGCGCGAAGATCGCCACCAGCACGAAGGCGGCGACGATGACGAAGCCGGCGATCGCGACGGGGTTCTTGCGGAGCGTGCGCCAGGCACGGCCCCACACGCCCTCGCCGGCGTGGTCGGCACCGCCGGGGCCGTCGCCGTGGATGGACTTGCGCAGCGGCTGGGCTGCCGCGCCGTCGGTCACAGGAAGCTCGTTGGCGCTCACTGCTGCCTCCTCAGCCGGGGGTCGATCAGCCCGTACGACACGTCGACGAGCAGGTTCACGAGGGCGTACACGATGGCGATCATCAGGACGAAGCCCTGCATGACCGGGTAGTCGGCGTTGAACACGGCCTCGGCCAGGAACGAGCCGATGCCGGCGAACGCGAACACGGTCTCGGTCAGCACCGCGCCCGAGAGCAGCAGGCCGACCTGCAGGCCGATGGTGGTCAGGACCGGCAGCATCGAGTTGCGCAGGATGTGCTCGCCACGCAGGCGCGACGGCCGGATGCCCTTGGCGCGGGCGGTGCGGACGTAGTCGGCGTTCTGCACCTCGGACACGGCGGCGCGCGTCATGCGGGCCACGATCGCGAGCGGGATGGTGCCGAGCGCGATGCCCGGCAGGATCAGGTGCACCAGGGCGTCCCATGCGGCGTCCCACTCACCGGTGAGCAGTCCGTCCAGCACGTAGAAGTTCGTCGGGTGCGTCGCGATCATCGTCGGGTCCTGCCTGCCCGTGGAGGGGAACCAGCCCAGCTCCACGGCGAAGACGTACTTCAGGATGAACGCGAGGAAGAACACCGGGACGGTGACGCCGATGAGCGACACGACGACCGACGAGTGGTCGATGAAGGAGCCGGCGCGGCGGGCCGCGACGTAGCCCAGCGGGATGCCGATGCCGATCGCGATGATCAGGGCCACGATCGTGAGCTCGATCGTCGCGGGGAAGCGGGTCAGGAACTCGTCGAGCACCGGGCGGCCGGTGCGCGTGGAGACGCCGAAGTCTCCCGTGAGCAGACGGCCCAGGTACTTGAAGTACTGGATGTGGATCGGCTGGTCGAACCCGTACAGCGTGTTGATCCGGGCGACGGCCTCCGGCGTGGCCCGCTCGCCCAGGAGCGCGGTGGCGGGGCCGCCGGGCAGGGCCCGGACCCACGCGAACAACAGCACCGACAGCCCTAGCAGCAGCGGTATCAGGAGCAGCAGCCGCTGCACGATGAGGCGGAGCATACCTATCCTCGTGGGTCTTCCTCGTAGGTCACGGACAGCGGTCGGGGCGCGGCAGGCGCCGCGCCCCGACCTGAGCAATTCACCCTAAGGCGTGATGCGCCCTAGGTGTGTCATCAGGGTCACTTACTCCGTGAACGTGATGACGTTGTAGACCTCGTCCTGCACCGGGGAGACCGGGTAGCCCTGGACCTGCTCGGTGAACGCGAGCGAGGGCACGGGGCTGGCCAGCGGCACGCCCGGCAGGAACTCCATCACGGCCTCGTTCGCGGCCTTGTACTGCGCCTCCTGCTCGTCGACCGGCGCGTAGCGGGCGTCGCCGAGGCTCTTGAAGAGCGACTCGTCGTCGAAGCCCCACTCGGACGACTGCGAGCCGAAGAAGGTACCGATGAAGTTGTAGGTGTCGTTGTAGTCACCCGTCCAGCCGAGCAGGTGCAGCCCGTGCTTGTCGCTGCCCTGGATGGTGTCCAGGTACGTGGGGCTCCACGGCTCCGGCGTGGCCTTCACCGTGATGCCGACCTCCTCGAGGTCGGCCGAGATGGCCTCGTAGATCGCCGCGGCGTCCGGCATGTACGGGCGCGAGACGTCGGTCGGGTAGTTGAACTCGATCTCGAGGTTCTCCTGCCCGGCCTCCTTGAGGAGCTCCTTGGCCTTCTCCTGGTCGAACTCGTACGTGGCGACGTCGTCGCTGTAGCCCGAGACGGTGGAGGGGACGAACTGCGTGGCGACCTCGGTGCCCTCGGGCAGCGCGGCGGCGACGAGCGCCTCCTTGTCGATCGCGTGGGCGATCGCCTGGCGCACCTTCGGGTCGTCCAGCGGCTTCTGCGCCTGGTTCATGCCCAGGTACAGGATGTTGAACGGGTCGCGGTCCAGGACCTGGTAGCCGGCACCCTTCAGGGCGTCGACGTCGGCCGGGGCGACCAGGTCGTAGCCGTCGATGTCGCCGGCCTCGAGCGCCTGGCGGCGCGCGGTGCCCTCGGCGATGACGGTGAAGACGATGTTCTGGACGTCGCCGAAGTCGCCCCAGTAGCCGTCGAACGCGCTGAGGGTGACCGACTCGCCGGCCTTCCACTCACCGAACTCGTACGGGCCGGTACCGACCGGGTGCCCCGTGGCGTACTCGGAGAGCTCGGGCGCGTCCTCGGCGCCGCCGATCTCGTCGGCCTTGAACTCCTCCAGCGCCGTGGGCGACTGGATGGAGAACGACGGCAGCGACAGGGCCGGGACCAGCTCGGGCAGCGGGCTCTTCAGCGTGACGACCGCGGTCGCGGCGTCCGAGGCCTCGCACGAGTCGTACTTGCCGTTGTCGCCCTGGCCACCGAACACGTGCGTGTAGTAGTAGGACAGCGACTCGGACGCGGCCAGGCCGGTCCAGTTCGCCCAGCGGTCGAAGTTGAAGCACACGGCCTCGGCGTCGAAGTCGGTGTCGTCGTGGAACTTGACGCCTTCCTTGAGGTGGAAGGTGTACTCCAGGCCGTCCTCGCTGATGTCCCAGCTCTCGGCGAGCAGCGGGGCAGGGTCGGCCGTGCCCGGCTCGACCCCGACGAGGCCCTCGAAGATCTGGCGTGCGACCCGGAACGACTCGCCGTCACTGGCGAACGCCGGGTCGAGCGAGCCCGGGTCGGCGGAGGCGGCGAACACGAACGTGCTCTTGCCGCTGCCCTCGCCGCTGCCCTCAGGATCCCGCTCGCTTGCCACACAACCACTCAGCGCAACAGCGGCCGCGGTCACCAAGGTGACGCCGCCCGCAAGGCGCGTAGCGCGTCGACGCATGGCACTCTCCTTCCTCGGGCGCTCCGGTGTGTCCGGGTTCGGACGTAGCGGAGCGCAGACGTTTGGGCCTGACCTTAGGAGCCCTTTCGTTGCTTCCGTATTTCGCTCCCGCACTCGCAATCCAATCGTGACCCTTTTGTTACCGGTCTGTATGTGGTAATTGGCGCGCCCTTCACCCGTGCGTGCGAGCCGGTCCGAGCGGGGATGATGGGGGCGTGACAGACGATGCCGTGTCCTTCGGCTACCGCGACCTCCCCGACGACGCCGGCGTCGCGCGGGGCTGGTGGGACGCCAACGCCGGCGAGTACCTCGACGAGCACCGCGACTTCCTCGGCGACGCCGGCTTCCGGTGGGGCCCGGAGGGCCTGACCGAGGCGGAGGCGGGCCTGCTGGGCGACGTCGCCGGGCGCGACGTGCTGGAGGTGGGCGCGGGGGCCGCGCACTGCTCCCGCTGGCTCGCCTCCCGCGGCGCGCGGGTGGTCGCCACCGACTTCTCCGCCGGGATGCTGGCCGGCGCCGCCCGCCTGGACGCCGCCACCGGCGTCGTCGTGCCGCGCGTCCAGGCCGACGCGCGGGCGCTGCCCTTCGCGGACGGCAGCTTCGACGCCGTCTTCACGTCGTTCGGCGCCCTGCCCTTCGTGCCCGACGCCGTCCGGGTGCACCGCGAGGTCGCCCGCGTGCTGCGCCCGGGCGGGCGCTGGGTGTTCTCGGTGACGCACCCGCTGCGATGGGCGTTCCCCGACGACCCGTCGCTGCAGGGCCTGACGGCGAACCGCTCGTACTTCGACCGCCGCCCCTACGTGGAGTCCGACGCCGCCGGCCGGGTCGTGTACGCCGAGTACCACCGCACCGTGGGCGACCACGTGCGCGAGGTCGCCGCCGCGGGGCTGACCCTCGTCGACCTGGTGGAACCGGAGTGGCCGGAGTGGAACGACCAGGTCTGGGGCGGCTGGGGCCCGGAGCGGGGGCGCTACCTCCCGGGCACGGCGATCTTCGTGACGACCCGCCCCTGACGTGTCAGACGCTCAGGTCCCCCGGGGGACCTGAGCGTCTGACACGTCGTGGGCTGGCGTCAGTGGCCCGCCTCGTGCCAGGTGGCGCCCGTGCCGACCGAGACGTCGAGCGGCACGTTGAGCTCGTAGGCCGCGCCCATCTCGGTGCGCAGCACCTCCTCCGCGGCCTCCCGCTCGCCGGGCGAGACCTCGAGCACGAGCTCGTCGTGCACCTGGAGCAGCAGGCGGGACGCGAGCTCCCGCTCGTCGAGCGCCCTCTGCACGCGGAGCATCGCGAGCTTGATGATGTCGGCGGCGCTGCCCTGGATGGGCGCGTTGAGCGCCATGCGCTCGGCCATCTGCCGGCGCTGCCGGTTGTCGCTGGTGAGGTCGGGCAGGTAGCGGCGCCGGCCCAGGATCGTGGCGGTGTAGCCCGTGGCGCGCGCCTCCTCGACCACGCCCGACAGGTAGTCGCGCACGCCGCCGAACCGCTCGAAGTAGTCGTCCATCAGCGTCTGCGCCTCGCCCGTGGCGATGTTGAGCTGCTGCGACAGGCCGAAGGCGCTCAGCCCGTAGGCCAGGCCGTACGACATGGCCTTGATCTTGGAGCGCATCTCGGGCGTGACGTCGGCGGGCTCCACCTCGAACACGCGCGAGCCCACGTACCGGTGCAGGTCCTCCCCCGAGTTGAAGGCCGCGATCAGGCCCTCGTCACCCGACAGGTGCGCCATGATCCGCATCTCGATCTGGCTGTAGTCGGCCGTCAGCAGGGACTCGTAGCCCTCGCCCACCCGGAACGCCCGGCGGATCTGCCGGCCCGCCTCGGTGCGGATCGGGATGTTCTGCAGGTTCGGGTCGGTGGAGCTCAGGCGGCCCGTCGCGGCGATGGTCTGCTGGAACGTGGTGTGGATGCGGCCGTCGGGGGCCACCGACTTGAGCAGCCCCTCGACCGTGACCCGCAGGCGGGAGACGTCGCGGTGCGCCAGCAGGTGTGCCAGGAACGGGTGCTCCGTCTTGACGAAAAGGTCCTGCAGGCTCGCCGCGTCGGTGGTGTAGCCCGTCTTGATCTTCTTGGTCTTGGGCATGCCGAGCTGGTCGAACAGGACCTCCTGCAGCTGCTTGGGGCTGCCCAGGTTCACCTCGCGGTCGATCACGGCGTAGGCGTCCGCGGCGGCGTCGGCCACCCCCTGCGCGAACTGCTTCTCCAGGCCGGTCAGGTACTCGGTGTCGGCGGCGATGCCGATGCGCTCCATACGCGCGAGCACGCCCGACAGGGGCAGCTCGACGTCGTCCAGCAGGTGCGTGGCGTCGCGGTCGGCGAGCTCGCCCTCCAGGGCGGTCGCGAGGTCGGCGACGCCCTGGGCGCGCACGGCCTCCGCCTGCCCCTCGGTGTCACCCTCCAGCGACAGGTCGAGCGCGCCCTGCGCGCCCTCGGGCTCGACGACCTTGAGCTCCCGGCCCAGGTGCCGCACGGCGAGGTCGCCCAGGTCGTAGCCGCGCTGGTCGGGGTAGCAGAGGTAGGCGGCCAGCTCGGTGTCGAAGACGACGCCGTCGAGCTCCATGCCGCGGGTGGCGAGCATGTGCGCGGCGGCCTTGGCCCCGTGCAGCACCTTGGGGGCCTTGGCGTCGGCGAGCCAGGCCGCGAGCGCCTTCTCGTCGTCGGGCCCGAGCTGGGTGAGGTCGAGGTAGGCGGCCTCTCCCCCGGGCTGCGCCACGGCCACGGCCCAGGCGTCGCCACCGCCGCCGAGCGCGGTCTTGCCGGAGACCTCGACGCCCACGCGCCCGCTGCGGGCGGCGAGCCAGGTCCCGAGGGTGCCGGGGGCGACGTCGGCCAGGTCGAGCTCGACGGACGCGCCGGCGGGGGCCTCCTCCTCGGCGACGCCCGCGGGGTCGACGGCGAGCAGGCGGTCGCGGAGCTGACCGAACTGCAGGGTGTCGGAGACGAGGTGCACGGCCTCGCGGTCGAAGCCCGCCAGGGCGAGGTCGGTGACGGCGAGCGGCAGCTCGACGTCGGTCAGCAGGGCGTTGAGCTCGCGGTTGACCCGTACCTGCTCGATGTGGGTGCGGAGGCTCTCGCCGGCCTTGCCCTTGACCTCGTCGGCGGCGTCGAGCAGGGCGGCGAGGCCGCCGTGCGCGGTGATCCACTTGGCGGCGGTCTTGGGCCCGACGCCGGGGACGCCCGGCAGGTTGTCGCTGGTCTCGCCGACGAGCGCGGCGAGGTCCGGGTACCGCTCGGGGGGCACGCCGTACTTGGCCTCGACGGCCTCGGGGTCCATCCGGGCCAGCTCGGAGACGCCCTTCTTGGGGTACAGCACGGTCACGTCGGCGTTGACGAGCTGCAGCGTGTCGCGGTCGCCGGAGCAGACCAGCACCTCCATGCCCGCGTCACCGGCCTGCGCGGCCAGGGTCGCCAGGATGTCGTCGGCCTCGATGCCGGCGAGCTCGAGGAAGTTGATGCGGAGGGTGGCGAGCACCTCCTTGATCAGGGGCACCTGCCCCTTGAACGCGTCCGGCGTGGCGTCGCGCGTGCCCTTGTAGTCCGGGAACCGCTCCGTGCGGAACGTGACCCGGCCCGCGTCGAACGCCACCGCCATGTGGGTGGGCTGCTCGTCGCGGAGCAGGTTCGTCAGCATCGACGTGAAACCGTAGACGGCGTTGGTGATCTGTCCTGAGCTGGTCGCGAGGGTGTCGGGCAGCGCGTAGAAGGCCCGATAGGCCATGGAATGGCCGTCGATCAGCAGGAGACGGGGGCGGCCTGAGGACGGCGTACCCGGAGTACGGCTTGGCGCGGTGGAGGTCACGCCTGACAACATAGCTCGCATGACTGACACGAGCGCTTCCGCGACCCCTCCCGGCCCGGGTTCAGGGGCCGGTTCCGGGGCCGAGACCGACTGGAAGGCCATGTACGCCGGCGCGGAGACCGCGGGCACGCTCTTCGAGCGCATGGAGATGGAGCTGCTGGAGCTCGCACCGGACCGGGCCGTGGGCCGCATCCCGGTGAAGGGCAACACGCAGCCCGCGGGCCTGCTGCACGGGGGCGCCTCAGTGGTGCTCGCCGAGACCCTGGGCTCGCTGGCCGCGCAGGCGCACGCCGGGCCCGGCAAGAAGACGGTGGGCATCGAGGTGAGCGCCACGCACCACCGTGGCGCGCGGGACGGCTACGTGACGGGCACGGCGACGGCGATCCACCTGGGCCGCTCGACGGCGTCCTACGAGATCGTGATCACCGACGACGCCGGGAAGCGGGTGTGCACGGCGCGCCTGACCTGCATGATCCTCGGCTGAGCCGGAGGTGCAGCGCCGGGTGGGGGCCGAGGAGGTCGGTTGCATCCCCGGCAGCCGTCGCCGCACCCCTCCGGCGGAGAAGTAACACGCGATCGAGGTCGGTTGCCGACAGTAGACAACGTCTACCCAGAGCAACGGACTCCGATCGCCTACCTTCTCCGCGAGGAGAGTGCTAGCCGGCCTTGGCCGGGTGGCGGCGCGACGGGGCGCCGCCACCCACCGCACGCATGTCGATGGGCCCGGACTCCATGACGGAGCGGGCCCGGCGCCGCCGGGCGATGAGGTCCTCGATGCCGCCGCGGGCGAACCGCCGGCCGTGGGCTCCGTCGCGGGCGGTGGCCTCGGCCGCGAGGCGGCGCTGCAGGGCCGCGACGGACGCGACCCGGTGCCCTGCCGCCGGGGCGAACCCGAGCCGGGCGAGGAACCGCTGGACGCCACGGTTGCCGGGGACGGGCGCGGAGTAGATGTCGTGGCAGTCGTGCGCGGCGGCCAGGTCGGCGGCCGCCCGCAGCAGCGCGTGACCGACGCCGTGGCGCCGCGCCTGCGGCGCCACGTAGAGCATGTCCAGGTAGAGGCTGGCGCGCTCCGCGAAGAGGTAGGCCGCCACGACCCGGCCGAGCACGACGCCGACGACCTGGTCGTCCAGCTTCGCGACCAGCACGTGGCCGCCCGCCGCCAGCAGCACACTGAGGTGCTCCAGCAGCCGGTCGAGCTCCTGCGCGCCGAGCTGGGCACCGGTCGGCGAGTCGTCGCGCGCGGACACGGCCAGCGCCGCCACGGCGGGCAGGTCTGCCTCGCAGGCGGGGTGGATGTCAAGGACGGTGCGCACGCTCATCTCCTCCCGGGTGTCTGTGGCCCGGACGTCACGCCCGGCTCCGCGCAGACACTAGTCCTGACGCGGCCGGGAGAGAACAGGCAGTTCACAATTTCACCCGCTCCGGACCGGGGCCCGGATCAGGCGTTCCTCGGTCGGATCAGGCCCCGACCTGCTCGATGACGGCGTCGGCGACCTCGCGCATGGTGAGGCGGCGGTCCATCGACGTCTTCTGGATCCAGCGGAACGACTCCGGCTCCGACAGGCCCATCTTGGTCATCAGCAGGCCCTTGGCCCGGTCGACGCGCTTGCGGGTCTCGAAGCGCTCGGTGAGGTCGGCGACCTCGGCCTCCAGCGCACCGATCTGCGAGTAGCGCGAGATCGCGATCTCCACGGCGGGCAGCAGGTCGGCCGGGGTGAACGGCTTGACGACGTACGCCATGGCGCCGGCGTCGCGGGCACGCTCGACGAGCTCCGTCTGCGAGAACGCCGTGAGCAGCACGACGGGCGCGGCGTGAGCCTTGCCGATGCGCTCGGCGGCGGAGATGCCGTCCAGCTCGGGCATCTTGACGTCCATCACGACGACGTCGGGCTTCAGCTCGATGGCCAGGTTGACGGCGGTCTCGCCGTCACCGGCCTCACCCACCACGTCGAAACCCGCCTCGCGCAGGGTCTCCACCACGTCCATACGGATGAGCGCCTCGTCCTCCGCCACGACGGCGCGGCGGGACGGGTGTGCGGGAGCGGCCTCCGGCTCGGCATCGACCAGCGGGGGCAGATCCAGGGAAAGCTTCTCGGTGTTCTCGTCGGTCACGAAGGACATCCTACGTTGCGCACCTGGGCTTGGGACCCAGCCCAGCGGTGTGGTTCGATGTGCGCCGGGACATATTTTGTGTCTCGGCAGGCCGGGTTGGCGGAACAGGCAGACGCGGCGCTCTCAAAAAGCGCTGCCCGCGAGGGCGTGTGGGTTCGAGTCCCACACCCGGCACAAGAACCTCAGACTTCCAGTGCGAGCTCGGGCGTGCGCGTCTCGTACCGGACGACCTCCAGGCCGAACTCCGCCAGGATCTCCGGCAGCAGCCGCACGACGTCACGGTCCTTCTCCCGGTTCGCCTCGGGCAGCTCGGACCACGGCATGCCGATCATGGGGTGCACCCGCGCGGCGTCGTCGCGCACCTGGCCGGTGCGCCAGCCCTGGGCGACCCGCACGGACTCCCACAGCTCGTGCTCGGCCTCGGCGAGCCGGTCGAGCTCGGCGCCCTCGAACACCACCTCGGCGGCCCCGTCGCGCGGCGCGATCGTCGCGCCCATCCGGGACAGCCGCGCGGGCAGCCCGACCACCCAGCCGCGGTTGGAGGCCCGCAGGTCGTCGGGCAGGTCCTCCCAGCGCACCATCGCGGGGACCTCGCCCCAGCCGACACCGCGCTCGAGCTGGTTGCGCAGGTAGACGTGGTGCACGGACCGGGCGATCCGCTCGTACATGTCGGCGTGCGCGCGGGCCTCGACCCGCTCGACGTCGGCCAGCAGGTCGCGCGTGGTCACGGTGCGCAGCCGCCCGTCGAGGTTGTCGAGCACCCGGGACGCGTCGGTGCCGAACGCGCCCGTCAGGCCCGCCAGACCGTCCAGCAGGAGCACCAGCGAGCCGGGACCGCCGTGCCACAGCTTCGTCGCCGTCAGGGCCACACGCAGGGACGCGCCGTCCGACGCGTGGCACACGTACACCGTGTCGGGGACGGAGGCGCTGCCCGCGCCGAGCACGGGCACGGCGCGCAGCTCGATCCGCTGGGCCACGGGCGACCAGCGGGCGCGCAGCTCGCCGGCCACGTGGTCGGCGTCGTCCGCCGTCAGGTCGACGACCAGGCGGAGGCCGTCGGCCGCGAGCTCCCACTCCCGGGCCAGCCCCACCACGAGCGCCTTGGCGAACTCGCCCGAGCCCACCACCACCAGGTGCGTGACCGGCACCGGCCCGCCCGGGGCGTCCAGGAGGCGCCGCACCTCGCGGACCGCGAGCGCCTGCGCGGCGATCACGTCGAGCGTGAAGAAGTCGACGCCGGGCTCGGCGCAGCTCAGGTGCCGGGCCTGCAGGGCCACGCCGAGGTCGGGGTCGCTGACGTGGGCGTAGAGCCGCTCGGGGCCGCTGCCGGCCTGGCGGACGGCGGCTTCCGCCTCGGCGACGGTGAGCACGTTGGCGGTCGCGTCGGTGGTGTCGTCGCCGCAGGCGTACAGGACGGTGGCGCCGGTGAGGCCGACGGCGGGCAGGCCGGCGGCGTCGGGCGTGCGCAGGACGCGGTGCCCGGCGGACTCCAGGGCGGCGGTGACGGTGTCGGCGGCGTCGGTCTGCCCGACGACGATGGCGTGGCCGCGGGCGCGTCGTTCCCTGAACCTGCGGATCTCGCCCGTGAACAGGGCTCGTGCCGCCTCGAACAGGGCGTAGACGGCGGTGCCGGGCGCGAGGAACCGCGCGACCTGGAGCTGCCAGGACAGGGGGCCGCCGTCGCTGGCCGGGTCGGCGCCCATCACGAAGAGCTGGAGGTCGTGGTAGACGACGTCGTACCAGGTGCGGCCCGGCACGTGGGTGGTGTCGAGGATCAGGCCCCAGCAGCCGAGGCCGAGCGAGACGACCACGAGGGCGACGAAGCCGATGCGGGACCAGGGAAAGGAGGCGCGGTTCACGCCGGAACAATAGCGACATCTCGCACAGGTCGGTGCGAACGTGTCAGACGCCCCCGCAGGTGTCAGACGTACAGGTCACTCGGGTGACCTGTACGTCTGACACCTGCGGGGGCGTCTGACAGGTACCGCCGCCAGGTCAGACCTGGCTGCGGCCGTCCGCCTGCGAGCCGATGCGGTGCACCAGGATCGAGTTGGTCGTACCGGGGACGCCGACCGGCGCACCCGAGACCACCACGACCGTGTCGCCCTTCTCGGCCAGACCCTGGTCCTGCAGGGTCAGGTCGACCTGGGCCACCATCGCGTCGACCGTGTCGACCTTGGGCACGAGGTACTCGGAGGTACCCCACGTCAGGGCGAGGGTGTTGGCGACGTCCTGCTCGGGGGTGAACGCGAGCAGCGGGATGGACGAGCGCAGGCGAGACATCCGACGGGCGGAGTCACCGGACTGCGTGAACGTCACGAGGTACTTGACCCCGAGCGTCTCGCCGATCTCGGCGGCGGCGCGCGTGATGGCGCCACCACGGGTGTGCGGCGTGGAGCCGAGGGGCGCGATGCGCTCCCGGCCGGCCTCCTCCGTGGCCTCGATGATCCGGGCCATGGTCTGGACCGTGACGATCGGGTAGTCGCCCACCGAGGTCTCGCCGGACAGCATGACCGCGTCGGCGCCGTCGAGCACCGCGTTGGCGCAGTCGGACGCCTCGGCGCGGGTCGGCGTGGGCGAGGTGGTCATGGACTCGAGCACCTGCGTGGCGACGATGACCGGCTTGGCGTTGCGCCGCGCCATCTCGACGATGCGCTTCTGCACGAGCGGCACCTGCTCCAGCGGCATCTCGACCGCCAGGTCACCACGCGCCACCATGACGCCGTCGAACGCGGCGATGACCTCGGCGAGGTTCTCCACGGCCTGCGGCTTCTCGATCTTGGCGATGACGGGGACCGTGCGGCCCTCCTCCTCCATCACGCGGCGGACGTCCTCGTAGTCCTTGGCGGACCGCACGAACGACAGCGCGATGAAGTCGGCACCCAGGGCCAGCGCCCAGCGCAGGTCCGACTCGTCCTTGTCGGACAGGGCCGGCACCGACACGGCGACGCCGGGCAGGTTGATGCCCTTGTTGTTCGAGACGGGCCCGGGGACCTCGACCTCGGTGATGACCCGCGGGCCCTCGACGGCGGTGACGCGCACGCGCACCTTGCCGTCGTCGATCAGCAGCGGGTCACCCACCTGGGCGTCCTGCGCCAGGCCCTTGTGGGTGGTGGACACGAGCTCCCGGGTACCGAGGACGTCCTCGGTCGTGATGGTGAACGTGTCGCCCTTGTTCAGGAAGTGCTTTTCATCTCCCGCGAACCGGCCGAGCCGGATCTTGGGTCCCTGCAGGTCGACGAGTACGGCGACCGACTTACCTGCCGCCTTGGCGGCCTCTCGCACGTTTCGGTAGACCGCCGCGTGCGCCTCCTGCTCGCCGTGGCTGCGGTTGATCCGCGCCACGTTCATGCCGGCGTCAACGAGTTCCCGGAGCTTCTCCGGGCTTTCCGTGGCGGGTCCGATGGTGCACACGATCTTGGCTCTGCGCATGTCTCCAGCCTAGGCATGGTGGGCGCCAACGCGCCCTGTGGGGGTGTACAACTCCCGGTGAAGTTCTCGGGTCACGATCGCAGAGCGAGCGTGCGCGGGCGCACCGGGGCGGGCAGCTCTGTGCTGCCCTGGAGGTAGGTGTCGGCCGCGGCGGCCGCGGCGCGGCCCTCCGCGATGGCCCACACGATGAGGGACTGTCCGCGACCGGCATCGCCGGCGACGAACACACCCGGGAGGCTTGCAGCGTAGTCGTCGCCGCGGGCAACCAGGCCACGCTCCGTGATCTCGATGCCGGTCTGCTCCTCGAGCACGCCGACCTCGGGGCCGGTGAAGCCCATGGCCACGAGCACCAGGTCCGCGGGGATCTCGTGCTCGGTGCCGGCCTTGGGGGCGCGGCGGCCGTCGGGCAGGTACTCGGTCTCGGCGACCTTCAGCGCACGGACGTTCCCGTCCGCGTCGGCGACGAGCTCGACCGTGGAGGCCAGGTACGTGCGCTCGCCGCCCTCCTCGTGCGAGGTCGAGACCTCGAACAGGATGGGGTCGGTGGGCCACGGCTGGTGCGGCAGGCGCTCGAGCGGCGGCTTCTTGCCGATCGCGAGCGTGGTGACGCTCGCGGCGCCCTGGCGCAGCGCGGTGCCGAGGCAGTCGGAGCCGGTGTCGCCGCCGCCGATGATGACGACGTGCTTGCCGGCCGCGGTCGGCGCGCCCTCGGGCAGCACGTCCGGGGTACCGTCGGCGACCGCCTTGTTGGCGGGCGTCAGGAAGTCCATCGCGAAGTGGACGCCGGCCAGGTCCCGCCCGGGCACGGACAGCTCGCGCGGCACGGTGGCGCCGGTGGCGACCACGACCGCGTCGAACCGGCGACGCAGGGCGTCCCAGCTGATGTCCTCGCCGATGGACACGCCCGCGCGGAAGCGGGTGCCCTCGGCCTCCATCTGCGCCAGCCGGCGGTCGATGTGCAGCTTCTCGAGCTTGAAGTCCGGGATGCCGTAGCGCAGGAGGCCGCCGATGGCGTCGTCCCGCTCGTAGACGACGACGGTGTGGCCGGCGCGCGTGAGCTGCTGCGCGGCGGCCAGGCCCGCGGGGCCCGAGCCGACGACGGCGACCGTGGAGCCCGTGAGGCGCTCCGGGACGTGTGGCGTGACCAGGCCACGCGCGAACGCCTCGTCGATGATCGAGACCTCGACGTTCTTGATCGTCACCGCGGGCTGGTTGATGCTCAGCACGCAGGACGACTCGCACGGCGCCGGGCACACGCGGCCGGTGAACTCCGGGAAGTTGTTCGTGGCGTGCAGGCGGTCGATCGCGTCGCCCCACTGCCCGCGCCACACCAGGTCGTTCCAGTCGGGGATCAGGTTGCCCAGCGGGCAGCCCTGGTGGCAGAACGGCACGCCGCAGTCCATGCAGCGGCCGGCCTGCTCCTTCAGGAACGCCTGGCCCTCCTCGCGGTGCGCGTGCGTGTCCTTCCAGTCACGCAGCCGCACCTCGACGGGCCGGTTCGGCGGGAGCTCCCGCTCCCGGACCTTCAGAAATCCTCGGGGGTCAGCCACGTGCCACCTCCATGATCTGGTTCCACACGGACGGGTCCCACTGGGTCTTGCCCGAGATGTCGGTGCCGTCGGCCTCGGCCTCGGCGAGGGCGAGGCGCACGCGCGCCCAGCCCGGGGGCAGCAGCCGGCTGAACCGGCCCCGCGCGGCGGCGGGGTCCGCGAGCAGCTCGGCCGCGACGGCCGAGCCCGTCTCGGCCAGGTGCCGCTCCAGGAGCCCGCGCACGGTCTCCCAGTCGGCGTCGTCCAGGACGGCGACGGCGAGCTCGCCCGCCTCCAGCGCCGCCTGGTTGACGCGGGAGACCCGCAGGTCCAGGAAGAACGCGGTACCGCCGGACATGCCGGCGCCGACGTTGCGGCCCGTGGGCCCGAGCACCAGCACGGTGCCGCCGGTCATGTACTCGCAGGCGTGGTCGCCCACGCCCTCGGAGACCAGGGTCGCGCCGGAGTTGCGCACCCCGAACCGCTCCCCCACGCGTCCGCGCAGGTAGACCTCGCCGGACGTCGCGCCGTAGCCGATGACGTTGCCCGCGATGACGTCGGCGCCGCCCAGGACGGCCGCCTTGTCGGGGCGCACCGCCACGCGGCCGCCCGACAGGCCCTTGCCGACGTAGTCGTTGGCGTCGCCGAACAGGCGCAGCGTGATGCCGCGCGGCAGGAACGCGCCGAGCGACTGGCCGGCCGACCCGGTCAGCGTCACCTCGATGGTGTCGTCGGGCAGGCCCTGGCCGCGGTACCGCTTGGTCACCTCGTGGCCCAGCATCGTGCCGACGGTGCGGTTCACGTTCCGCACGGGCAGCTCGATGGCGACCCGCTCGCCGCGCTCCAGGGCCGGGGCGGCCGCCGCGATGAGCTGGTTGTCCAGCGCGCGGGCCAGGCCGTGGTCCTGCACCCGGGTGTGGCGCAGGGACGAGCCCTCCTTGAGCTGCGGCATGGCGAGCACGGGCGTCAGGTCGAGACCCTGCGCCTTCCAGTGGTCGACCGCCTTGCGGGTGTCGAGCACCTGCACCTGGCCCACGGCCTCCTCGAGGCTGCGGAACCCGAGCGCCGCCAGGTGCTCGCGCACCTCCTGGGCGATGAACTCGAAGAAGTTCACGACGAACTCCGGCTTGCCGGTGAACCGGCTGCGCAGCTCCGGGTTCTGCGTGGCGACGCCCACGGGACAGGTGTCCAGGTGACAGACCCGCATCATGACGCAGCCCGAGACCACCATCGGCGCCGTCGCGAAGCCGAACTCCTCGGCCCCGAGCAGCGCCGCGACGATCACGTCGCGGCCGGTCTTCATCTGGCCGTCGACCTGCACCACGATGCGGTCGCGCAGGTCGTTGAGCACGAGCGTCTGCTGGGTCTCGGCCAGGCCGATCTCCCAGGGCGTGCCGGCGTGCTTGAGCGACGTGAGCGGCGAGGCGCCCGTGCCGCCGTCGTGCCCCGAGATGAGGACGACGTCGGCGTGCGCCTTGGACACACCCGTGGCCACGGTGCCCACGCCGAACTCGCTGACCAGCTTCACGTGCACGCGCGCCGATGGGTTGGCGTTCTTCGCGTCGTGGATCAGCTGCGCCAGGTCCTCGATCGAGTAGATGTCGTGGTGCGGCGGCGGCGAGATGAGGCCGACGCCGGGGGTCGAGTGCCGGGTCGCGGCGACCCAGGGGTACACCTTGTTCCCGGGGAGCTGGCCGCCCTCGCCGGGCTTGGCGCCCTGGGCGAGCTTGAGCTGGATGTCGGTGGCCTGCGTGAGGTACTCCGACGTCACGCCGAAGCGGCCCGACGCGATCTGCTTGACGCGCGAGCGGCGCTCGTCGTCGTACAGGCGCTCCGGGTCCTCGCCGCCCTCGCCCGTGTTGGAGCGCCCGCCGAGGCGGTTCATCGCGATGGCGAGGGTCTCGTGCGCCTCGGCCGAGATGGAGCCGTAGGACATGGCGCCCGTGTTGAACAGCCTGACGATCTCGCTGACCGGCTGGACCTCGTCGATCGGCACCGGCTCGCGGTCCGGGCTGAAGCGCAGCAGGCCGCGCAGCGTCATCAGGCGGTTGGACTGCTCGTCCACGCGCCGCGTGTACTGCCGGAAGATGTCCATCCGGCCCGAGCGCGTCGCGTGCTGCAGGCGGAACACCGTCTCGGGGTCGAACAGGTGGTCCTCGCCGTCGCGCCGCCACTGGTACTCGCCGCCCGTGGTGAGGCGCTCGCCCGGCTTCTTGTTGCCCGACGGCGGGTACGCCTCGGCGTGCCGCGCCGCGACCTCGGCCGCGATGACGTCCAGGCCGATGCCGCCGAGCCGCGACGTCGTGCCCGTGAAGTAGTCCTCGACCAGGTCGTGGGACAGGCCCACGGCCTCGAAGATCTGGGCGCCGCGGTACGACATGATCGTCGAGATGCCCATCTTGGACATCACCTTGAGCACGCCCTTGCCGAGCGCCTTGATGAGGTTCGCGACGGCCTGCTGCGGCGTGACGTCCAGGTACCCGCGGTGGGCGAGGTCCTCGACCGTCTCCATCGCGAGGTAGGGGTTCACGGCGGCCGCGCCGTAGCCGATGAGCAGCGCGACGTGGTGCACCTCGCGCACGTCGCCGGCCTCGACCACGAGCGAGACCCGGTTGCGGGTGTGCTTGCGCACCAGGTGGTGGTGCACGGCGCTGGTCAGGAGCAGCGACGGGATCGGCGCCAGCTCGGAGTTGGCGTCGCGGTCCGAGAGCACGAGGAAGCTCGCGCCCTCCTCCACGTACCGGTCGACGTCGGCGAAGATCGCCTCGAGCCGGGCCAGCAGCGCGCCGCCGCCGCCCGAGACGTCGTACAGGCCCTGGATGGTCTCGGCCTGGAACAGGCCCTCCAGCTCGCGGTCGCGCTCGACGTGCACGACCTTGGCGAGCTGGTCGTTGTCGAGCACCGGGAAGCCGAGGACGAGCTTGCGCGCGTGCTCCGGCAGGTCGGCCAGCAGGTTCGGCTCCGGGCCGATGGCGCTGCCGATGGCCGTGACCAGCTCCTCGCGGATCGCGTCCAGCGGCGGGTTGGTCACCTGCGCGAACATCTGCGTGAAGTAGTCGAACAGCAGCCGCGGGCGCTGCGAGAGCACCGCGACGGGCGTGTCCGAGCCCATGGCGCCGAGCGGCTCGCCGCCCGTGGTCGCCATCGGCGACAGGATGATCTTGAGCTCTTCCTCGGTGTAGCCGAACGCCCGCTGGCGACGGCGGACCGAGGCCGGGCTGTGCGCCACGTGCTCGCGGTCCGGCAGCTCGTCGAGGTAGACCGAGTGCTCGCGGATCCAGTCCCCGTAGGGGTGCATGGCGGCGAGGCTCGACTTGACCTCCTCGTCCTCGACGATGCGGCCCGAGCCGGTGTCGACGAGGAACATCTTGCCGGGCTCCAGGCGGCCCTTGCGGACCACGGTGGCGGGGTCGATGTCGAGCACGCCGGCCTCGGAGGCCAGGACGACGAGGCCGTCCTCGGTGACCCACCAGCGCCCGGGGCGCAGGCCGTTGCGGTCGAGCACGGCGCCGATCAGGGTGCCGTCGGTGAACGTGAGGGAGGCGGGGCCGTCCCACGGCTCGATGAGGTTCGCGTTGTACTGGTAGAAGGCCCGCAGGGCGGGGTCCATGCCGGGGTTGTTCTCCCAGGCCTCCGGCACCATCATCAGCACCGAGTGCGGCAGCGACCGTCCCGACAGGTGCAGCAGCTCCAGCACCTCGTCGAAGCTGGCCGAGTCGCTCGCGCCGGGCGAGCAGACCGGCTGCAGCGGCGCGAGGTCGCCGAGCAGGTCGGACTCCATGGTGCCCTCGCGCGCCGCCACCCAGTTGCGGTTGCCGCGCACGGTGTTGATCTCGCCGTTGTGTGCGAGCAGGCGGAACGGCTGGGCCAGGGGCCACGACGGGAACGTGTTCGTGGAGAACCGCGAGTGCACCAGCGCCAGCTCCGTGGCGTACCGCGGGTCCGACAGGTCGGGGAAGAACGGCTCGAGCTGCGCCGTCGTCAGCATGCCCTTGTACGTCAGGGTGCGGGCGCTGAGCGAGGCGAAGTACAGACCGACCTCGTTCTCCGCCCGCTTGCGCAGGCGGTAGCAGCGGCGGTCCAGGTCGATCCCGGACAGGCTGCGCGAGGGGTCGGCCACGACGATCTGGCGGAACACCGGCATCGAGGCGCGCGCCGTGGGGCCGACGATCCCGGCGTCCACCGGGACGTCGCGCCACGCGAGCACGTCGAGCTTCTCCTCGGCGGCCAGCGCCTCGACGCGAGCCACCATGGCGTCGCGCTCGTCGTCGTCGGTCGGCAGGAACGCCGTACCGATCGCGTACATCCCGGCGGGCGGCAGGTCCACCCCCACGACGTCCCGGACGAACGCGTCGGGGATCTGGGTGAGGATGCCGGCGCCGTCGCCGCTGTCCTCCTCCGCCCCCACCGCGCCGCGGTGGTCGAGGTTCAGCAGGGCGGTGAGCCCGGCATCGACGATGTCGCGGCCGGGCGTTCCGCGCAGGGTCGCCACGAAGGCGACGCCGCACGCGTCGTGCTCGGCGGCCGGGTCGTACAGGCCACCCTCAAACGTCTGCGTGGGCAGCCCAACCCTCTGTGACGGCAACGGCTTGGTCATGGGTCCTCACAGGCACTCGGCCGCAGCCGAGCGCAGTTCCTTGCGGTGGTCCGGGACGACGGCGGCCCGGTCGGTCAGGGGGCTCGTCGTCCGGTGGTCCCGGCGGTCGCGCCCCTCAGGTGCGCACGGAGGCGTCCGCGTCGGACTCCTCCTGTGCTGCTGTCTTCTCTTCCTCCGGCTCGGCCGCGGCCTCGCCGGTCCCTTCGACTCCTGGGTCAGGCTCCGGCTCGGCCCGTGGGCCGGCCGGCGGTTCGTCGTCCTCCGGTCGCAGCCGTACCGACTCTTCCCTGGTGGGGAACCTCCGAGCCAGCACGATCGAGACCACCAGGGCCGCCAGGCCCAGAAGGATCGAGGTCCAGACGTTGAGGCGGAGCCCCAGCACCTGCTCCGCATCGTCGATGCGGAGCATCTCGATCCAGACCCGTCCGAGAGTGTAGAGCAGGACGTACGCCCAGAATACCCGCCCATGACCCAACCTGAACCGACGGTCGAGAAACAGCAGAACTCCGGCCATCGCGACGTTCCACAGGAGTTCGTACAGGAACGTCGGGTGGAAGAGGGTGCCCTCCGGGTAGGCCACGCCGGTGGCCGGGTTGGGCACGAGGTACTCGGCGTCGATGTGCAGGCCCCAGGGCAGCTCGGTGGGGCGCCCGTACAGCTCCTGGTTGAACCAGTTGCCGAGGCGGCCCACGGCCTGCGCGATCAGGAGGCCCGGCGCCACGGCGTCGGCGAACGAGGACAGCCGGACGCCCAGCCTGCGGCAGCCGATCCAGGCGCCGACGGCGCCGAGCGCCACCGCGCCCCAGATGCCGAGGCCGCCCTCCCAGACGTAGAGCGCCTTGACGGGGTCGCCGCCGCCCGAGAAGTTCTCGCCGAAGTACCGGTCCGGGGACGACAGCACGTGGTAGACACGGCCCCCGACGATGCCGAACGGCACCGCCCAGAAGGCGATCTCCAGGACGTCCTCCGGGTTGCCGCCGCGCGCCTTCCAGCGCCGGGCGGTCATCCAGACGGCGAGCACGATGCCCGCCAGGATCGCCAGCGCGTAGGCGCGCAGCGGGAAGATGCCCAGGTACCAGGTGTGCTCGGCTGGGCTCGGGATCTGGGTCGCGGGGGCCTCGGGGAGCGCGGCGGACAACGCGGCAGGCAGCTCGACGGTCAGAGCGGCCGGCAGGGCGGTCAGCAGCGTCACAGGGCCTCTCCGGAGGTGGTCGTCGCGCCGGCGGGGGTGTCGGCGGGCGCGTGAGCGCGAGCCGACCGTACCCCGGCCGCGAGGTCCTCCGTCACCTCGGCCAGATTCGTGAGACGGACCGCCCACTCGTCGTCCGGCAGCGGGCCGTCCGACAGCAGCGGGCGGACGAGCGCCGAGCCGACGATGACGCCGTCGGCGAAGCGGCCGACCTCGGTGGCCTGCGCCCCCGTGGCGACACCCAGGCCCACGCAGACGTTCGTCGCGCCGGCGGCGCGCGTGTCGGCCACGAGCTGCTCGGCGCGCGAGCCCACCTCGCTGCGCACCCCGGTCACGCCCATGAGCGACGCCGCGTAGACGAACCCGCGCGACTGGCCCGCGGTCAGCCGCAGCCGCTCCGGCGTCGAGCTGGGCGCCACGAGGAACACGCGGTCCAGCCCGTGCGCCTCGCTCGCCGCGATCCAGTCGGCGCCCTCGTCCGGGATGAGGTCGGGCGTGATCAGCCCGGCGCCGCCCGCGGCGGCCAGGTCGCGCGCGAACGCGTCCGCGCCGTACTTGAGCACCGGGTTCCAGTACGTCATCACCAGCACGGGCACGTGCGGGGCGTAGGCGGTCAGCTCCGCCACCACCCGGAACACGTCCCGCACGTGCGCGCCCGCGTCGAGCGCGCCCTGCGCCGCGGCCTGGATCACCGGGCCGTCGAGCACCGGGTCGGTGTACGGGATGCCGAGCTCGATGATGTCCACGCCGTGGTCGACGAGGGTCTTCAGCGCCTCGATCGACCGGTCGACGCTCGGATAGCCCACCGGCAGGTAGCCCACGAGGGCCGGCCGGTTCTCCTGCTCGCGCAGGCGGGCGATCAGGTCAGCGGTCGCGGACCGCGTGTGCGGCCCCGAGGCCTGTTCCGTCACGGTGCTCATCCCCGGCCCTCCTGCCGTTCCAGCTCTTCCGCCGCCGCGCCGCCCTCGGCGCCGTCCAGCAGCCCGAACCAGCGGGCCGCCGTCGCCACGTCCTTGTCGCCGCGGCCGGACAGGTTCACGAGGAGCACGAGCGGCTCGCCGTCCGGACCGGTGCGGCCCTGCGCCGCCGCGGCCTGGCCCACCCGCAGCGCGCCCGCGAGGGCGTGCGCCGACTCGATCGCCGGGATGATGCCCTCGGTGCGGCACAGGAGACGGAACGCCTCCATGGCCTCGTCGTCGGTCACCGGCTCGTAGGTGGCCCGGCCCAGGTCGTGCAGCCAGGAGTGGGCGGGGCCGACGCTCGGGTAGTCCAGGCCCGCCGACACCGAGTGGCTGGGCAGGGTCTGGCCCTCGTCGTCCTGCAGCAGGTAGGACTTGGCGCCGTGCAGCACGCCCAGCGCGCCGCCGCTGAACCGGGCCGCGTGCCGGCCCGACTCGATGCCCTCGCCGCCCGCCTCGAAGCCGCGCAGCTCCACGCCCTCGTCGTCGAGGAACGCGTTGAAGATGCCGAGCGCGTTGGAGCCGCCGCCGACGCACGCCGCGACGACGTCGGGCAGGCGGCCGGCGCGCTCCAGGATCTGCTCGCGCGCCTCCTCGCCGATGATGCGGTGGAACTGGCGCACCATCTCGGGGAACGGGTGCGGGCCCGTGACGGTGCCCAGCAGGTAGTGCGTGCTCTCGACGTTGGCGACCCAGTCGCGCAGGGCCTCGTTGATCGCGTCCTTGAGGGTGCGCGAGCCGATCTTCACCGGCACGACCTCGGCGCCGAGCAGGCGCATGCGCGCCACGTTCAGCGCCTGCCGCCGGGTGTCCTCCTCGCCCATGTAGACCACGCACTCGAGGTCCATCAGGGCGGCCGCCGTGGCGGTGGCGACGCCGTGCTGGCCCGCCCCCGTCTCGGCGATGAGGCGCTTCTTGCCCATGCGCTTGACCAGGAGCGCCTGGCCCAGCACGTTGTTGATCTTGTGCGACCCGGTGTGGTTGAGGTCCTCGCGCTTCAGGAACACGCGCACCGCGCCCGTGTCGCCGCCGCCGGCGTGCGCGGCGAAGCGCGGCACCTCGGTCAGCGGGCTGGGGCGGCCGGTGTACTCCCGGTGCAGGCGCTGCAGCTCGGCCGCGAACGCGGGGTCCTCGGCCGCCTTGCGGAACTCGGTCTCCAGCTCGTCGAGCGCGGCGATGAGCGCCTCGGGCACGAAGCGCCCGCCGTACTGACCGAAGTACGGGCCGGAGACGTCGGAAAGCTTCACGTGGGTCACCTCGGGTCCTCTCAGGCGGGTCGGACGGACCGCAGCGACGGGTGGGAGCCCGCGGCGACGAGGTCGGCCACCGAGGCGCGCGGGGCGCCGTCGGTCACGAGAGCCTCGCCCACCAGGACGCCGTCCGCCCCGGCCCGGGCCATCTCCATCACGTCGTGCGGACCGCGGATGCCGGACTCGGCGATCTTGACCACGTCGTCCGGGATGTACTCGGCGAGGCTGCGGAACAGGCCGCGGTCCAGCTCGAGCGTCTTCAGGTTGCGGGCGTTGACGCCCACGACGCGCGCCCCGGCGTCGACCGCCCGGCGCACCTCCTCGAGGTTGTGCGTCTCCACCAGCGCGGTCATGCCGAGCGAGTGCACCCGCTCGACCAGCGACTCGAGCACCGTCTGCTCCAGTGCCGCCACGATGATCAGCACCAGGTCCGCCCCGTGCGCCCGCGCCTCCCAGACCTGGTACGGCGTCACGATGAAGTCCTTGCGCAGCACCGGCACGTCCACCCGGCCGCGCACCGCGTCGAAGTCGGCCAGCGAGCCGTTGAACCGGCGCTGCTCGGTGAGCACCGAGATGGCCGAGGCGCCGCCGGTCTCGTACTCGACGGCGAGCGCCGCCGGGTCGGCGATCGGTGCCAGCGAGCCCTTGCTGGGGCTCGAGCGCTTGACCTCGGCGATCACCGAGAGCGCGTCTGCCTGCCTGAGGCGGCCGAGGCACTCGAGGGCCCCGGGCACCGCGTTGGCGCGCTCCTTGAGCGCGTCGAGAGACACACGTGCCTCACGCTCCGCGAGGTCCTCACGAACCCCCGCGACGATGTCCTCCAGGACCGACATGTAATGAGCCTCCCCGTGCCCTTGCTCTGCCTCGGCATGCGGCCTCGTGCGCCTGATCACGCCCCGTGCGTCCGCTGGGACGTGTGCCCCATGGCCATGGTAGGCGGATCAGGGGTGTGGTCCTGACCACTCCCGGACCGTGAGACGACGGTCCGTCAGATCCCGGGCGGTGCCCTGGTCGGGGCGCCGGATCAGACCCAGGGGGTCAGGTACGGCTGCAGCCCGGGCAGGTTGCGCGCCACGAGGAACGCGAGCGCGACCCCCAGCGTGACCCAGCCGGCGGTGCTCGACAGGCCGCGGAACGGCCGGCCGCGGACCGCCGCCACCAGCCAGGCGAGCCACACGACCACGACCACCGGGGCGGTCACGGTCCACAGCGCGTTGGCCGACCAGGCGCCCGCGAGGTCGAGGTGCGCCAGGTCGTGCGTGGCCCGCAGCCCGCCGCACAGCGGGCAGGCCAGGCCGGTCAGCTCCAGCAGCGGGCAGAACCCGTAGGAGCCGGCGACGTGCGGGTCGCGCAGCGCCACCAGCAGGGTGGCGGCGCCGACGGCCGCCCCGGCCAGGAGCGGCGCCCGCAGTGCGGGCGCCGCCGGCCGGACGGCGGTCTCAGGAATTCGTCCCACCCGCCAGGAAGCGGGCGATGACGAGCCCGATCACGACCACGAGGATCGCGAGGGACAGCCAGCCCAGCACGACGCCGGTCAGTGCCATCCCCTCGTTGTTGGCCTCGCCGTCACGGACGGCGCGGCGGCCCTGGTTGCCGACGATGATCGCGGGGATGCCCGTGAGGACACCCAGCAGGAGCACGATCGACGAGATGCCCAGCACCAGCGACCAGACCCCCAGGTTGTTGCGGGGGTAGGCGGCGGACGGCGCGGCGGCCATCTCCAGGGCGGTCATGCGGCTACCGCCGGACCGGCTTCTGGCCCAGCCCCAGGTTGCGGAGCACGAGGCCGATGATCAGCGAGGCGCCGACGACGACGAAGCCGAGCACGAACAGGACCAGCCAGGCCGACCAGGTCTGTGCCACCACGACGCCCCACGAGGAGATCAGCACACCCAGCGTGATCCCGACCATGGTGACCCACGCGGCGACCGTGTGGCCGTGGTTGGTCGGCGGGACGCCCGGCGGCAGGTAGGCGATCTCAGGCTTGTTCTCGGTCATCGCAGGTTTGATGCCTTTCGTGTCGTGCGGTACGCGCCCAGCCTAGCCGTTCACGGCTGGGTCAGCGGCCCGTCGGGTCGTCGCCCCGGGACAGCGCGTCCCAGGCGTCGTGGGGGTCGATCTCGTCGTCGGGGTCGTCGCCGTCGGTCCCGGCGTCGCCGTCGGTCCCGGCGTCGTCGTTCGCCGGACTGCCGGGACCGCCGGCGGTCGCGGCGGCGCCGTCCTCGGCCGGGACGGCAGCGCCGTCGCCCGGGGTGGCGGCCGCGGCGCCCGGGGCGCCCGCGCCCTGGCCCGCGCGCTCGTGCCGGGCCGACGTCGCCGCCCAGCCGCGCGCCGCGATGCCCGCCCAGACCGCGACGACGACGGCGAGCACGCCGGTGGCGAGCGCCGCCCAGGGCCACGCGGTCAGGGTGACGGGCGAGGTGAGCTCGGTGACGCCGCTCGTCGCGGAGGCGGCGTTGGTGGCGGCGGGCACCGGGTCGGCGACGACGACGAGCGTGCTCGCCACCACCAGCACGCCGGCCGCGGCGGCGACCACGAGCGCCACGTACCGGGCCACGCGGCCGGTGAGCGCGCACGCGATGCCCGCCGCGAGCAGCACGAGGGCGCCGGCGCCGACGCCGGGCGCGGCCGAGGTGCCCGACGCCGCGACCGCGACCTCGGGCTGCAGCGCCGTGGCGACCGTCGTGGTGATCCACGTGGGCGAGCCGGTGCCGAACGTCAGCGCGCCCAGCACGAGCAGGGCCAGGACGGTGCGGGTGCGGGTCACTGGTCGGCTCCTGTGGTCCGCGGCGCGGTCGCGCGCAGCGGCGTCAGGCGGGACGCGAGCTGGACGGCCCGCACGGCGGCGGCCGCCTTGTTGCGCGACTCCGCGTACTCCAGCGCGGGCACGGAGTCGGCCACGATGCCGCCGCCCGCCTGCACGCTGGCGCGGCCGTCCGCGATGTACGCGGTGCGGATGGCGATGGCCATGTCCATGTTGCCGCCGAAGTCGAAGTAGCCGCACACCCCGCCGTAGATGCCGCGGGACGCGGGCTCTAGCTCGTCGATCAGGGCGATGGCCCGGGGCTTGGGCGCGCCCGAGAGCGTGCCCGCCGGGAAGGTCGCCCTCAGCGCGTCCAGGGCGCCGAAGCCCTCCCGCAGCCGGCCGACGACGGTGGAGCACATGTGCATGATGTGGCTGAACCGGCGCACCTTCATGAACTCGACCACCTCGACGCTGGTCGGCTCGCACACCTTGACCATGTCGTTGCGGGACAGGTCGACGAGCATGATGTGCTCGGCCCGCTCCTTGGGGTCGGCCAGCAGCTCCTCGCCGAGCTCGGCGTCCTCCTCGGGGTGGGCGCCGCGCGGCCGGGAGCCGGCGATCGGGTAGGTGGTGACGTGGCCGTCGTCCACCTTGACCAGGGTCTCCGGGCTGGAGCCCACGACGGCGAACTCGCCGCCGTCCGGCTTGGCCAGGTGGAAGTAGTACATGTACGGGCTGGGGTTGATGGTGCGCAGCGCCCGGTAGACGTCCAGCGGGTCGGCCGCGCAGTCCAGGTCCAGGCGCTGGGACAGCACCACCTGGAACACCTCGCCGTCGCGGATGGCCTCCTTGCCGGCGAGCACGGCGTCCTCGAACTCCTCGCGCGTGGACCGGAACTCGAGCTGCGGCTCGGGCAGGTCCTGCGCGACGACGGACGTGACGGGCGGCGCCCCCGCCGCGAGCTGCGCCTCCATGGCGTCGAGCCGGGCGACGGCGTCGGCGTAGGCCTCGTCGACCCGGTCGTCCGTGGCGTCCGCGTTGATCGCGTTCGCCACCAGCCAGACGGTGCCCTCCCGGTGGTCCACGACCGCGAGGTCGGTGGCCAGGCAGAGGGCGAGCTCGGGCGCGCCCGTCTCGTCCGGGGCCGTGGACGGCAGGGTGGGCTCCCAGTGCCGCACGATGTCCCAGCCCAGCACGCCCGCCAGGCCGCCGGTCAGCGGCGGCAGGTTCGCGACGCCGGGGGTGCGCAGCGCGGTCAGGGCCGCCTCGACCACGTCGACGACGTCGCCGGTGGTCGGGATGCCGACGGGCACGTCGCCGGTCCACACGGCCCGGCCGCCGTCGCTGGTCAGGGTCGCGCGGGACGCGACGCCGACGAACGACCAGCGCGCCCAGACGCCGGACTCGGCCGACTCCAGGATGAACGTGCCGGGGCGGCCCTGGGCCAGGGTCCGGTAGAGGCCCACGGGCGTGGTGTCGTCGGCCAGCAGCGGGCGGACGACAGGGATCACGCGGCGGTCGGCGGCCATCTCGCGGAACTCCGGCAGGCCCGGCCAGGTGCGGCCCCAGGGCAGGTCGGCGGGCGCGGTCGCCGCGCGGGCCTCGTGGGTGCCGGGCTGGCTGTCGAGCTGGGTCACCGGTTCTCCTCGTCCTGCTGGTCGCGGTCCTGCGGGGTCGCGTGCGGGGCGCCGTCGTCCTGGGGGTCGCGCTCGCCGACCACGGCGCCCAGGTCGCCGCCGGCGACGAAGCACGTGCGCGCGCCGGTGTGGCACGCGGCGCCGACCTGGTCCACCTGGACCAGCAGGGCGTCGCCGTCGCAGTCGATGCTCGCGGCCTTGACGTACTGGGCGTGCCCGGAGGTGTCGCCCTTGCGCCAGTACTCCTTGCGGCTGCGCGACCAGAACGTCACGCGTCCCTCGGTCAGCGTGCGGCGCACGGCATCGTCGTCCATCCAGCCGACCATGAGCACCTCGCCCGTGTCGTGCTGCTGGATGACGGCGGCGACCAGGCCGGCGTCGTCCCGCTTGAGTCGGGCGGAGAGCGTGGGGTCGAGAACGTCGGGCACCAGAGAATCCTGCCACGTCGCGGGCCGACGGCGGTGTGATGTCCGCCGTCGGCCCCGATCCGGTACCGGAACGTGAGCAGGGCTAGCGGGTCTGGGCGACCCAGCTCGCGTGCATCTGCGCGTAGATGCCGTCCGCCGCGACCAGCTCGGCGTGCGGGCCCACCTCGGCGACGTGCCCCTGGTCCACCACGACCACCAGGTCGGACGCCTCGGCCGTGGAGAGCCGGTGCGCGATGGTGATCGTGGACCGGCCGGCCGTCAGGGAGTCCAGGGCGCGCGCGATGCGGACCTCGGTCGCGGGGTCGACGGCGGACGTCGCCTCGTCGAGCACCAGCAGGTCCGGCTGCGCGAGGTAGGCGCGCGCGATCGCGACGAGCTGCCGCTCCCCCGCCGACAGCGCCTCGCCGCGCTGGCCGACCGCCGTCTCCAGCCCGTCGGGCAGGTCGGCCACCCAGTCGGCCAGCCCGAGCTCGGCGAAGGCCCCCTCGACGGCGGCGCGCTGGGCGGCCTGCTCCGACGCGGACACGGAGTCCTGGGCGCCCGGCGCGTCCGCACCGCGCAGCCCGTAGGCCGCGTTGTCCAGCACCGTGCCGTCGAAGAGGAAGCCCTCCTGCGGCACCAGCACCACGCGCTCGCGCAACGAGGCGAAGCTCAGGTCGCGCAGGTCGACGCCGTCCAGCTCGACGGCGCCCGCCGTCGGGTCCATGAGCCGGGTGACGAGCTTGGCGATGGTCGTCTTGCCGGAGCCGGTCTGCCCGACGACGGCCACCTTGGTGCGCGGCGGCAGGTCGAGGGTCACCCCGTGCAGCACCTCGGGGCCGCTCGGGTAGGCGAACCGGACGTCGCGCAGGGTCACGTGCGCCGGGCCACGCTCCTGGGTCGTCGCGCCCGGCTTCTCGGCCACCTGGATCGGCGTCTCGATGACGGCGATGACGCGCCGCCAGCCGGCCACGGCGTTCTGCAGCTCGTTGAGGATCTCGGTGGCCATCTGCACCGGGCCCGTGAAGAGCTGCACCAGGAACAGGAAGGCCACGAGCTCGCCCGCGCTCAGCCCGCCGCCCACGCCGAGGAACGTGCCCACGACCACGACGATCGCCAGGACGAGGTTGGAGATCAGCACGCCCGACGAGAACGTCGCCGCGACCAGGATCTGGGACCGGGCCTGCGCGCTGCGGGTCGCCTCGACGGAGGCGCCGATGCGCCGCCCCGTGCGGTCGGCCACGCCGTAGGCGCGCACCGTCTCGGCGCCCACGACGGACTCGGAGATCGCGCCGAGCATCGCCCCGACGCGCTCGCGCACCAGCGTGTACGCGCGGTTGACGTACTTCTGGCCGAACCGGATCACCAGGAACATCGGGATGAACGCGATCCAGACCACGGCCGTCAGGATCGGCGAGTAGACGAGCATGAGGCCCGTCGCCACGAGCACCTGCAGCACGCTGACCAGCAGCATGATGCCGCCCCACTGCACGAACAGGGAGACCGTGTCGACGTCGTTGGTCACGCGCGAGACCAGGGCGCCGCGGCGCTCGGTGTTCTGCGTGAGCGTCGAGAGGTCGTGCACGTGCCGGAACGCCTTGACGCGCAGCGTCGCCAGGCCCGCCTCGGCCGAGCGGAACAGGCGCACGTTGACGAGCGCGGCGCACAGCGCGGCGAGCACCAGCGCCCCCGCCGCGAGCGAGGCGAGCAGCGCCACCTGGCCGACGTCGGGGCCGCCGTCGGCCAGCACGCCCACGTCGATCGTCTGCTGCACCGCGAGCGGCACGACGACGCGCCCGGCGGCCGCCAGCGACGCGAGCAGGAGCGTGACCCAGAGGCCCCGGGTGATCTCCGGGCTGATCTCGATGCCGCGGCGCAGGGTCGCGAAGACGCCCAGGCCGCTGGCCGACTCGATGCGCGCGCCGTCGGCGTCGAGCAGGTCCTCGGGCACGTCGGCCACGTCGGGCTCGTCCGTCACCGCGGTCATCGGGACACCTCTTCCAGCTCGTCGTCCAGCGCTCCGGCGGCGGCCTCGTCGGCCCGTTCCTGCTCGCGGCGCTCGGTCTCGGCCTCGTACGCCGTGGCGAGCGCGCGGTAGCCGGGGTCGCGCGCCATCAGCTCGTCGTGCGTGCCGACGTCGACCACGCGGCCGCCGTCGACGTGGACCACGTGGTCCGCGAGCGCCACCGAGGACATGCGGTAGGCGACCATGATCACGGTGGTGCCGGGGGCGGGCTCGCCGTCGGCCTCGCCGCCGGTCCCGGCCGCGAGGCCGCGCAGGATCTCCTGCTCCACGCGGGGGTCGACGGCGCTGGTCGCGTCGTCGAGCACGAGCAGGCGCGGGGCGCGGACCAGGGCGCGGGCGATGGCGAGGCGCTGGCGCTGGCCGCCGGAGAGGTTGGCGCCGCGTTCGCCGAGGGGCGCGTCGAGGCCGCCGGCCATCTCGCGCACGGTGTCCTCCAGGCGGGCGAGGCGGAGGGCGTCCCACACCTCGTCGTCGGACGGCGTGCCGGGCGTGCCCGGGTCGGCGAGCGTCACGTTGCCGCGCACGGTGTCCTCGAAGATGAACGTGGTCTGCGTGACGAGCGCGACCTGGTCCGGGATCTCGCCGTCGGCCAGGGTGCGGGCGTCGACGCCGTCGAGCAGCACCTGGCCGCGCGTGGGGTCGGAGAGCCGGGCCAGGAGGCTGACGAGGGTGGTCTTGCCGGCCCCGGTGGTGCCGACGACGGCGACCGTGGCGCCCGGCTCGACCGCGACCTCGACGCCGTCGAGCAGCGTGATCGAGCGGCCCCGGGCCCCGCTGATCGCGGGGACGTCGACGCCGACGCCGGCCAGGCGCACGGACATGCCGGCACGGCCGGCGTCGCGCGGGAGGCGGGCGTCGCCGTGCTCCAGGGCGCCGGTCGCGTCGGCGACCTGCGCGATGCGCTCGTAGCCGACCAGGGCGCGGGGAAGCTCGCCGAGCACCCAGCCGAACGCCTGCACGGGCACGGTCATCATCGTGAGCAGGTAGGCGGCGGTGACGAGGTCGCCCGGGTCGACGGCGCCCGCGGCGATGCGCCAGGTGCCGACGGCGAGCACCAGGAGGGTGCCGATCGAGGGCAGGGTCTGGATCACGGGGTCGAACAGCGAGCGGACGATGCCGACGCGCACGTTCGCGGCGCGCAGCTCCTGCGTGCGGGTGTTGAACCGGCTCTCCTCGCGGTCCTCGGTGCCGAGTGCCTTGACGAGCAGGGCGGCCTCGAAGCTCTCGTGCGCGACGTCGGCCACGTCGCCCCGCAGGCGCTGCGCCCGGGTCACGGCCGGGGACATGTGCCGCTGGTAGACGGCGTTCACGGCGATCGTGACGGGGATGATCGCGAGGGCCGCGAGCGCCAGCCAGGGGTCGATCGCGACGAGCAGCCCCACGGAGACGCCGATCATGACGACGACGCCGAGCGCGAACGGCAGCGGGTTGAAGACGCCGGTGGCGGCCTCGGTGTCGGACGTTGTGTGGTTCAGGAGCTGGCCGGCGGGGTGCGAGCGGTGCCAGGAGACGGGCAGGCGCAGGTACTGCTTCGTCAGGGTGGTGCGGTGGTCGGCCTGGATGCCCACGAAGCCGTACCCGGCCCAGATGCGGCGCCCGGCGACGGACAGGGCGAGCGAGAGGGCGACGGCGCCGAGCACGAGGCCGGCGAGCCAGACCCGGTCGCGGGCGGCGTCGTCGCCGCCGATGGCCGGGACGACCACGGAGTCGGTGGCCCAGCCGACCGCGCGGCTGACCGCGACGGTGAGGGCGCCGAAGAGGCCGGAGGCGCCCACGGCCAGCGCGTAGATGCCGGGGTGGGCGCGCATGCCGCGCCACATGACCGAGATCGAGCGGCGCACACGCGAGCCCTGGAGGGCCATCGGGGTGGGTCGCGGGGCTTCTGGGGGCACGGCAAGACCTCGCTTCCTTGGGGGGACCCCACGATTTTCTCATGGCGCGGGAATCGATTCGACGGATTTACGCCGAGGGCGACACCGACGCTAAGACCTCAACTTCGGTCGAGGTCAAGTGATTCCGGGGTGTCGCGGTGACGGCTCAGCGGACGTCGAGGCCCGCGGCGCGCATCGCGTCCTTGACCTGGCCCACCGTGAGCGCGCCGAAGTGGAACACCGACGCCGCGAGGACGGCGTCCGCCCCCGCCCGGGCCGCCTCGACGAAGTGCTCGGGCGTGCCGGCGCCGCCGGACGCGACGAGCGGCACGTGCACGCGCTCGCGCACGGCGTGCAGCATCTCCAGGTCGAAACCGGCGGTGGTGCCGTCGGCGTCCATCGAGTTGAGCAGGATCTCGCCGGCGCCCAGCTTCGCGGCGCGCTCGGCCCACTCGACGGCGTCGATGCCGGTGCCGCGCCGTCCGCCGTGCGTGGTGACCTCGTACCCCGACGGCGTGCTGACGTCGCCGGTGACACGGCGCGCGTCGACGCTGAGGGTGAGCACCTGCGAGCCGAACCGCTGCGCGATCTCGGCGATCAGCTCCGGGCGCGCGATGGCCGCGGTGTTCACACCCACCTTGTCGGCGCCCGCGCGCAGCAGGCGGTCGACGTCGTCGGTGGAGCGCACGCCGCCGCCCACCGTCAGCGGCACGAACACCTGCTCGGCGGTGCGCCGCACCACGTCGACCATGGTCTCGCGGTCGCCGGAGGAGGCGGAGACGTCCAGGAACGTCAGCTCGTCGGCGCCCTCGGCGTCGTACCGGTCGGCGAGCTCGACCGGGTCCCCGGCGTCGCGCAGGTCGGCGAAGTTGACGCCCTTGACCACTCGGCCCGCGTCGACGTCCAGGCACGGGATCACGCGGATCGCGACGGACATCAGCCCTCCTTCTTCTTCGTGTCCTGCTTCGTTGCTTCGTCGTCCTCGGCGATCGCCTGGTGCGCGTCGAGGATGTCGACGACGTACACCACGGTCTCGCCGGCCAGCTCGCTGGCGGTGTTCGCGTAGCCGCTGCCGGGCGGCACCACCAGCATCACCTGGGAGCCGACGGTCTGCTCCAGGAGGCCCTGGTCCCAGCCTTCGACGAGGCGGCCGATGCCGATCTCCGCCGACTGCGGCGGCGTGTCCTCGGTCCAGGTCGTGTCGACCACCTCGCCGTCGCTCCAGCGCACGGCGGTGAACTCCACGGTCAGGATCTGGCCGGCCCGCACCTGCGGGCCCGTGCCGCGCAGCAGCGGGTGCACCACCAGGTCGGTCGGCGGGTCCACGCCGCGCGGGATGCGCACGGTCGGGGCGCCGAGGTCGTCGAGCCGCACCTGCGGCAGGTCCTTGCCCGGCGGCACGCCCTCGGCGCCCGCGGCGCGCGCCGGCAGCACGTCCACGACCAGCAGCACGGGGACGCCGTCCTGCTCCTCCATGAGCGTCGCGCGGGTACCGACCCGGCGGCCCTCCAGCGCCTCGAACAGCTGGTTGCCGAGCGACTGCTCGGTCATCGTGTACGCGGCCGGGGCGGTGCGGAACGTGTTCTGCAGCTCGGTGCCGTCGCGGCCGTCCTGGGCGTACAAGTTCAGCAGCACCGGGTCATCCCGTTCCAGCACGTCGCCCGTACCGGGCCAGACCATCCGCGAGGAAGGCCGGACCACCTCGAACGGCTTCTCGTACTCGAGCGTCGGCGGGGCGTCGCTCCCGCCCGTGACCTGCAGCGGGGCCTGCGAGGCCGACGACGTCGGCGACGGGCCCACCTCGACCGGCAGCGAGGCCGGCGCGCACGCCGTGGTCACGGCCACCGCGCCTGCCGCCAGACCGCCGACGAGGACGCGTACCCAGGAACTCACCCGCAGAGTCTCCCATGCCGCAGTGACGGTCCTGGAACGACGGTCGTGGACTGATCACCCTGGGACGACGGCCCCGGAGACGACGGTGCCCCGGGAACCGGCGGGCGGCCGGGTCCCGGGGCAGCGTCGCGTGCGCTCGGGTCACATGCTCTCGATGAGGCGCTCCACGCGGTCGTCCACGCTCTTGAACGGGTCCTTGCACAGCACGGTGCGCTGCGCCTGGTCGTTCAGCTTGAGGTGCACCCAGTCCACCGTGTAGTCGCGCCGTGCCTCCTGCGCCGCCCGGACGAAGTCGCCGCGCAGCTTGGCCCGGGTGGTCTGCGGCGGCAGGGCCGTCGACTCGAAGACCTCCAGGTCGGTGGTGACCCGCTCGACCATGCCGCGCGCCGCGAGCAGGTTGTAGAGCCCCTCGGTGCGCGAGATGTCGTGGTACGCGAGGTCGAGCCGGGCGATGCGCGGGTCGTCGAGCCCCAGGTCGTGCTTCTCCTGGTAGCGCCGGATCAGCTTGAGTTTGATGACCCAGTCCAGCTCCCGGTCCACGAGCGACAGGTTCTCCGCCTGCAGGGCACGCAGCCCGCGCTCCCACAGGTCGAGCACCTGCTTGACCACGGGGGTGACCTCGAGGTTGGCCTCCACGAGCTCACGGGCGCGCTCGTAGTACTCCGACTGGATCTCGATCGCCGTCATGGTCCGGCCGTTGGCCAGCGTCACGGCGTGCTTGCCCGTGCGGTCGTGGCTGATCTCCCGGATGGCCCGGATCGGGTTCTCCAGGGTGAGGTCCCGCATGGGGACCCCAGCCTCGACCAGGCGGAGCACCAGGTCGGTGCTGCCCACCTTGAGCATCGTGGTGGGCTCCGCCATGGACGAGTCGCCCACGATGACGTGCAGCCTGCGGTACAGCTCCGCGTCCGCGTGTGGCTCGTCGCGCGTGTTGATGATCGGCCGGGACCGGGTGGTCGCGCTGGAGACGGCCTCCCAGATGTGGTCGGCGCGCTGCGAGAGGCAGAACACGGCGCCGCGCGGCGTCGAGAGCACCTTGCCCGCCCCGACCAGGATCTGCCGGGTGATGAGGAACGGCACGAGCACGTCGGACAGGCGAGAGAAGTCGCCCGACCGCCGCACCAGGTAGTTCTCGTGGCACCCGTAGGAGTTGCCCGCCGAGTCGGTGTTGTTCTTGAACAGGTGGATGCGTCCGGGCAGGTCCTCGTGCTCAAGACGCTGCTGCGCGTCGGCCACGAGGCCCTCCAGGATGCGTTCCCCGCCCCGGTCGTACGAGACGAGCTGCCGCACGTCGTCGCACTCCGCCGTCGCGTACTCGGGGTGCGAGCCGACGTCGAGGTAGAGGCGGGAGCCGTTCCTCAGGAACACGTTCGAGGAACGGCCCCACGCCACCACCTTCCGGAACAGGTAGCGGGCGACCTCGTCTGCCGACAGGCCACGCCCGTCGTCGGCCGCGCACGTGACCCCGTACTCGGTCTCGAGACCGAAGATCCTGCGGTCCATGGATTCCCCTCCCTGTTCGCGGAACCTGGTGCTAGTGGTCTGCGCCGGGCGTGGTGCCGGGAGCGTCCGGCCCCTCGTCCGGCTTGTCCTCCGTCGGGGACTCCTCGGTGCTGTCGCCGGCCGGGGCCTCGTCTGCCTTGGCCTCGCCCGCCTTGGCCTCGTCCGCCGGGCTCTCGGTCCCGGTGTCCGCCGGGACCTCCGGCGGCACGGTGTCCGGCGTGCCCAGGCCCGGCGTCGCCGCACCCACGGCGACGTCGCCCGCCGGCGGGAGGTCGTCCGCGGGCGTCTCGCCCGACGCCGTCCCGGTGTCCTCGGCCAGCAGGTCGGCCAGGACCTGCCGGTTCAGCCGCCGGAACGCGCGGCGCGGCCGGTCCCGCTCCAGGACCGCGACCTCGAGCTGGGCGGCCTCGATGGTGCGCGACGCCGAGCCGTCGCCCGAGCCGAGGGCCGCCACGGCGAGCCGCAGCGCCTCCCCCAGAGACAGGTCCGCGCGCCAGCCCTCCTTGACCCGCCGGCCGAGCTGCTCGGCCTGGCCGCCCATGACGACGAAGCCGTGCTCGTCGGCCACGGTGCCGTCGTACGTGAGCCGGTAGATCTGGTCGTCCGCGGCCTGGGCCCCGACCTCGGCGACGACGATCTCCACCTCGAGCGGCTTGGACTCGGTGATGAAGACGGTGCCGAGCGTCTGCGCGTACGCGTTCGCCAGGCCCCGCGCCGTCACGTCGGAGCGGTCGTAGGAGTACCCGCGCATGTCGGCGTAGCGCACGCCGGCGACCCGCAGGTTCTCGAACTCGTTGTACTTGCCGACGGCCGCGAAGGCGATGCGGTCGTAGATCTCCGAGATCTTGTGCAGCGCCCGCGAGGGGTTCTCCGTCGCGAAGGCGATGCCGCCCTCGTAGGCGAGCACCACCACGGACCGGCCGCGGGCGATGCCCTTGCGGGCGAAGTCCGCCCGGTCCTTCATCAGCTGCTCGGGCGAGACGTAGAACGGCATGTTCATGCGATCGACCCTCTCTCGCGGCGCTGCGCCACGATCTGCTCGGCCACCCGGGCGATCTCGGCGTCCTCGATGCGCTGGTAGCCGTCCACGGTCACGGTGGCGACCACCGGGAAGATGCCGCGCACGGTGTCCGGCCCGCCGGTCGCCGAGTCGTCGTCCGCCGCGTCGTACAGCGCCTCGACGGCGACCGCGACCGCGGCGTCGGCGTCCATCCCCCGGCGCCACAGCTTCTTCAGCGCGCCCCGAGCGAACAGGGAGCCCGAGCCCACGCCGTGGTGCTCGTGCTCCTCGTACCGGCCGCCGGTGGCGTCGTAGCTGAAGATGCGGCCCGTGTCCTTGTCGAGGTCGTAGCCGGCGAACAGGGGCACGACGGCCAGCCCCTGCATCGCCATGGGCAGGTTGCCGCGCAGCATCGTGGCCAGGCGGTTCGCCTTGCCCGTCAGCGAGAGCAGCGAACCCTCGATCTTCTCGTAGTGCTCCAGCTCGAGCTGGAAGAGCCGGATCAGCTCCAGCCCGATGCCCGCCGAGCCGGCGATGCCGACCGCCGAGTACTCGTCGGCCGGGAACACCTTCTCGATGCTGCGGCTGGCGATCATGGGGCCTGCGGTCGCGCGCCGGTCACCCGCCAGCAGGACGCCGCCGTCGAAGGTCAGCGCCACGATCGTGGTGGCGTGCGGGGACAGGGTCGCCGGGTCGGTCATGCCTGCGGGCATGGTCCGGTTCCCGGGCAGTCGGTCGGGGGCGTACTCGGCCAGGAAGTCCACGAAGGACGACGATCCCGGACGCAGGAAGGCGTCCGGGAGTCGTCCTGCGGTGAGGTCTGCGTTCAGGTTCACTGCCCACCCTTCTGGACGAATCCGCGCACGAACGACTCGGCGTTGGTCTCCAGCACCTCGTCGATCTCCTCGAGCAGGGCGTCGACCTCGTCGTCGTCCTTCTGCGCTGCCGCAGCGGCGGGCGCCGGGGTCTCGGCGTCGTCGTCGGGAGTGCGGTCCTCGTGTGACGGGTTGATTCTTTCCTGACCGGCCATGATCGCCTCCTGGTGATTCTGTGACGTAGTGCTGGTCTTGAAGCCTAGGCCCTGAACCTCGGTGCTGACCCGTGGTCCGGGACCCCGGTGGAAGTGGTCCTAGAGATCGACCCTAGGCGGTGTCACTGACATCGAGGGTCACCTTCGCCCGGAGAGTCCGTCGAGCAGCGCGGCGGCGTCCGGGCTCGCGTCCAGGAGCGCGCCGATGTGACGCCGCGTGCCCCGCGTCGGGTCGAGCATCGGCACGCGCTGGAGCGCCTGCGCGCCGTCGACGTCGAAGATCACCGAGTCCCAGCTCGCCGCGGAGATCTGGCTGCCGTAGCGCGCCATCACCTCGCCGCGGAAGTAGGCCCGGGTGTCCGTCGGCGGGCGCTGCACCGCCCGCGCGACGCTCTCCTCGTCGACGATCCGGTCCACCGCGCCCTTGGCCAGCAGCCGGTGGTAGATGCCGCGCTCGGGGCGCACGTCGGACCACTGCAGGTCCATCGCGTGCAGCCGGGGGTGGTCCCACTCCAGGTTGTCGCGCGACCGCAGCCGCTCGAGCAGGCGCAGCTTGGCGACCCACTCGACCTCGCGCGCGCACGCCCCCAGGTCGGTGCCGAGCCGCTCGACCACGGACGCCCAGCGGTCGAGCACGGCGTCCGACTCGGGGTCGGTGCCGAGCACCTTGAGGGAGCGCCGCACGACGTCGACCACCTCGCCCTGGACCTGCAGCGCCGTCATGGTGCGGCCGTCCGCGAGCTCGAGCGCGGCGGTCAGGTCGAGGTCGCGCGAGACCTTCTGCACGTCGGTCACCGGTGAGGCCAGGCGCAGGGCGCCCAGCTCCGCACGGGCGTCCACCCCGGCGTCGGCGAGCTCGTCCAGGTGCTCCAGCACCCACAGGACCAGCGACGTCGTGCCCGTCTTGAGGTAGGTGGGCACCTCCATCAGGTTGGCGTCCCCGAGGATCAGGTGCAGCCGGCGCCAGCGCTGGCGGTCGGCGTGCGGCTCGTCCCGGGTGTTCACGATCGGGCGGCGCAGCGTGGTCTCCAGGCCGATCTCGGCCTCGATGTAGTCGGCCCGCTGCGAGATCTGGAAGCCCGCCGTGCCGCTCGTCGCCCCCAGGCCCACGCGGCCGGAGCCGGTGAACACCTGGCGGGTGACGAGGAACGGCGTGATCAGCTCGGCGAGCGTGGTGAACGGCAGCGCGCGGTCCACGAGGTAGTTCTCGTGGGTGCCGTAGCTGGCGCCCTTGCCGTCCACGTTGTTCTTGTAGAGCACGACCTCACTGCCGGGGAAGCCGGCCAGCTCCCGCAGCGCCGCGAGCATCACGCGCTCGCCGGCGACGTCCCAGCGCACGATGTCCTCGGGCGTCATGACCTCGGGCGAGGAGTACTCGGGGTGGGCGTGGTCCACGTACAGGCGCGCGCCGTTGGTGAGGATCACGTTCGCGGCGCTCGGGTCGTCGTACTCCTCGGCGGCCGGCCGCTCGACCTCCTGCGTCGAGCCGGGACGACGCCGGCCGCGGCCGGGCAGGCCGGGCTCCACGACGGGCACCTGCCCCGTCACGGGACCGGACGGCGCGGGCCGGCTCGGGTCGTCGGTCAGCATCGACGGCTGCGCCGAGGCGCGGTCGAGGTGGAACCCGCGCGCGTCCTGCAGCGGGTCCTCGTCGTCGTAGTCCCAGCGGGCCTTGCCCCCCGACCCCTCGGCGCGGGTGGAGATGGCCCGGTAGGTGGTCACCACCTGGCTCGACAGCAGCATGGGGTTGGCCAGGGGCCGGCCAGGCTGCAGTACTCCGTACTCGGTCTCGATGCCCATCACACGACGCACGCTCACGTCCACCACCCTATGCCGGAGTAGTCCCGATGGTCGGGCAGGTCCGCGCCCGGTCGACGGACGCGGACCTGCCCGGTTGCGCGGTCAGAGGTACTGGCCGGTGTTCTGGACGGTGTCGATGGTGCGGGGCGTGGCGCCCTCGCCCTTCTTCTGCACGATGGTGCGGATGAAGACGATGCGCTCGCCCTTCTTGCCGCTGATCCGCGCCCAGTCGTCGGGGTTGGTCGTGTTCGGGAGGTCCTCGTTCTCCTTGAACTCGTCGACGCACGCGGTCAGGAGGTGCTCCACGCGGATGCCCTTCTGCCCCGAGGCCAGGAAGTCCTTGATCGCGTTCTTCTTGGCCCGGTCGACCACGTTCTGGATCATGGCGCCGGAGTTGAAGTCCTTGAAGAACAGGGTCTCCTTGTCGCCGGAGGCGTAGGTGACCTCGAGGAACTGGTTCTCCTCGTCCTCGGAGTACATGCGCTCCACGACCGAGGTGATCATGCCGTCCAGGGCCTCGCTGACATTGCCGCCGTACTCCGACAGGTCGTCCGCGTGGATCGGCAGCTCCTTGGTGAGGTACTTGCCGAAGACCTCCTTGGCACCCTCGGCGTCGGGCCGCTCGATCTTGATCTTCACGTCGAGGCGTCCCGGGCGCAGGATGGCCGGGTCGATCATGTCCTCGCGGTTCGAGGCGCCGATGACGATGACGTTGTCGAGCCGCTCGACGCCGTCGATCTCGGCGAGGAGCTGCGGCACGATGGTGGTCTCCACGTCGGAGGAGAGGCCGGTGCCGCGGGTGCGGAACAGCGACTCCATCTCGTCGAAGAAGACGACGACGGGCATGCCCTGGCTGGCCTTCTCCCGGGCACGGGCGAAGATCAGGCGGATGTGCCGTTCGGTCTCGCCGACGTACTTGTTCAGGAGCTCCGGGCCCTTGACGTTCAGGAAGAAGCTCTTGACCTCGGGGTTGCCCCCGTTGGCCCGCGCCACCATCCCCGCGAGGGAGTGGGCGACGGCCTTGGCGATGAGCGTCTTGCCGCAGCCGGGCGGCCCGTACAGCAGCACGCCCTTCGGCGGGCGCAGCCCGTGCTCCCGGAAGAGGTCCGGGTGCGCGAACGGCAGCTCCACCGCGTCGCGGATCGCCTCGATCTGGGGCCCGAGACCGCCGATGTCCTCGTACTCGATGTCCGGCACCTCTTCGAGGACCAGCTCCTCGACCTCGGACTTCGGCACGATCTCGAACACGAACCCGCTACGGGTGTCGACCGTGAGCGAGTCACCGACCCGGAGCGGGGCGTCCATCACCGAGCCGGCGAGGCGCACCACGCGCTCCTCGTCGGCGCGGCCGACCACCAGCACGCGGTCGCCGCCCAGCATCTCCTTGACGGTCACCAGCTCGCCGGTGCGCTCGTACTCGCCCGCGCCGACGACGGTCATCGCCTCGTTGAGCTTGACCTCCTGGCCCGGACTCAGCCGCGTGACGTCCAGGCTCGGGCTCGCGGACACGTGCATCTTGCGGCCGGCGGACGAGATGTCCACCGAGCCGTCGGCATGAGCCCCCAGGAACACGGCGTACGTGCCCGGCGGCTTGGCCAGGTCGTCGAGCTGTTTCTTCAGCTCGACTATCTGATCACGCGCCGCGCGGAGCGCTTCCGCTAGGCGCTCGTTCTTTGCTGAGAGGAGGGCAATCTGGCGCTCGTGGTCGCGGCTTGGCAAAGGCTCGTGCTCGGGATGGTTGTATCCTGACGTGTTCTCGGTCATGACATCCCCTCTCGTAGTGCCCGAGAGGCGACCATATGACGCAATCGCCTCCGAGAACAGCACTCTAAGCACAGTCACTGACACACCGGGAGTAAGAACACCCGTTTGAGACGTCCGGGGTACCCGATCGTTACAGGCCGTTCACGCAGACGGGGTGTTGCCGTCCTCAGGTGCCACGCCGAGGTCACGGCGCACCTTTCGGATCTTCTTGTCCGATATGGCGCGCTCGCCGAGCTCCTCGGGGGACCAGTCGGCCTCGGCCGTCACGGGGTACGCACCCTTGGCAGGACGCCGTTTACGCAGGGGCGCGATCACGCCGTCGGCCAGCCGGCGGGCCGTGATGAGGAATCCGGTGTGCCCGATCATCCGGTGCTCGGGACGGACCGCGAGACCCTCGAGGTGCCACCCCCGGACCATGGTCTCGAAGGCCGCCGGCTCGCCGAACCGGCCGTCCGAACGGAGATCTTCTGCTGTGCGCGAAAGCTGGGTCGTGGTGGCCACATAGCAGACAAGGACCCCGCCGGGGGCGAGCGCGGTCGCGACGGCGTCGACGTTCTCCCACGGCGCGAGCATGTCGAGGACCACACGGTCCACGGTGCCGGGCTCGGCCACCTCGGGCAGCACGTCGGCCAGGTCGCCCACGGACAGGTTCCACGCCGGGTGCGGCCCGCCGAAGAACGTCTCGACGTTGCCCTGCGCGATCGCGGCGAAGTCCTCGCGGCGCTCGATCGAGTGCACGTTCCCGGCGTCGCCGACGGCGCGCAGCAGGGACATCGTCAGCGCGCCGGAGCCGACGCCCGCCTCGACGACCCGGGCACCCGGGTAGATGTCGGCCATGGCGATGATCTGCCCGGCATCCTTCGGGTAGACGACGGCGGCACCGCGCGGCATCGACAGGACGTAGTCGGCCAGCAGCGGGCGCAGCGCCAGGTACTCGACCTCGGCCGTGTTCACGACCACCGAGCCCTCCGGCTGCCCGATGATCTGCTCGTGCTTGAAGTAGCCCCGGTGCGTGTGGAAGGTGCCGCCGGGCTGCAGGGTGATGGTGTGCAGGCGGCCCTTGGGGTCGGTCAGCTGGACCTTGTCGCCCACGCGGAACGGGCCGCGGCGCAGCTCGGCGCCGGTGGCGGTAGGGGCATCGGTGGGTGTGGTCACGACCGACCAGTCTAGGTGCAGGCCCGCCGGCCCGCGTCCGCCGGGCGGGTGCCGGCGGTCACGCCGTGCCGCGCACCGCCCGCGCGACGTCGGCGAGGTCGAGGACGCCGGTGACCCGGCCGTCCTCGACCACCGGGACCAGGCGCGCGCCGGCGGAGCGGGTGGCCAGGTGGTTCAGCAGGTCGGTGCCCGACATCGCCGGGTGGACGGCGCTGCCCTCCACGAACGGCAGCGCGACGGCGTCGACCGGCGTCGTCTGCCGGGCGGCGGCAGGCACGGCGGCGACGGCGTCGTCGTCGAGCACCGCGACGGGCTCGCCGCCCTGCCCGACCACGACGAGGCGGTAGCCGGCCGCGACCGGGACGCCGGAGGCGACCGCCGCCGCCCGGGCGGACAGCGCCTCGTCGACCGTGGAGCCGTACGCGACCGTGAGCGCCGGGTGCGCGAGCCGGCCGGCGGCGAGCGCCGAGATGGCCTCCCGGCGGCGGCCGTTGCTGATCGCGGCCCCCGCGCCCGCCCAGAGGAACGCGCCGATCAGGGCCGACCACAGCACGGTGGTGAGGACGGGCGTGGCGCCCTGCAGGAGCGGCACCACCAGGGCCCAGAGCAGCACGCCGACGGCGACGACGCGGCCCACCCAGCCGGCCGCGATGGTGCCCGTCGAACGCTTGCCCGTGACCTGCCAGACCAGGGACTCGAGGATCTGGCCGCCGTCGAGCGGCAGGCCCGGGAGCAGGTTGAACACGCCGACGAAGGCGTTGGAGACCGCGCCGGCCCAGAGCAGGAGCGTCGGCACGTTCATGACCGGCGAGGCCTGGAAGGCGATCCAGAACCCGCCCGCGAGCGCCAGGTTGGTCAGCGGCCCGACGACGGCGACGAGGAAGCCGTCGAGCGGCCGGCCGAGGCCGCCGGTGTAGGCCGTGTGGCCGCCCCAGATGGTGATCGCGAGCTCGGTCACGTTCTGGCCGCGGGCCCGGGCGACCAGCGCGTGCGCGGCCTCGTGCAGGAACACGGAGCCGAACAGGAGCAGCACGAACACGAACGCCACGAGGTAGGCGCCCGCCCCGAGATGGGGCGCGAGCCCCTGCACGGTGGGCAGGAACAGGATGGTCAGCACGATGGCGGCGAGGAACCAGGACCGCGTGACGATGACGGGCGCGCCGGCGACGCGGCCGATCACGATCCCCTTCGAGCGCTGTGGGGCGGGTGCGGGCGTGGAGGCGGGCTCCGAGGTGGTCACCGGACAAACCTAACCGGCCGAGGGGCGTGCGGGTGACGGCACGCTGTGGACAGCTCCCGGGGGATGTCGGTGACCGCCCCTAGGGTTGGGGCATGACGACGACGGAGCTGACCCAGGGCCTGGTGCCGGACGCGACCGCGGGGACGGCGGACGCCGCTGCCGCCGTGCGCGCGCCCTCGCGGCCGCCGGCCCTGTCGCCCTCGCGCGCCAACGACTTCATGCAGTGCCCGCTGCTGTTCCGGTTCCGGACGGTGGACCGGCTCCCGGAGCCGCCGTCGGCCGCCGCCGCGCGCGGGACGCTGGTGCACGCCGTGCTGGAGCGCCTCTACGACGCCCCGCTGGGCGAGCGGACCCTGGCCGCGGCGCACGACCTGCTGCCCGGCGAGTGGGACCGCCTGCTGGAGGCGGACGACCGGTACACGACGCTGTTCACCGACGGGATCGGCCCGGACGGGCAGGACCGCGCGGGCTGGCTGGCCGGGGCGGGGTCGCTGCTGGGCACTTACTTCACGCTGGAGAACCCGAACCGGCTGGAGCCCGCCGAGCGGGAGCTCCTGGTGGAGTCGCAGCTCGACGGCGGGCCGCTGCTGCGCGGCATCGTGGACCGGCTGGACGTGGCACCCGACGGCGCGCTGCGGGTGGTCGACTACAAGACGGGCAGGTCGCCGCGGCCCGGCTACGAGACGTCGGCCGTCTTCCAGATGCGCTTCTACGGCCTGGTGCTGTGGCGCGAGCGCGGGGTGCTGCCCAAGATGCTGCAGCTCGTGTACCTGGGCGACGGCCAGGTGCTGCGCGGCGAGCCGACGACCGACCACCTGGAGCACACGGAGCAGAAGATCCGCGCCATCTGGTCGGGCATCGAGGAGGCCGCGCGGACCGGCGAGTGGAAGCCGCGCCGGTCCAAGCTGTGCGGCTGGTGCGCGCACCAGGCGGTGTGCCCGGAGTTCGGCGGCACGCCGCCCGAGATCCCGGAGGGCGCGGTCGCGCTGCGCCTGGGCATCACGGACTAGGGCCCGGGTGGGCCGGGCCTCCGCCCGGGCAGGCCCGGCCGACGGGTCGCGGCAGACGCGCGCTCAGCCGAGCAGGTCGATGACCTCGCCCGACGCGATGCGGCCGAGCACGTCGAGGTCGATCTGCTTGAGCGACGCCGCCCGGCTCAGGCCGGGACGCGGCGGCACGGGCACCTCGGCGGGCACGCCGAGGGTGCGGGCCCCCGACGCGAGCGCCGACGTGATGCCGGGGCCGGAGTCCTCGATCGCCACGCAGTCCTCGGGCCGCGCGCCGAACAGGTCGGCGGCGACCAGGTACGGCTCGGGGTGCGGCTTGCCGTGCGTGACCCCGTCGCCGGTGACGAGGTGGGCGAAGGTGCCCGCGGGGGCGCCGTCGGCCACGACCTGGGCCTGGCTGCGGTAGGACATGGTGACGATGGCGCAGGGCACGCCGGCGGCGCGCAGGTCGCCCAGCAGCTCCAGGACGCCGGAGCGCCACGGCACGGCCTCGCGGAGCTGCTCGTTGACGCGGTCCACGAGCCAGGCGACGATCTCGGCCGGCTCGAGCGGCACGCCGGCGTCGCGCAGCATGCCGCCGGTGGTCAGGAGGGCCTGCCCGACGGCGCCGAGCGCGTCCTCGTGCGTCCAGGTGGCGCCGTGCGCGGCGACGATCTCGTGCTCCGCGCGCATCCAGTAGGCCTCGGAGTCGACGAGGGTGCCGTCCATGTCGAACAGGACGGCGGCGGGCAGGGCTGACGATTCACGGGGCACCGACACATGCTAGGTGCCGACGTCGAACGGCTGGTAACGGGCGGTCGACGGGGCGGATGCCGGACGATAGCGCCATGACGCACACCGCCGCCTCCGGCATCGCCGCCTTCACCTTCGAGATGGGCGTGCTCAAGCGCCTGCGCCGCTCCGGCTGGTGGCAGGTCGGGGTGCGCGACCCGGAGTCCGTGGCCGAGCACAGCCTGCGCGTCGCGCAGCTCGCCGCGCTGCTGGCCGCCGAGGAGGGCGCCGACCCGGCGCGGGCCGCCTACCTCGCGCTGTGGCACGACTCGCAGGAGACCCGCATCACCGACCTGCCGCACACTGCGCGGCCGTACCTCACCAAGCCGGACAACGTGGCGGTGACGAAGGACCAGGTCGCTCCCCTGCCCGAGGCCGCAGCGGCCACCGTCGTCGACGCGGTCACCGAGTTCGAGGCGCAGGAGACGCCCGAGGCGCGGTGCGCGCGCGACGCGGACAAGCTGGAGTGCCTCGTCCAGGCGGTCGAGTACCGCCACTCCGGCCAGGACGGGGTTCAGGAGTGGATCGACTCGTCCTACGCGGCGCTGACCACGGACGTGGCCCGCCGGGTGGCGGACGCCGCGCTCACGCAGTCACCGATGAGCTGGCGCGGCTGAGCCGGCACGACTGAGCCGGCGCGGCTGAGCCGGCACGACCGGGACGGTCACTCCGCGAGCAGCTCCTCCGCCCGCCGCTCCTGACCGGAGTCCAGGTCGCTGCGCTCGAACGCGGCGACGGCCTGGTCGAACGTGCTGTTCACGCGCGGCTCGATCTCGACGACGCTCGCCGGGGCGACGATGGCCCGCTCGTACTCGGCGATCCAGGCGTCCATGTGCGCCACGTAGGCGTCGCGGGCCGCGTCGAGCCGGCCGCCGTCGGCCAGCGAGACCGCCTGGGCGTCCTCCTTGGCGCCGAGGACACCGGACCGGGCCTCGTCGGCGAGGTCGGGCACGTCGGTCATGAGCGCGGCGGCGAGCTCCTCCTTCTCGTCGACGTCGGACGTGGCCTCGATCTCGTCGAACCGGCCGCTGACCTCGTCGATGTAGTCACGCATCGTGGACTCGCTGTGCTCCACGGCGTCGAGCAGCACGTCAGCGGGCTCGCTGGTGCGCTCGGCCTGGGACCAGGCGATGCCGCTGCCGGCGCCGGCGACGACGAGCGCGCCGACGGCGGAGAGCATGACCCGGTGACTTCGCAGGTTGAGCATTGGTTCATCGTCACCCGAACCTGGACCGCTCCGCGCGCCGACCGGTGTGATTCGTGACGGAACAAACGGTCATATGCATTCATTTCCGGCACTGATTCGGGTCCAGGTGCTCCAGCCGCTCGGCCGCGAGCGCAGCTCGGTTCATCCCGGCGCGGATGTACGGCGCGTCGGTGCCGGCGCTCTTGGGGTAGAAGATGCCCAGGTTGATCAGGCTGACGAACGAGGCGTAGACCAGCACGTCCTGCACGAGCCCCAGGGAGAGCAGCGTGCCGATGCCGATGATCGGGACCAGGTAGACCGCCACGGTGGGCTGCCAGGCAGCGAGCCGTCCGAGCGTGGCGATCTCGCCGCGCGGCACGGACGAGAGCCCCGCCGCACGGGCGCGGGCGTTGGTGGCCCAGGCGAACCAGAGGCAGGCCTGGACCGCCACGGCGAAGGTGACGTGGCCGACGAGGGTGAACAGGGGCCACCAGTCGCGCTGCACGAGCGTCGGCAGCACCACGTAGAGGGGCGGCAGGATGGCCAGGGAGCGCAGGCCGACCTCCGCGGCGAGCGCGCGCAGCCGGTCGCGCCTGTCCCGGGGCATGGCCCAGACGGTGCTCAGCTCGGCGAAGACGTTCAGGTAGAGGCGGGCCGAGACCAGCGCGAACGTGAGCGTCACCAGGCGCACGGGGAGGTTGCCCCAGGGGTCCGGGACCGGGTAGTCGGCGGCACGGACGTCGTCGAGGAACACCAGGCCGGCCCCGGACCTGCCGAACACCTCGTCCGCCATCTCGAACCACTTGGCCTGCCAGGACAGGCCGAGGTCGCGCGACCACCACGTGATCACCAGGGCGGTCGCGGACCAGATCAGGACGGCGAAGAGCCAGGCCCACCGCCGTAGCCGGCGGGCCTGGCGCAGGTGCGCGGCGCCCGCGGCGTCCCGGACCTGGGCACTGCGCGTCCGCACCATGCGGTGCTGGCGGGCCACGGTCCCGGCGCCGGGCGACAGGTCGCGCAGCCGCTGCCACGCGCCTCGGGGACGTTCCCGCCCGTCCTGCTCGAGGATCGCCACCTCGTCACGCAGCACCCGCCCGACCTGCTCGAACGTCGGTCTCGCCGGGTCGACCGGGGTGACCAGCAGCCGCCGGGCGGGGTCGGCGTCGGTCAGGTCCTCCAGCAGGCGGGCCAGCCCGACGGACACCACGTAGAACTGGTCGGGCACGGTGCCGTCGGTGGTGTGCGGTACCCCGGCGATCGCGACGAGCAGGGCGCCCAGGGAGTACAGGTCGGCGAGCGGGTGCCCGACGCCGTCGCGGCGCACCTCGGGTGCGGCGAACACCCCTTCGCCCTGCCCCTGCCCGGTGATGGACCGGGCGTGGAGGTGGTTGACGCCCAGGTCGACGAACCGCAGCCGGATCTGCCCGGACGGCTCGTCCTGGACGATGATGTTGGACGGCGTGAGGTCGTCGTGCCGCTGCCGGTCGCGCTCGAGCTCCGCGAGCGCGGTGAGCAGCGCACCGCCGAGGTCGCGCAGGGCCGGCGTGTCCACCGGGCGCTGGATCTCCCGGGCGGGCGGGGGCGGTTGCGCGGCGGCACGGCGGGCCAGGTACTCCCCCATCGTCAGGCCGCGCACGAGGTCCATGAGGATCCAGCTGTCGTGGCTCGCCCAGACGGGCACCGCCGGCGACGGCTCGTCGGTGCCCTGCCGCCCGTGCGTGTCGAGGTAGCCGCGGGTGGCGTCGACGATCGCCGGGATCGTGAGGTAGGGGTGGATGACGCACTTGAGCACGAACGTCGCCGTGCGCCCCTGGGACGGCTGCGCGGCCCGCCCGGTGAGGATGAGCGACGTCGTGCCGTGCCGGTAGAACTCCAGGCTGGTGAGGTCGAGCGTAGAACTCCAGGCTGGTGAGGTCGAGCGCCGCCCACTCGGCCCGCGCCGGGCCGGACGCGCCGGACGCCCACCCGGCGTCCGGGCCGTGCAGCGCGGCCAGGGCGCGCCGCACGTCGGGGTCGGCGACGAGCTCGGTGCTCAGCTCGGCCGCGAGCCGGCCGGCGACGCGGACGTCCCACGGCGCGTCGCCGTGGAACCGCACCCGGTCCGAGCTGTGCATGGCCACGAGCGTGAGCAGGTAGAACCCCAGGAACCCGGCGGTGCGGGGTGTCGTGGCGGACGCGTCGGCGCGTCCGGGCCACCACGCCCACAGGCGCTCGATCTCCCGCTCCCGGGTGACCTGGAAGCGGTCCGCGTACGCCCGGTCGTCGAGCGGCACGTCCAGGAGGGCGGCGTGCCAGTCGTGCGCGCGCCAGCGGTCCAGGCCGCCGCGGCGCCCGCCCGGCGCACCTCCCCCGGCCAGCTCGCCCACGAACCGGGTGAGATGCTCGAGTCTCCCGATGGCCCCGTCCCCCTGCCGCCCGCTGGTCACGGACCGCGACGATAACGGAGTTCCAGCCCCGTGCGCTGGGAAAACGCTCCCGGTCCCGCGCGCCGCGGGGAACGGCGCCCGACGCCGGAGCCACCACCTCCCCGCCGAGCGGAACCGGGCAACCTGGGCGATGCTGGCACACGATCGACGGTTTCGGCCGGCGAGTCCCGGTACCGACCCAGGGGGAGACAGAACGTGTTCGGACCCGACTTCTTCGAGCGGCTCTCGCAGCGGATGTACTACGACCTCGACGGCAACCCGATCACGCAGGACCAGTGGTCGGTGCTCCGGCTCGGGGCCGGGTCCGCGCACCTCGCCCGGGACCACATCGGGATCTACCACGTGTCCACGGTGTGGACCGGGATCGACACCACCGCGACGCTCGAGGACGACGACGACCACACCCCGCTCATCTACGAGACGATGGTGTTCGTCGAACGGCTCGACCCGGACGGTGTGCTCCCCGAGGACGAACGCCTCGACTGCACCGAGCAGCACGCCGAGCTGCACGCCACCCGGGAGGCGGCCCTGGCCGGCCACCGGCGCGCGACGGCGCTGGTCCGCCGGTGGGTCGCGACGGGACGCCCGGAGCTCTGACGACGACGTACGACGCAGGGGGACAGCCATGATGCAGACCACGACGCCTACTCTGACCGCCCTCTTCACCGGCCGGCGCGCCGCCCGACGCGCCGCGCACGGCGCACCGGCCTACGGTGAACCGGTGCACCGGACCGCCGCTCGGGACCTCGGTCCGCAGGGTGCGCGGGAGCTGCTGGCCGAGGTCTTCGAGCCCAGCACCGACCGGCTCGCCCACTCGCTCGGCGTCGGCCGGCGCGCGGAGCAGGTCGCCCGCGCCCTGGGGCGGCCGGAGCTGCTCGTCTCCGCGGCCTACCTGCACGACATCGGGTACGCCGCCGCGGCCCGCGACACGGGCCTGCACCAGCTCGACGGCGCCCGCTACCTGCGCCGCCTCGGCGCCCCGGACGAGCTGACGAGCCTCGTCGCGCACCACACCTCCGCCCTCGTCGAGGCGGGCGAGCGCCACCTCGACACGCGGCTGCGCGACGAGTTCCCGCCGCCGTCGGACACCGACCTGCTGGACCTGCTGACCTACTGCGACATGACCACCTCGGCCACCGGCCGGCCCGTCGACGTGGACGAGCGGCTGGAGTGCATCTACGACCGCTACGCGCCGGGCCACCTCGTCTCGCGCAGCATCCACCGCGCGGAGCCGCAGCTGCGGCGCCTGGTGTCCGCCGTCGAGGAGCGCCTCCGGGGGCGGTGACGCCCCGGCTCAGGTGAGGAACGGCTCGGTGCGCGTGGCGTCCACCGCGTGGTCGATGCGCAGCCGCATCGACGGGTGGATCTCCAGCTCACCGAGCCGGTCCACCGGCTGCCACACGACCTCGCTGGACTCGCCCGAGATGCGCGCGCTCCCCCCGGTGACCGTGGCGCGCATGCAGATGGAGAACTGGGCCCGGACCTCGCCGTCCGAGTAGACGATCACGTGCCGGGGGTCGGTGTAGATCCCGACCAGGCCCGTGATGCGCACGTGGTAGCCCGTCTCCTCCTCGGTCTCCCGGACGCCCGCCTGCCGCACGGTCTCCCCCGGGTCGATGCCTCCGCCGGGCAGCGCCCACAGGTCGTTGTCCGTGCGGTGGATGAGCAGCAGGCGCCCGCCGTCGTCGCGCACGGCCACCGTGACCGACGGCACCACCGAGTTCACCGCCGGTGCGGCCGGGTCGTCGAAGTAGTCGAGCCGCGTCATCACGACACCTCGTCCGGATCCTCCGTCCGCGGCCAGACCCTCAACGGCGTCGAGGCGTTCCACACCCGCTCGAAACCCGCCTGGTAGGCGGGCGCCATCGACGCCTCGGGGCCGTCCTTGAGGTGCAGCAGCGGGTTCGCGCCCGCGGGCGAGCCCCAGACGTGCGTGTTGACCAGCAGGTCGTCGTCGAACCGGAAGGTCGTCGCGTACAGCGTGCTGTCGTGCAGCCGCACCTCCACGCCCGGCGTGCCGAGCGCGGGGGCCAGGTAGGCCAGCACCAGGGCGATGCGCCCGGAGAGTCCCGTGCCGCCCTCCTCCGCGGTGCGCACCGTCACCGCGTCGCCCTCCGGGTCGCCCAGCAGCAGGCGCACCCGCACGCCGCGGGCCGCCATCGTGACGATCTCGGTGGTCAGGTCCAGGGTCTGGTCCGGCAGGAACGTCGCCGCGAACGCGTGCAGCTCGAACCGCTGCTCCACGCCCGCAAGGAACGCGCGCCAGGTCCCGGACGGCACCGCGCGGCGCGCCGGGTAGACGCCCACGATCTCCTGCGCGGCGGCCTCGGCGCGGTCGACGTCGCCCCACAGGGCCGCGACGTCGCAGCCCAGCGCCTCGGACACCGCGACGCGGTGCCGCGGGTGCGGGGTGCGCCCCTGCGCCACCCACCGCTCCACGGTCTTCGGGTCGACGCCGACGGCGGCCGCGAGCCGGACCTGGCTCAGGCCTGCCTGGCTCATCGCCGCGACCAGTCGTTGGTTTCTCACGTGTACCCCCTTAGGGACGTATCTATCACCGAAACGTCCCGGGCGCTGCCGATGGCACGTCCCATACCCCCGGCGCATGGTGGTACCAGTCAGTCCACCTGCCCGACCCATGTCCCGGAGAACCTCGTGAACCCCATTGCCTCGCAGTCGGTCACAGAACGTCTCGGCGATGTCATCGACCTGCTGCGGCACGTCCGCGCGGACTGGATCGAGGTCCTGACGGTGACGCCCGAGCGGGTCTGCCTGCAGCCCTGGCACCTGGACGACGGCGAGTCCATCGCGCGGGCCCTGGGCCTGGAGCACGCCATCGACCAGCGCATGCTGAACCCCGGGTACACCCTGTGGTCGGGCACCTGGCGGGGTGTCGAGGTGCAGGTCAGGGGCGCGCTGCGGGCCGGCGTGCCGGTCTTCTGAGCCGACCTGCGACCCGGCCGCCGAGCTGAACGTCCCGTCCGGCGCCACCGCCGCGCCACCGATTCGCCCGTCCGCGAACGCGGCCGTGCCCCTGGTCACGTCGAGCGCCGCACACCCTAGGGTGGGGGGATGACCGACGCGCATCACGAGCAGCCGGAGCAGGCCTCGCCTCGCCAGACCGTGCTCCTCGCTGCCTTCGAAGGTTGGAACGACGCGGGGAGTGCGGCGACCACGGCACTCACGCACCTGGCCGAGGTGTGGGGTGCCGAGAAGGTGACCGAGCTCGACCCCGAGGAGTTCCACGACTTCCAGGTCAACCGCCCGTACATCTCGTTGGACGACGACGGGAAACGCTCCATCACGTGGCCGACGACGACCATCTCGGTCGCGCAGGTGGGCGAACGCAAGGTCGTGCTGGTGCACGGCGTCGAGCCGTCGATGCGCTGGCGCAAGTACTGCGAGGAGCTGCTGCGGGTCGCCGACGAGCTCGGGGTCCGCACCGTCATCACGCTCGGCGCGCTGCTGGCGGACGTCCCGCACACGCGGCCCATCCCGATGACCGCGACCTCGGACAGCGTGGGCCTGCAGTCGGTGCTCGACATCGAGGCCAACACGTACCAGGGCCCCACCGGGATCGTCGGGGTGCTCCAGCACGAGGCGGCCGAGCGCAACCTGCAGTCCGTCAGCCTGTGGGCGGCCGTGCCGCACTACGTCGCCAACCCGCCCTCCCCGAAGGCGACCCTCGCGATCCTCACGCGCGTGGAGGAGATCCTCGGCGAGACCGTCCCCATGGGCGAGCTGCCCGACGACGCCGCGGCGTGGCAGCACGGCGTGGACGAGCTGGCGTCCGAGGACTCCGAGATCTCCGAGTACGTGGCCCAGCTCGAGGAGGCGAAGGACACCGCCGAGCTGCCCGAGGCCTCCGGCGACGCCATCGCCCGCGAGTTCGAGCGCTACCTGCGCCGGCGCGACGGCGGCGGCAAGGACAGCGGGCCCGAGAAGCTCTGACAAGGTCCGAGGCTCCGACGAGCCCCGAAGTCATGAAAAGCACAGAGGCCTGAGCCCCCGGTGGGGCTCAGGCCTCTGACGTGTTGTCGGGCGTGGCGATCACGCGCTGCTGGAGATGGGCTCGATCCGCACTCCTGCGTCCGGCCCGTGGAAGCCCACCCATGTCTCGAGACACCGTGCGGCGTCCTCGACGCGGTCGTAGACCGGGGCGAACCCTGGTCCGTTCCGTACCACTCGGTACCGCGTGCTGCACCTGGGCGCCGTCGTGACGGTGACCCGGGTCTCACCCGTGAAGTCTTCCTCGTACTCCGTCATGTTCCCCATCCTGCCCCGGGTTAAATGCAAACGGAAGCAGGGGCCAAAACTAACCCGGTAAGCGCTTGGCGTGGTGCTGGCCTACCTCACGAAAACCGGGTCGAAATCAGGCTCGGAAAGGGTTAAAGACGCACTCCGAGCAGGGCGTTTACCGTCCGGGCGATGATCCCGGGCGCGCCCTCCTCGTCGGCCGAGGTGTCCCGGGACGCGTCCAGGGAACTTTCAGCCCACGCGTCGACGGCGGCCAGCGCGGCGGGTGCGTCGAGGTCGTCGGCGAGCGCCGCGCGGACCGCGGCGAGGGTCGCGTCGGCGGACGGACCGCCGTTGCCCGAGACCGCGTCGCGCCACCGGACGAGGCGGGCCTCGCCCGCCGGCAGCGTGGTCTCGTCCCACTCCCACTCGGTGCGGTAGTGGTGGGCCAGCAGGGCCAGCCGGATCGCCATCGGGTCGTGGCCCTCGTCCCGCAGCCGGGAGACGAGCACCAGGTTGCCGAGCGACTTGCTCATCTTCTCGCCCTGGTAGGCGACCAGGCCGGCGTGGACGTGCGTCCGGGCGCCGGCGGGCTCGCCGCCGTCGGGCGCGGGACACAGCACGCGCAGGTGCGACGTCGACATCTCGTGGTGCGGGAAGAGCAGGTCCGAGCCGCCGCCCTGCACGTCGAGCCGCTCCCCCGCGGCGACGTCGAGGCCGTCGCGCGCGATCACGGCGCACTCGATGTGCCAGCCGGGGCGGCCGGTGCCGAGCGGGCCGCCGTCCCAGGAGGGCTCGCCCGGGCGCTCCCGGCGCCACAGCAGCGGGTCCAGCGGGTCCTTCTTGCCCTCGCGGTCGGGGTCGCCGCCGCGCTCCGCGAAGGTGGCCAGCGCCTCGGCCCGGTCGAGGTGCGCGACCTGGCCGAAGCGCGGGTCGGCGGTGAGGTCCGCGTAGACGTCGCCCAGCTCCGGCGTCGACCCTCCGGCGCCCGGCTCCAGGGAGACCCGGTAGGCGGCGCCGGTCTCGACCATGGCCGCCACGGCGCGCGCGACGTCCTGGGCCGACTCCACGGCGCCCGTCCAGGTGGCGGGCGGGATGACGCCGAGCGCCGTCATGTCCTCGCGGAACAGGGCGATCTGGGAGGCGGCGAGCTCGCGCCAGTCCATCCCGGTCGCCTCGGCACGCTCCAGCAGCGGGTCGTCGACGTCGGTCACGTTCGAGGCGTAGACGACGTCCTTGCCCGCGTCGCGCCAGGCGCGCACCAGCAGGTCGAACGTCACGTAGGTGTTCGCGTGCCCGATGTGGGTGGCGTCGTACGGCGTGATGCCGCACGCGTACAGCCCTGCCCGGGTACCCGGCGCCGCCTCCACGAGCTCACCCGACGACGAGTCGTGGACCCGCACCGGGGCGGGTGCGGGAGAGCCGGGGAGCAGCGGGACTTGGGGTGTGGGCCAGGCGTACACGCGACCAACGATAACCGCCGCCTGTGACACTCCCTGACCATGTCAGGGCACTACGCGTGTGTTCTACGCGACGCCGCCGTGCGCGTCGATCGTGCCCGACATGAGCAGGTACACGACCACGGCCGCGAGCACGAGCCGGTAGTACACGAACGGCTTGTAGGAGTAGTTGGCGATGATCTTGAGGAACCCGATGATCACCGCGTAGCCCACACCGAACGCGACGACCGTCGCCAGCAGGATGGCGCCCCAGCCGGGCGACCCGGCCGGCATCGGCTCGCCGAGCGTCTTGACGAGCTGGTAGAAGCCCGAGCCGAGCACGGCCGGGATCGCGAGCAGGAACGAGTAGTCCGCCGCGGCCTTGCGGGTGAAGCCCATGGTCAGGCCGGCGGTGATGGTGCCGCCCGAGCGGGACACGCCCGGCACCAGCGCGAGGGCCTGGGCGAACCCGAAGCCGATGGCGCTGCGGCCGGTCAGCGTGGTCAGCTCGCGCTCACGGCGGCCGTAGATGTCCGCCAGGAGCAGCAGGATCGCGAAGAACGCCAGCATGAAGACGGTGATCCACAGGTTGCGCAGCGTGGTCTCGATGTAGTCCTGGAACAGCAGGCCCAGCACCACGATCGGGATCGACCCGAAGATGATGTACCAGCCCATCGCGGCGTCGGGGTTGGCGATCACGCCGGGGCGGCCGTGCCGCACGTCGACGGAGCCGGGGCGCGGCCCGAGGCCCGCGCGGGCCCGCCAGCCCTTGCCGTAGGCGCCCGACAGGGCCTTGAACCAGGCGACGAGGATGACGCCGATCTTCTGGCGGTAGTAGATGATCACCGCGGCCTCGGTGCCGATCTGCGTGATGGCCGTGAAGGCCGCGCCAGGGTCGCTCGACCCGATCAGCTCACCGACGATCCGCAGGTGCGCCGACGAAGAGATCGGGAGGAATTCGGTCAGGCCCTGGACCAGGCCCAGAAGGATGGCTTCCCACGCAGTCACGGGCCGTGACACTACCCCACGGCGCGCCTCCTGACGCACGCGCCTGCGCCGCGGTTAGTCTGCCGCACATGGAACGACGCCGGGTGGGCAGGTCGGGCCTGCGGGTCTCGGAGCTCGGGCTCGGCACCATGGCATGGGGCCGCGACACCGACGAGATCGACGCGGCCGAGCAGGTACGAGACTTCCTGGACGCCGGTGGCACCCTCGTGGACACGGCGGCCAGCTACGCCGACGGCGACTCCGAGCGCGTGATCGGCACGCTGCTGTCCGGCAAGGTGGGGCGGCACGAGCTCGTGCTCGCCACCAAGGCGGGCATCCGCGCCGAGTCACGGCCCGACGGCGGGCCGGGCCGGGTGGTGGACGCCTCGCGCGGCGCGCTGCTCGACAGCCTCGACGAGTCGCTGGTGCGGATGGGCACCGACCACGTGGACCTGTTCCTCGTGGCCTGCCCCGACCCGAACACGTCCCTGGAGGAGACGTGCAACGCGCTGCGCATCGCGGTGACCAGCGGGCGCGCCCGGTACGTGGGCCTGAGCAACCACCCCGGCTGGGCGACGGCGCGGACGGCGACGCTGCTGGAGCCCGACGTCGGCCTGGCCGCCGTCGAGCTCGAGTACTCGCTGCTGCAGCGCGGCGTGGAGCGCGACGTCCTCCCCGCCGCCGACGCGCTCGGGGCCGGGCTCCTGGCCTGGTCCCCGCTCGGGCGCGGCGTGCTCACGGGCAAGTACCGGCGCGCCATCCCCGCCGACTCCCGGGCGGCAGGGTCGCAGGCGGGCTTCGTGCAGCCGTACCTGGAGGGGCCGGCGACCGACGTCGTCGAGGCCGTGGCGACCGCCGCCGAGGGACTGGGGCGCGCACCCGGCGAGGTGGCGCTGGCCTGGCTCCTGGAGCGCGAGGGCATCGCGTCGGCGATCGTGGGCGCGCGAACGCCGGCCCAGCTCCGTTCGTCGCTGGAGGCCGTGTCCCTCGACCTGCCCTACGAGGTGCACGCCGCGCTCGACGACGTCTCCGCGCCCGACATCGGCTACCCGGAGCGCTGGTGACCGTTCCGCCCGGACCCGTGCCTGAGGTCGTGCCAGGTCAGCGCTGCTGCGCCGGCTGCGGCTCGCCCTCCGCCTCCTCGACCTCCCCGAGGTCGTCGTCGAAGTCGATGTCGTCGAGGTCCTCGTCCGCGTCGTCGTCCTCGTCGTCCTCGTCCACCTCGTCGGCCAGGTAGAAGGGAGTCACCTCACCGAACACCGTGGCCAGGGAGTCCTCGTACACCTCGTAGGCGTCGGCGAGCACGTCGTAGGCGTCGTCGACAGCAGGGTCGTCGTCACTCCGGCGAGTGGCGACCGCGTGATGGTGGGCCTCGAGTGCGGCTATGAGGCGGTCGAGCGCGGCACGCGGTTCTACGGTCATGCCTTGAAGGTAGCGCCCCATGAGCCACAATGGGCAGACGAATTGAGTTGCTGTCACCGGTCTGCAATCAAACCGGCATAAACTGACCTCACCCGCGACCCGAGGACGGTGCATCAGATGGCGAGAGACGGCTCCGTGTTCCGCAAGAACAGTCAGTACGAGTACCGCGTCGTGACCTTTGAGCCGGACACCACCGTGCCGGACGCCCGCAAGGCGCTCACCGACGAAGCCGAGTACGGCCGTTGGGAACTGGCACGGACCCTTCTCTACATCGGCGGCAGACGCAAGGTCTGGCTCCGCCGCAAGATCATCAAGGTCTCCTCCACCCTGTGACCCGCCCCCTGACGCTCCCCGGCTCGCGCCGGAGCACGTGTCAGACGCTCAGGTCACCGGGGTGACCTGAGCGTCTGACACGCTCGACCGACGAACGTCAGCAGGTGGCGAGCAGGCGGTCCAGCACGCGCGTGCCGAACTTCAGGGCCTCCGTGGGGACCCGCTCGTCCACGCCGTGGAACATGCCGGCGAAGTCGAGGTCGTTCGTGAGCTGCAGGGGCGCGAAGCCGTAGCCGGTGATGCCCAGGCGGTGCAGCGACTTGTTGTCCGTGCCGCCCGACAGCGTGTACGGCAGCACCTTGGCGCCCGGGTCCTCGGCGTCGATGGCGGCCACCATGGCGTCGACCAGCGAGCCGGAGAACGGCACCTCCAGCGCCGTGTCCACGTGGATCGGCTCGATCCGCACGTTCGGGCCCGCCAGCTCGCGCAGCGTGGCGAGCCCGGCCTCCTCGTGGCCGGGCAGGAGCCGCACGTCGACGGTCGCCTCGGCGCGGCCCGGGATCACGTTCGCCTTGTACCCGGAGGCGAGCTGGGTCGGGTTGGACGTGTTGCGCACGGTGGCGCCCACGAACTTCGCCACCGGGCCGAGGGCCGCGACGAGCGCGTCGATCGTCGCGGGGTCGTCGTAGTCCACGGGCAGGCCCGTCAGGTCGCCGACGCCGCGCAGCAGCGCGTCCACCGTCGGCGTGATCGTCGTCGGCCAGGCGTGCCGGCCGATCCGCGCGACGGCGGCGGCGAGCTCGGTGACCGCGTTCTCCTCGTTGACCTGCGAGCCGTGCCCGGCCCGGCCGTCGGCGATCAGCCGGAGCCAGGCGATGCCCTTCTCCGCCGTCTGGAGCAGGTAGGCGCGCTTGCCGCCCACCTCGACCGAGTAGCCGCCCACCTCGGAGATCGCCTCGGTGGCGCCCTCGAACAGGTCGGGGCGGTGGTCCACGGCCCAGCGGGCGCCGTACACGCCGCCCGCCTCCTCGTCCGCGAAGAACGCGACCACGACGTCGCGCGCGGGCTTGCGGCCCTCGCGCACCATCTGGCGGACGACCGCCAGGATCATGGCGTCCATGTCCTTCATGTCGACGGCCCCGCGGCCCCAGAGCAGACCGTCCTTGAGCTCGGCGCCGAACGGGTCCACGCTCCAGTCGTCCTTCGCCGCGGGCACCACGTCGAGGTGGCCGTGCAGCACGAGCGCGGGGCGGCTGCTGTCCTGCCCCTCCAGCCGGACGACGACGGAGGCCCGCCCGGGGCTCGACTCGAACAGCTCGGGCTCCAGCCCGACCTCGTGCAGCAGCTCCATGACGTACTCGGCCGCGGCGCGCTCCCCCGGCCCCTCGTTGTCGCCGTAGTTCGACGTGTCGATCCGGATCAGCTCCTGACAGATCCGGATGACCTCGTCGGCGGCGGTGGGCACGGGCGCGGAAGTCGGAACAGTCTCAGTCACAGGGCCACGGTAACCGGCCGCACGTGGCGGCCGGTCCACCGTGGCCCGGCGTCTCACACCTCAGACCAGGCCGCGGCGCTCCAGCAGCGGCGTGATCTCGGCCGCGCGCCCCCGCAGGTCGGCGAACGAGACCAGCGGGTCCTGGGAGCCGCCGCGCGCCAGCAGCTTGCGGCGGAACGCCTCGCCGTTCTCGCGCGTGAGCCCGCCGTTCTCGGCGTACCACTGCACGGTGTCGGCGTCGAGCACCTCCGACCAGATGTAGGAGTAGTACCCGGCCGAGTACCCGCCGCCGAAGATGTGGTTGAAGTAGGTGCTGCGGTACCGGGGCGGCACGGAGGCGAAGTCGACGCCCGCGGCGGCGAGCGCCGCCGCCTCGAAGGGCAGCACGTCCTCGACCGACGTCGGCACCTGGTCCGGGGTGAGCTGGTGCCATGCCTGGTCCAGGAGCGCCGCGGCGAGGTACTCGGTGGTCGAGAAGCCCTCGCCCCAGATGCGGGAGGCCAGCATGGTGTCGACCCACTCGGCGGGCATCGGCTCGCCGGTGACGTGGTGCACCGCGAACGACTTCAGGATCTGCGGCTCCCAGGACCACATCTCGTTGACCTGCGACGGGTACTCGACGAAGTCGCGCGGCACGGAGGTGCCCGACTGCGACGGGTAGCGGACGTCGCTGAGCAGACCGTGCAGCGCGTGCCCGAACTCGTGGAACAGCGTGGTGACCTCGTCCCAGACGAGCAGCGTCGGCTCGCCGGCCGGCGGCTTGACGATGTTCAGGTTGTTGACGACGACGGGCTGCTCGCCGAGCAGGGTGCTCTGGACGACGAGGCTGTCCATCCAGGCGCCGCCGCGCTTCGACTCGCGCGTGTAGAGGTCGGCGAGGAACAGGCCGAGGCCGGAGCCGGGCTCACCGGGCTCGACGGCGTCGAACACCTCGAAGACCCGCACGTCCGGGTGGTAGCCGGGCAGGTCGGGGCGCTCGACGAAGGAGAGGCCGAACAGCAGGCCGGCCGCCTTGAAGACGCCGTCGTGCAGCACGCGCTCGAGCTCGAGGTAGGGGCGCAGGGCGGCGTCGTCCAGGTTGAAGCGCTCCTTGCGCACCGCCTCGTTGAGGAAGGACCAGTCGGCGGCGGCCACGCCGTCGGATCCTTCGACAGGCTCAGGACGGCGCGGCGCGCCGCCCACCGTGGCGAGGTCGGCTGCCTCGCGCCGCGCGTTGGCGACGGCGGCGGGCGCGAGGCGCCCGAGCATCTCGTTGACCGCGGCCGTGGTGCCGGCGGTAGCGTCGGCGACCGTGTAGGCGGCGTGGTGCTCGTAGCCGAGGAGCTGGGCGTGGTGCGCCCGCAGGCGCGCGAGCTCCAGCAGCACCTCGCGGGTGTCGTTCTCGCCGCCCGTGGCGCCGCGCGCCATCGAGGCGCTCTGCACGCGCTCGCGGGTGGCGGCGTCCTGGAGCGAGGCGAGCACGTTCTGGTGCGTGAAGAGCTGCATCTCCAGGAGCCAGCCGTCCTGGCCGCGGGCAGCGGCGGCGGCCCGGGCGCCGGCCTTGGCGTCCGCGGACAGTCCGGCGAGCTCGGCCTCGTCGGTGACGAGCACGCTCGCCTCGTTGGCGCCGGCGAGCAGCTTGCGCCCGAAGCTCGCCTCCAGCGACGTGATGCGCGCGTTGAGCTCGCGCAGCGTGTCCTGGTCGCCCAGGGACAGGGCGATGCCGGACCGCTTGAACTGCGTCATCAGCTTCTCGACGAGGTACGCGGTGTCGGGCTCGAGGTCGAGGTCGCCCGCCTCGGCGGCGTCGGCCAGGGCGCGCACGCGCTCGTGGAGGCGCGCGTCCATGTTGATCGCGTCCCGGTGCGCGGAGAACAGGGGCGCGAGCCGCTCCTGGATGTCTTCCAAGCCGTGGGTCGAGTCCGAGGGGAGCTGGTTGAAGTACGCGCGGGCGGCCCGGCCCAGGAGCTGGCCGGAACGCTCCAGCGCCACCAGGGTGTTCTCCACGGTCGCGGGCTCCGGGTTCGTGGCGATCGCCTCGACCTCGGCGCGGTGGGCCGTCATGCCGGCCAGGATCGCGGGCTCGTAGTGCTCCTCGCGGATCACGGAGAAGTCGGGCAGGCCGTACGGCAGGGCGGACGGCGCGGCGAACGGGTTGGCCGGGTCCAGGTCCGCGGGTGCGGTGGTCTCGTGCGTCGAGGTCATGGGGAACATCCTCGCCCATCGGTTGCCCCGGCGACGCGTCCTTTCCGGGGGGTCTCCGCCGCGGTCTAGGGTCGTGGGCGTGGATCCTCTCCGGCTGGTAGGCACCTGGGACTTCGTGCGGGAGATCCGGCACGACGACGGCGCCGCGTACACCGCCGACGGGGAGGCCCGGTTCCTCGTGGAGGACGACGGCCGCGTGCGCTGGGCGGAGCAGGGCACGCTGCGCTGGGCGGGTGGCAGCACCCCGGTGACGCGCACGCTGTTCCTGGTCCGGGAGCCCGGGCCGGACGGCGGGGCGCTGCCCGACGGCGGGGCCGCCACCGGCTGGCGCGTGACCTTCGAGGACGGCCGCGACTTCCACCCGTGGACCGCGGGCGCCGTCGAGCACCTGTGCGGCCGGGACCTGTACGCGGGCGGCCTGGCCGTGGCAGCCGTGCCCACCCAGGACTGGGAGCTGCGCTGGCGGGTGACCGGCCCGGAGAAGGCCTACCTGATGCACACCCGCTACACCCGCCCCCCTCGTTGAGTGCTGGGTATTCGCCCTTCTGGCGGGCGCCGGAGGGCGAATACCCAGCACTCAACGATCAGGGGTCAGGGGTCAGGGGTCAGGGGTCAGGGGTCAGGGGTCAGGGGAGGACGTTCGGGTTGTCCGCGTGGGTCAGGGTCTCCCAGGCGACGAACAGGTTGTTCGTGCCCGCCGGGCGCGACGACTCCGTGAGGGCCTGGGTGTTGCTCATCGCGAACCCCTGGCGGTTGTGCAGGGCGTTGAACCCGACCTCGGTGACCGGGCCGAGGCCCAGGTGCACCGACCCGCCGCAGAGCCAGGACGGCACGGCGGTCCCCCGCTGGTAGGTGGAGTGGAAGCCGAGCGCGTGTCGCAGCCGCTCCCCCACCTGCGGGTACAGGTCGTCGCCCTGGATGGCGGCGGTCTCGGCGACGTGCGAGATCGCCGAGAGGCCGTAGCCGGTGTGCGTGAAGTCCCGGCAGGTCTCCTGCGACAGGCCGTTGACCAGCGTGCGCTGGTTGTGCCAGTACGAGAAGATCTGGTCCGGTGTGTCCCGGCCGGAGCCCGGCACGGTGCGTGGCACCGACCCGTCCGACGTCAGGTAGATGAACGCCGGCACCCGCACCAGGAAGCGCTGCCGCGCCGAGACGTAGGCGTTGCGGTCGTCGAGGAAGATCGAGATTCCGACGGCGGCCTCCATCATCGACAGCTCCCAGTTGCCGTTGCTGTTGGAGCCGTTGATCACCTCGGGCAGGTAGACGTTGCGCAACATCGTCTCGAACCGGTCGACGTCGGCCGCCGCCCAGCCCGCGCCCGTGTAGCGGATGATCTCCGCGGCCCGCGGCCACACCGAGCCGGCCCACGCCGTCTGCAGCGGGGCGTTGGAGTTGGTGTGGTCCCGGATGACCGGCGACCACGCGTTCATGATCGAGATCGCCTTGTTCGCGTACCGCGTGTCCCGCGTGACCGACCAGGCCAGCGCGTGGGTGTACGCCGCGATGGCGTCCTCGCGCTCGTCGGTGCAGCCGTTGTTCGGGTTGGAGTACGAGCCGCACTCGACGACGGCCCGCGGGTGCGGCGTATAGGACAGCGACGCGTACCGGCTGCCCATCATCGAGTCGTAGGCGCCGCGCCAGGGCTGCGCGCCGGCCTGCACGCGGCCCCGGATGAAGTCGAGCTGCGGCGCGCTGACGTGCACGCCCGGGTGGGTGAACGTCGTCGGCACGTCGGCGGCCGCCTGCTCCGCGGTGGCGGGCACGACGGCGGGAGCGACGTCGGGCACGGGGGCCGCCCCGGCCGCCGCCGCGGGCAGGACCAGCCCGACGGCGACCGCGAGCGTGACCAGGGCGCGGACCGGCGCCTTGCTGCTGCGGGCCCTCATCAGAAGCCCGCCGTGATGCGCGTGAACTCGAACCCGGGCTGGTCCCGGTTGACGGACCAGAACGCCAGCCGCGTCAGCCCGTTGTTCCGGGCGTAGTCACGGATCTGGGTCCAGGCCGCGGTCGTGGTGATCTCGCCCTGGTCGGAGCTCCCGTTCATGCCGGAGATGCCCATGTGGGCGTACGCCTGCGCGTCGGTCCAGCCGTTCGCCGACTTGAGCTGGTTCTTCAGTCCCTCGGACGCGTTGATCGTGTCCTGCGCGATGTTCGAGGAGCCGAAGTTGAACGGCATGATCGTGTAGTTGTCGATCGGGACACCGAGCTGCGCGGCCCGGTTGATCAGCCGGGTGCCCGCACCCTCGGGGCCGCCGCGGCCCGTGCCGATCGTGACGGCGATCTTCACGTTCGGGTTGTTCTGCTTGACGATGATCAGGCCCTGCAGGATGCGGTCCTGCACGGTGTAGTTCTCGAACTCGTCGGAGTTCTCGATGTCGAAGTCGACGACGTTCGGCTGGTGCGCGTTGATGACCTGCTGCACGGCCCCGGCGTACGCGGCCGGCGTCGAGCAGTTGGGGCCGAGCTTGTTGCCGGACCAGCCGCCGAACGAGATCTGCACCTGGCCGCCCGCGGCCTTGATCGCGTTGATGGTCTGCTGGTCGACCCCGCCGGTGAGCGGGCGGCTGCCGTCCCACGCGGGGTTGCAGCCCCCGGACGAGAGGATGAACGCCATCGTGAACGCGCGCACACCCGTCTGGCTCATGACCGACGTGGCGCTCGGCGGGTTGCCCCAGCCGAGGTACAGGTAGGGCGCGCCCGGCATCTTCGCCGGGTTCGGCTGCGGGTTGCCGCCGCCGGACGGGAGCGTCCAGCGCTGGTTGGCGCCCGCGAAGCAGTCCCAGGTCTGCAGCGGCGTGCCGTCCGCGGAGCTCGGGCCGGTCGCGTCCAGGCACTTGCCGAGGGCGCGGAGCGTGCCGTCCGCACCGGCGGTCCAGCGCTGCGCTGCGCTGCCGTTGCAGTCCCAGAGCTGCACGCGGGCCCCGTTCGCGGTGCTCCCGTCCGCGACGTCGAGGCACTTGCCGAGCGCCCGGACCGTGCCGTCGGTGCGGACGTCCCAGCTCTGGGCGTTGGTGCCGTTGCAGCCGTAGAGCTGGATCTGCGTGCCGTTCGCGGAACTCGCCGCCGCGACGTCGACGCACTTGCCGCCGTACCCGGTGATCGCTCCCGTGGCCGCCTGCGCGGGCTGGGCGCCCCCGCCGAGCGTGAGCACGGTGGCCAGGGCCAGGGTCAGTGTCGCGAGACCGCCGAGACCACGCCGTAGAAGAGCATGGCGCCGTTGACGTGCTTGCATGGTCGTCCTCCTCATAACTTTCAAGGCTGTAAGTGAGGAGAACGTACGACTTCCTTGCCGCCCGCAACATTGGGGCTACCACGTACAGGGACCACACAGATTTCGGGGTCAGGAACCGGCCAGGCCCGGAGCGGACGGCGGCCGGGCGGGCGCCGGCCCCGGAGCGGACGACGTCGGGCACCGGCTCGCGGGGTGCGAACCGGTGCCCGAGTGCGTTGCGGCGAGGTCAGAACCCCGCGGTGATCCGCGTGAACGCGAGGTCATCCTGCGCGATGCCGCTGCAGTTGGACGTCACACCGCCGCCCTCGCAGCCGCGGTCGCGGTTGACTGCCCAGTACGCGAACCGGGTCAGGCCCTGGGCGTTGGCCCAGTCCCGGATCTCGGTCCACTGCGCGGGCGTGGTGGTCTCGCCGACGTCGGACAGCCCGTTCATGCCGGAGATCCCGGAGTAGGAGTACGCCTCGGCGTCGGACCAGCCGTGCGCGGCCGCGAGCTGGTCCTTCAGGCCCTCGGCGGCGTTGATCGTGTCGGCCACCATGTCGGAGCCGCCGAAGTCGAACGTCATGATCGTGTAGTTGTCGATCGGCGTGCCCAGCTCGGCGGCGCGCGTGATGAGGCGCGAGCCCGCCCCGCCCGGGCCCGTCGTCGTGGTCGGGATGGTCACCACGGCCTTGACGTCGGGGTTGTTCTCCTTGACGATCGCGATGCCCTGCAGGATGCGGTCCTGCACGGCGTAGTCCTCGTACTCGTCGGTGTTCTCGATGTCGAAGTCGACGACGTCGGGGCCGTGCGCGTCGATGACCTGCTGCACGGCCCCTGCGAACGCCTCCGGGCTGGAGCAGTTCGGGCCCAGCTTGTTGCCCGAGTAGCCCCCGAAGGAGATCTGCACCTGGCCGCCGGCGGCCTTGATCGCGTCGATCGTCTGCTCGTCGGTGCCACCGGTCAGCGGCCGCTGGCCGTCCCAGGAGGGCGTGCAGCCCCCGGACGACAGCATGAACGCCATGGTGAACGCCGAGACCCCGGTCTCGCTCATCACCGACGTCGCGCTCTGCGGGTCACCCCAGCCCAGGTACAGGTAGGGCGCGCCGGGCATCTTCTCGGCCACGGCCTGTGGCTCGGCCTGCGCGTCGGTCCGTGGCCCGGCGATCTCCATGGCGGCCGCCCCGACCATGCCGCCGGCGGCCAGGACGATCGCGGTCACGGAGCTGAGCAGGGCGAGACGCCTCGGGTTGGTCTGCATCGTCTTCTCCCGAAGGGGTTGGTCGGACAGGTACGGCGACCGTACACAGCGGGTGAAAAACGGCGCATCCGTGGTAACCCGTACACGTCACCGGCGCAGCTCGGTCAGGTTCCCCTCCGCGTCGAGCCGGATCTCCGCGTCCAGGCCCAGCCGCTCCAGGAACGCGCCGTCGTGGCTCACCACCAGCAGCGCGCCCCGGTACGCGGACAGCGCGTCGACGAGCTGGTCCGTGCTCGCGATGTCCAGGTTGTTCGTCGGCTCGTCCAGCACCAGGAGCTGCGCGGGCGGGTCCGCGAGCAGCAGGCGCGCCAGCGCCACCCGGAACCGCTCGCCGCCCGACAGCGTCGCGACCGGCCGGTCCACGGCCGCGCCCCGTACCAGGAACCGGGCCAGCCGGTTGCGCAGCTCCCCCGGCGCGACGTGCGACGCGGACTCGCGGACGGCGTCGAGCACCGAGGACGCGTCCGGGAGCACGTCGACCCGCTGCGGTAGGTACGCGGCACGCTCGGTCAGCAGCTCCCCCGACGCCGCGCCGTCCGCCCCGCTCCCGTCCCCGTCCCGCCCCTCTCGTTGAGTGCTGGGTATTTGCCCCTCCGAGGGGGTCGAACGGGGCGAATACCCAGCACTCAACGAGGCGGGGTTCGTGGTGGTCAGGAGGCGTTCCAGGAGGGTCGTCTTGCCGACGCCGTTCGGGCCCGTCAGCGCGATCCGCTCCGGCCCCTGGATGACCACCTCGCGGCCGTCCGCGCCCCGCAGCACCGCTAGCCGGCGCCCGGCGGGCACGCCCGGGTCGGGCAGGTCCACGGAGATCCGGTCGTCGTCCCGCACCGCGCGCTCGGCCAGGTCGACCGCGGCGCGCGCCGCGTCCACCTTGTCGTCCAGCATCCCGCGCCGCGACCCGGCCGACTTCTCCGCGCTGTTGCGCCGGTCGTTGATCACCGCCTTGACGTACTTGCTGTTCGCGGCGTCCTTGCGGCCCTTGCGCTCGCTGTGCGCGATCCGCTCCTCCGCCTCGATGCGCTGCCGCTTCTCGCGGCGCAGCGTCTGCTCGGCCGCGCGCAGCGTCTGCGCCGCGGCCTCCTGCTGCACCTCCAGCCACGCCCGGTACTCCGAGTACGGGCCGCCGAACGTCGTCAGCGACCCGGCCCGCAGCTCGGCCGTGTCGTCCATCAGCTCCAGCAGCGCCAGGTCGTGCGAGACGACGACGAGCGCGCCCCGCCAGCCCTGGACCAGCTCGTACAGCCGCTCGCGGGCGTCGCCGTCGAGGTTGTTCGTGGGCTCGTCGAGCAGCGCGACGGCGGCGCTCCCGCTGGACTGGCGCAGCCGGACGCCGGTGATAGCCGTCAGCATGGTCTCGCCGCCGGACAGGGTCGCGACGGAGCGGTCGAGCCCGGTGGGCAGGCCGGTCGCCGAGAGCAGGGCGACGGCCCGCTCCTCGACGTCCCAGTCGTCGCCGACGACGTCGAAGTGCGCCTCGTCGACGTCCCCCGACTCGATGGCACGCAGGGCCCGCACGACAGGAGTGATGCCGAGCAGGTCGGCGACCGTCGCGTGGACGTCCAGGGTGATGCGCTGGGGCAGGTAGTCGGCCGTGCCGCTCAGGGTGACCCGGCCCGAGGTGGGCGGGAGCAGGCCGGCGACGACGCGCAGCAGGGTGGACTTCCCGGCGCCGTTCAGGCCGGTCAGGCCGGTGCGGCCGCGGCCGAAGGCGCCGGAGACGTGGTCGAGCGCGACGGCGCCGTCGGGCCAGGCGAAAGTGACGTCGTGCAGCACGACAGAAGGGTTTGACAACACAGCAAGGACTCCCGGGTGGTGGCTGATGCCGACGCCCGGTGCCCTCGGAGGAGGGCAGGCGTCAGCGCGAGGTGGTCTCGTACCGGGAGATGCCCGTCATCACAGTCCTTGTCAGTCGCTCCCTCACACGCGCGGCACACCCGCAGGAGCGCACACAGCCTGACACGGCCCGACGACGGGGCGCAACGTGAATTCAGGCACCGTCGCCCGAGGTCACGCCGCGCCCCGCCACGCCCGTGCGGATCGGCTCAGCGGCCGGTCAGCACCGCCCAGCGGATGCGCTCGCTGCGCAGGAACAGCGCGGCCCAGATCCCGACGGCGAACAGGACCGGCGTCAGCGTGTGCGCCACGGCGTCCTCCAGCCGGACGTGCGCGGCGACGGCGCCGCCCAGGTAGGCGGTCAGGAGCAGCGCGCCCAGGAACGCCGTCCACGGCACCACGTAGAGCACGACGGCGACGGCCTGCAGCACGCCGACGAGGAGGACGACCGAGGCCGGGAAGCCGATCGCCTCGAACATGCCCACCGACCGCTCGGACTCGGTGAGCTGGCCGTACGCGCCCTGCGCGAGCTGGGCCGCGACGGCCAGGGTGACGACCCAGCCGAGAAGGGGCGCGAGCCGTCGGACGGCCAGGTCCCGCCACGCGGGCACCGTCCTGCGGGGGTCGGCCTTGACGGGGTCGGTCGTGATGGCGTCGGTCGTGGCGGGGTGAGGAGCATCGATGGACATGTCGTGGTCTCCGTCTCGTGCGGCGTCGGCGGCGCGGTCACGGGAACGTACGGCGCCGTCCGGCGCGGAGAACACGGTCCTAACCGTTTAACGACAGCACCCGGAGCCGCCGGATCACGGCTCCGGCGCCGTGAGGTAACGCTGCACCGTGGGCCCCAGCCAGGCGACGACGTCCGCCCGGGTCAGGTCCGCGGCCGGGCCGAAGCGCAGCACGTACCGCACCAGCGCCATGCCGAGCACCTGCGAGGCCACGAGCGCGGCCCGGCGTGCGGCGTCGTCGCGGGTGACGACGAACCGCTCGGCGAGCGGCAGGATCTGGCCGGTGAACACGTCGCGCATCCGCGCGGCGCCGGCCTCGTTGGTCACCCCGACGCGCAGCAGGGTCTGCAGCACGCTGTCGTGCTCCCACAGGTCCAGGAAGTGGCCCACGAGCACGGCGCCGACGTCGTCCACCGGGATCGAGGCGAGGTCGGGCAGCACCAGCTCGACGTCGATCACCGCGGCGAACAGGCCCTCCTTGGAGCCGTAGTAGCGCATCACCATCGAGGGGTCGATGCCCGCGTCCTGGGCGATGGCGCGCACCGTGGCGCGCTCGTAGCCGTCGGCGGCGAACCGTTCGCGGGCGGCCGTCAGGATCGACGCGCGCGTCACGTCGGAGCGGCGCCGCGGGGCATCGGTGTCGGTCATGCCAACAACTGTAGGCCAACGTCCGTTGACCCCCGTCGAGCGCGTCCGCTACGTTGGTCAACAAGCGTTGGCAAACACCCGTTGACCGCGCACACCAGGAGGACACCATGGACACGGACGTCATCGTCGTCGGGGCCGGGCCGACCGGCCTGCTGCTCGCCGGGGACCTGGCCACGGCCGGGGCGCGGGTCACCGTCCTGGAGAAGCGTCCGGCGGGGCTGAGCAACCTGACCAGGGCGTTCGCCGTGCACGCCCGCAGCCTGGAGGTGCTCGACGCGCGCGGCCTGGCCGACGAGCTGCTGACCCGGGGGCAGCGGGTCGAGAGCCTGCGGCTCTTCCAGCACCTGACGGTCGACCTGGCGGAGCTGCCGTCCCGGTTCCGCTTCGTGCTGGTCACGCCCCAGTACGAGGTCGAGCGGCTGCTGCGCCGTCGGGCCGACGAGGCGGGCGCGACCTTCCGGCACGAGGCCGAGGTGACCGCCCTGAGCCAGGACGCCGGCGGCGTCACCGTCACCACGGCCGACGGCGCCACCGTGCGGGCTCGGTACCTTGTCGGCACCGACGGCGCCCGGTCCACGGTGCGCGGCGCCGTCGGCATCCCGTTCCCGGGCCGGGCCGTGATCCGCTCGATGGTCCTGGCCGACGTCCGGCTCGACCGTCAGCCCGCCGACCTGCTGACGGTCGCCGCCGCGAACGACTCGCTCGGCTTCCTCGCCCCGTTCGGCGACGGCTGGTACCGGTTCATCGGCTGGCACGGCAACCGCGACGTCGGCGAGGACGAGCCGGTGGACCTCGACGAGGTGCGCGCGATCGCCCGCGCCACCCTGCACGACGACTTCGGCATGTCCGAGACACGCTTCCTGTCCCGCTTCCACGCCGACGAGCGGCAGGCCCCCACCTACCGCGCGGGCCGCGTGTTCCTGGCCGGCGACGCCGCGCACGTGCACAGCCCCGCGGGCGGCCTCGGCATGAACACCGGGATGCAGGACGCCGCGAACCTCGGCTGGAAGCTCGCGGCCGCGCTCCGCCTGCCCGACGACGCGGCCGACGCCGTGCTCGACACCTACCAGGCCGAACGCCACCCCGTCGGACGGCAGGTGCTGCGCACCAGCGGCGGGATACTGCGGGCCGCCACGCTGCCGGGGCCGGCCGTGGCGGCGGTGCGCCGCGGCGTCGTCGGCCTGGTGTCGCGGGTGGCGCCGGTCCGACGCCGGGCCGCGCTGACCGTCTCGGCCCTCGGCGTCGCCTACCCGGCGCCCCGCGGGTCGCACCCGCTGGTCCCGGCGCCCCGCGGGTCGCACCCGCTGGTCGGGACCCGCGCACGGGACCTGCCGCTGGAGGGCGGCTCGCGCCTGGCCGAGGCGCTCCGCGCGGGACGGTTCGTCCTGGTCGCCGCCGCGGGGGCCGCGGCCCCGGAGCTCCCGGCGGCGCCCGGCGAGGTCGACCCCGCCGGGCGCGTCGTCGTCCGCCGGACCGACGGCGGGGCGACCGCGCTGCTGGTGCGCCCCGACGGCTACGTGGCCGGCGCGGCCGCGGGTGTGTGACCCGCGGCCGGCCGGCCGCGCGCCGGCTCAGTACTCGTAGCTGTAGCTCGAGGTGGACTCCTGGAAGAAGCCCTCGCGGAACTCCGGGATGCTGAACGCGATGGCGATCCCGACGGCCGCGAGCAGCGTCAGGCCGATCGTGACCCAGCCCGTGATGATGCCGGCCAGGGCCATGCCACCGTTGTCGGCCAGGCCCTCCTTCTGCGCCTTGCGGCTCAGGTGCCCGGTGATGACCGCCGGGATACCGGCCAGGAACCCGACGAAGCAGCTGAACAGCATGATGACGCTGAGGATGCCGAGGACCAGCGACCACACACCGAGGGCGTTCTTCTCGGGCGCGACGGGGTAGGTCATGCCGTACTGGTAGGGCTGGCCCTGGTACGGCTGCTGCGGGTAGGGCTGGCCGTGCTGGTCGGTGTAGTACCGAGCAGGCCCCTGGGGGTTGCCCTGCTGGTCCGGAGCCTGCGGGTACGGCTGACCGTACGGCTGCGGGGGCTGGCCGTAGGGCTGCGGCTGGCCGTACGGCTGCTGCTGCGTGGGCTGGCCGTAGGGCTGCTGGTAGGGGTTCGTCGGCGCGGCCTGGCCCGGCGCGGGCTCGGGCGCGTCCGCCGCGCCGGGGCCGGGCGTCGCACCGGGGCCGGGCGTCGCACCGGGGCCGGGCGTCGCACCGGGGCCGGGCTGCTGGGGGTTCGGCTGCTTGGGCGGCTCGTACGGCGACTGCCACTCGTCGGGCTGGGTCATGCTTCCACCTTCCACGGGGTGCGCGGGACGTCGGGGGCCGGGGTGAGCGGCCGGGTCGTGCGGGTGCCTGGGCCGCCGCTGCGTGCTGGGTCGCTGCTCATGCCTGGGTCACCGAGAACGCCGCACCGAGGAGCCCGAAGACGATGAGGACGATCCAGACCAGGATGGCGAGGCCGGCCAGGCCCACGTTGATCCAGCCCAGGACGAGGCCGGCCGTCGCCGACCCGGGGTTGTTCGCCAGGCCGTCCCGCACCGCCCTCCTGCTGGCGTTGCCGGTGACGATCGCGACCACGCCCAGGACCAGCGGGCACATGACCCAGCTCAGGATGCCCGTGACCAGCGACCAGACGCCCAGGTCGTTCTTGGGCGGCGCGGGCACGTAGCCGTACTGCGGCGCGGCGCCGTAGTACGGGGACTGGCCCTGGGGCGTGTACGGCTGCACCTGCCCGGACGCGTACTGGCCCGACGGGTACTGACCGGAGGGGTACTGCTGGCCGGACGCGTACTGCCCGGATGCGTGCTGGCCCGGGTACTGCGCCGGCTGGCCCGAGGCGTACGGGGACGAGGGGTCGACGGCGTCCTGCGTCGGCTGGAGCGCCGGGTACTGCTGACCGGACGGGTACTGGCCGGGCGGGTACTGCTGGCCGGCCGGGTGCTGCGGGCCCGACGGGGGCGGCACCGGGTGGCCGTACGCCGGACCGGCGGGCGGCGCCGCGTGCTCGGGCGACGTCGGAGCCGGGGCCGGAGCCGGGGCCGTCGGCTGCTCGCGCGTGGGCTCCTCCCCCGCCGGTGGTGCGGCCGGCCGGTCGTCCGGCTCCTGCGGGGACTGCCCGTCGTCGGGCTGGGTCATCGTGCTGCCTTCCGTGCTCGGTCGCGCCGAGTGGCGCGGGCGGGAGACGACAGGTGAGCCCGCCGCGACCCGGAGGGAGACGTCACCTCGGGGTCGCGGCGGGCTGACCGACCGCTGGGGTGGAGGCTCAGCTGTTCTCGAGCTCGTCCAGGAGCTCCTGGAGCTCCGGGTCCATGGTCTGGCCGGTGTCGCCGAGCTCCTGCTCGTAGCTGTTCTGCAGCTCCTGCTCGAAGCCCTCCTGGAACTCCGACGAGTTGGCGAGCGCCACCGAGAAGATGATGAAGCCGATCACGCCGAGGGTGATCAGCACCGTGCCGATCCAGCCCAGGATCAGGCCCGCGAGGCCCATGCCGCCGTTGTTCGCGAGACCCTCGCGCTGCGCCGCCCGGCTCTTGGCACCGGTGATGATCGCCGCGATACCCGTGACCAGGCCGCAGCCCAGCACGGACAGGATGCCCAGCACGAGCGACCAGACGCCGAGGCTGTTCTTCGGCAGCGGCTCACCGTAGCCGGGCTGCGCGCCCTGCGCGTAGACCTGCTGCTGCTCGCCGTACGGCTGCTGTCCGTACGGCGCCTGGCCGTACGGCGCCTGGCCGTAGGGCGCCTGCTCGTGCGGCGCGGGCTGACCGGGGACCGAGCCCGGCGCGGGGTTCGCGGGCTGCCCCTGCTCGGGCTGCTGCGGCGGGTCGTAGGGCGACTGGCCGCCGTCAGGCTGGGTCATCGTGCTACCTCTCTGCTTGCGGTGGGCCGGGGGACTGGCCCGGTCCGGAGGTGCCAAACCTACAGGTAGGACGCCCCGCGCGGCAGGAAAACCGCGCGGGGAGACCTACCCGTGTCGCACGCGCAAGAGGTCAGTAGTTCCAGTCGTTCGGGTTCTGCATGTTGTCCCAGCCGTTGATGCCGCCGGCGAACAGCCCGACCGCCAGCGCGACGATGAAGAACACGATGGCGAGCAACGCGAGCGCCACGTTGACCCAGCCCAGGATCAGGCCCGCGGTACCCATCCCTCGGTTGTTCGCCAGGCCCTCGTCGACCGCCCGGCGGCTCATGGTGCCGGTGATGATCGCGGCGATCCCGAGCAGGAGCGGGCAGAACACGAAGCTCAGGATGCCCGTGACCAGCGCCCACACGCCCAGGTCGTTCTTGGGCGGCGTGGCGGAGGTGTAGCCGTACTGGGGCGCGGGGGCGCCGGGCTGCCCGTAGGGCGTCTGTGCGCTCTGCTGACCGTAGGGGGCGGCAGAGTCGGGACCAGCGGGCGGTCCCGGGTTCGGCTCCTGCGGTGCGGGCTGTTGCCCTGCGGGCTCCTGCGGGGCCGGCGGCTGTCCGGCGGGCGGCTGCTCAGCGCCGTACTGTCCTGGGAGTGGCTGCGTGGGTGACGCTCCGGGCTCCGGGGGCGTGGATCCTGGCAGCGGCTGCGTAGGCGGCGTCTCCGGCTGGGGCTCGCGCGGATCACGCGGATCGCGCGGCGTACCGCCCTCGTTCTCGGTCATGAGGCTGCCTTCCCTTCCAGATCAGGGCTGGGAGCACCAGGACCGGTGTCCCACCTCTACCTAACCAGGGTTGGGACGGACCTGCCTGCGAACGCCCCGGTGGGGACGCCGCCGTCGGGCAGACCGGAGGCCCTGGCCGGAGAGCGGGTCTCCGGCCAGGGCCTCGGGCCACGGGTCACGCCGTGGGCGTCGCCACGGGTGCGGCCTCGGGCGTGAAGTCGACGCCCGCCTCCTTGCGCTGCTCCGGCGTGATGGGCGCCGGGGCCGCCGTCAGCGGGTCGAACCCGCCGCCCGACTTCGGGAAGGCGATGACGTCGCGGATCGAGGCCGACTTCGTCAGCAGGGAGACGATGCGGTCCCAGCCGAACGCGATGCCGCCGTGCGGCGGGGCGCCGAACGCGAAGGCGTCGAGCAGGAAGCCGAACTTCTCCTGCGCCTCCTCCTGGCCGATGCCCATCACCTCGAAGACGCGCTCCTGCACGTCGCGGCGGTGGATACGGATCGAGCCGCCGCCGATCTCGTTGCCGTTGCAGACGATGTCGTAGGCGTAGGCCAGGGCCTCGCCCGGCTCCTTCTCGAACGTGTCGATCCACTCGGGGGTGGGCGACGTGAACGCGTGGTGCACGGCGGTCCAGGCGGACGAGCCGAGGTCGACGTCGTCGTCCTCGCCGGCCGGCTTGAACAGGGGCGCGTCCACGACCCAGACGAAGGACCAGGCGTCCTCGTCGATCTGACCGGTCTTGTGCGCGATCTCGAGCCGGGCCGCACCGAGCAGGGCGCGCGCCTCCGTCGTCTTGCCGGCGGCGAAGAACACCGCGTCGCCCGGCTGCGCGCCGGTCGCGGCGGCGAGGCCCGCGCGCTCGTCGTCGGACAGGTTCTTGGCGACGGGGCCGCCGAGCTCGCCGTCCTCGGTGAACGTGACGTACGCGAGGCCGCGGGCGCCGCGCTGCTTGGCCCACTCCTGCCAGGCGTCGAACTGGCGGCGCGGCTGGGCCGCCCCGCCGGCCATGACGACGGCGCCCACGTACTCGGCCTGGAACACGCGGAACGGCGTGGCCGTGAAGTAGTCGGTGAGCTCGACGATCGGGTTCTCGAAGCGCAGGTCGGGCTTGTCCGTGCCGTACAGGCGCATGGCCTCGTGGAACGTGATGCGCTGGATGGGCGTCGGGATCTCGACGTCGACCAGCGCCCACAGCGACTGGAGGATCTTCTCGCCCAGGGCGATCACGTCCTCCTGGTCCACGAAGCTCATCTCGACGTCGAGCTGCGTGAACTCCGGCTGGCGGTCCGCGCGGAAGTCCTCGTCGCGGTAGCAGCGCGCGATCTGGTAGTAGCGCTCCATGCCGCCCACCATGAGGAGCTGCTTGAAGAGCTGCGGCGACTGCGGCAGGGCGTACCAGGAGCCGGGCGCGAGGCGGGCCGGGACCAGGAAGTCGCGTGCGCCCTCCGGGGTGGACCGGGTCAGGGTCGGCGTCTCGATCTCGACGAAGTCCTGCTCGTCCAGCACGCGGCGCGCGGCCTGGTTGGCCTTGGCGCGCAGGCGCAGGGCGTGCGCGGGGGCCGGACGGCGCAGGTCGAGGTAGCGGTGCTTGAGGCGCGCCTCCTCGCCGATGACCTCGGTGTCCGCGAGCGCCGTCGAGACCTGGAACGGCAGCGGGGCGGACTCGTTGAGGGTGACGACCTCGGTGGCGACGAGCTCGATCTCGCCGGTGGCGAGGTTGGCGTTGGCGTTGCCCTCGGGACGGCGGCCGACCTCGCCGGTGACCTGCAGCACGAACTCGGCGCGCAGCGGGTGGGCGATCTCCTCGTCGCGGATGACGACCTGGGCGATGCCGGACGCGTCGCGCAGGTCGATGAACGCCACTCCCCCGTGATCACGGCGGCGATCGACCCAGCCCGTGAGGGTGACGGTCTGGCCGATGTGCTCGGCCCGCAGTGAGCCGGCCGTGTGGGTGCGGAGCACGGAGTAAGTCCTTCCAGCGTGGGTTGAGGGTCCCGAGAATTCTAGTCACCGCCGGGGCCCCTTGGCGCCGCCGGCTGTGGACAACGCCGTGGCGCGTGGCCCGGCGCGTAGCCTGACGCCCATGGCCAGGACTATCGCGACCAACACGACCGTGACCCGGGACGAGCTGCTGGAGTTCCTGCGCTCGCGCAGCAACGGAATCCTCGTGACCAGCAGGACCGACGGCGCCCCGCAGCTCAGCCCCGTGACGTACGGCGTGGACCCGGAGGGTCGCGTCGTCGTCTCGACGTACCCGGAGCGCGCGAAGGCGCGCAACCTGCGGCAGCGGCCGGCGGCGTCGTTCCTGGCGCTGGGCGAGGACTTCGGCGCGGCGTGGGTGCAGGTGGACGGCACGGCGGAGGTGCTGGACATCCCCGAGTCGGTGGAGCCGCTGGTCGACTACTTCCGTGCGGCCGCCGGCAAGGAGCACCCCGACTGGGACGAGTACCGCGCGGCGATGGTCGAGCAGGGCAAGTCGCTGGTGCGGATCACGATCGAGCGCTGGGGCCCGGTGGCGACGGGTGGTTTTCCGGCGCGGCTCGCGGACGGCTGACGGGGGCACCCGCCGGGACCTGCGACCATGATCGGGTGCGAGAGATCAGGCAGAGCCGCAAGCTGAAGTCCGTCCGGTACGACGTCCGGGGTCCGATCCTGGAGGAGGCGTACCGGCTGGAGGCCGAGGGTCACAAGATCCTCAAGCTGAACATCGGCAACCCCGCGCCGTTCGGGTTCGAGGCGCCCGAGGCGATCCTGGCGGACATGATCCACCACCTGCCGCAGGCGCAGGGGTACAGCGACAGCCGCGGCATCTACTCGGCGCGCACCGCCGTGGCGCACTACTACCAGTCGCACGGCATCGACACGCACGTCGACGACGTCTACATCGGCAACGGCGTCTCCGAGATGATCAGCATGGTGCTGCAGGCCCTGATCGACGACGGCGACGAGGTGCTGGTCCCCGCGCCGGACTACCCGCTGTGGACCGGCGCCGTGAGCCTGCAGGGCGGCACGCCCGTGCACTACCGCTGCGACGAGTCCAACGGGTGGAACCCCGACCTGGAGGACATCGAGTCGCGCATCACGCCCGCCACGAAGGCGCTCGTGATCATCAACCCGAACAACCCGACGGGCGCGGTCTACAGCGAGTCGATCGTCAAGGGGCTGGCGGAGCTGGCGCGCAAGCACGACCTGGTGCTCCTGAGCGACGAGATCTACGAGAAGATCCTGTTCGACGGCGCCACCCACCACCACACCGCGACGTTCGCCGACGACGACGTCCTGTGCATCACGTTCAGCGGCCTGTCCAAGGCATACCGGATCTGCGGCTACCGGTCGGGCTGGGCCATGATCTCCGGCCCCAAGCACCGCGCCGCCGACTTCATCGAAGGCCTCACCCTCGTCTCCAACATGCGGATGTGCGCCAACGTGCCGGCGCAGCACGCCATCCAGACGGCGCTCGGCGGCTACCAGTCGATCGAACACCTGATCCAGCCCGGCGGCCGGTTCTACGAGCAGGCGATGCTCGCCGACAAGCTGCTCAACGAGATCCCCGGCGTCAGCTCGGTGCGGCCGCGCGGCGCCCTGTACTGCTTCCCGCGGCTGGACCCTGAGATGTACCCGATCAAGGACGACGAGGCGTTCGTGATCGGCCTGCTGCGCGCCAAGAAGATCCTGGTCACGCACGGGACCGGCTTCAACTGGCCCGAGACCGACCACTTCCGGCTCGTCACGCTGCCCGACGTCGACGTGCTGAGCGAGGCGATCGGCCGCATCGCGGAGTACCTGGACGAGATCCGGGCCTGACGGGGGGGCGGGCTGGCCGAGTGACGGCGGCCCTGGACGCCGTCGGGCGACCGCCCCTTCGAGGGGGCGGCAGCCAACCTCCCCTTTGAGACCTAAGTTTCTTCGCTTTGCGGGGCCGCAGAGCGAAGAAACTTAGGTCTCGAGAGGGAGCGCGCCCCCGGCGTCCGACAGCCGGGCGTGGACGTGCATGTCGTGGTGCCCGTCCGCGTGCCGGGCGGCGCCCCGACGCGTCCCCTCCAGCGCGAACCCGGCCTTCTCCGCGACCCGGCACGACGCCGCGTTCAGCGTCGAGTGCTCCAGCTCCAGCCGCCGGAACCCGGCCTCGAACGCCCAGGCGCTCGCCGCGACGACGGCCTGCGGCGCCACACCCCGGCCGCGCGCCGCCGGGACGGTCCAGTAGGCGATCTCGGCGATGCCGTCGAACAGGACGAGGTCCTTGAGCGCGAGCCGCCCCAGCAGGGACCCGTCGGCGGCGGCGACCGCCCACTCCAGACGACGCTCCTGCGCCCAGGCCCGCTGCCAGTTGACGATCATCCCGAGCGCCTCGTCCGGCGAGTCCACCCGGCGCACGTGCCAGCGCTGGATGTCCGGGTCGGCGTAGGCCTCCTGGAGCGCAAGTGCGTCCGTCTCCCGCCAGGGACGCATCGTCGCGCCGCCGGTCAGGGGCAGCGTGGGCTGCGCCAGCCTCGCCAGGGTGCCCGGGGTGATCGTGTACGGGGCGAGCTCAGCCATGCCGACACGATAGGCACGCGCCGGCCGCACGTCACTCCACCTCGTACTGCCCGGTCTCGATGAAGTAGGCGCGGTCCTCGGGGGTGCCGTCCAGCGCAGCCACGGCGGCGGCCCGCAACGCGGCGCTGATCCCCGGGGTACCGATGATGACGAAGATCGCGAACGTGTTGTCCTCGTCCTGCGCGATCCAGCGACCGGTCTCCAGGAAGTACACCAGGGCCTCCGAGCTCCCGTCCCTCAGAGCAACGCCCGCCGCGTCCCGCACAGCCCGACCCGTCTCCGGATCAGCGAGGATCACAAAGATCGCGAACCGGTTGTCCTCGTCCTGCGCGATCCATCGGCCGGTCTCCAGGAAGTACACCAGTGCCTCCGAGCTGCCGTCCCTCAGAGCCGCGCCCGCCGCGTCCCGCACAGCCCGACCTGTGTCCGGATCAGCGAGGATCACGAAGATCGCGAACCGGTTGTCCTCGTCCTGTGCGACCTGCCAGCCGGTCTCGAGGAAGTACGTCATGGCCTCGACGGTGCCGGTCTCCAGGGCCTCCAGCGCTTCGCGCCGCACGCCGACACCCACCTCGGGGTCGTCCAGGATGGCCTGGATCGTGGCCCGGAGCTCTTCCTCCGTCCCCGGGACCGGATCGTCGGCGACCTGCGTGATCGCGGCGGTCGCCACGGCCTGCCGGGGCTCTGCGGCGGCCGTCAGAGGTGCAAGGGTGAGCATCGATCCGGCGACGGTCGTCACGACCGCCAGCGACGTCATGCGAACAAGCCTCACGTGAGCCTCCTCTTCGTCGGCGCCCGGCGACCGGGATGGTGCGCGGCGCGCCGCACACCGAGCAACGTAACGTCCGCGCAGGTGAGCGGCCACGAAAGTCCGGTCACGGGGTGGCGTGGACGTCGCCGGTGCGGGCGACGGCGCGCAGGTGCGCGCGGGCCTGGTGCACCACCGGGTTCTCCGTGGCGCGGGCGGCGAGCTCGACCAGCGCGACCAGGTCGGCGGCGCGCGCCAGGTCCGTCGCCCGACGGCGTCCCACCGAGCCGGTCGCCCGGTTCGGGGCGATGCCGAAACCGGCGTCCGGTCCCTGACCGGCGAACCAGCCGTCCAGGAGCCCCTCCACGTACGCCGGCTCCCGGTCGAAGCGCAGCAGGTTGCCGAGATCCGTGGCCGGATGGCCCGCGTGGGCGAACTCCCAGTCGAGAACGCCGGTGACCTGGAGCGTTTCCGGGTCGACCAGCACGTTCTTCGGGTTCAGGTCGCTGTGCACCAGGCAGGCCGGAGCGCCCTCCAGGTCGACGACGGCGCGCTTCGCGACCTCCCGCAGACCGGTGACCTCGCCGTCGGACCAGCCGCTGGCGACCAGCCCCGCCGCGTGGGTGTCGACCCAGTCGGGCAGCCGGAGGTCGAACGGCTCGATCCGCAGGGCGGCGTCGGCGAACAGCCCGCTCCGGGGCAGCGGCGTCGCGGCGAGCGTCCCCGCGACCCGGCCGAGCGAGCGTCCCAGCGACCGCAGGCGCTCGTCGGCCTCGCGCCTGCGGTGGCGCCGGTCCGCGCGCCGACGGTCCTCGACCAGCCGCGCGAGGACCAGGCTGCCGAGCTCCCCCGGCAGCAGCTCCATGACGAGCAGGCCGGGCGAGCCGTCGTCGGCGTTGTGCACTTGGCGCACCGCCGGGACCGGCAGAGCGTCGCGGACCCGGCCGAGCAGCGCCGCCTGGATGCCCGCGGCGTCCGGGGCGTGCCGGGCGCCGGCGAAGTACCGGACCACCAGCGGCTCCCCCGCGTGCGCTCCGTCCGCGCCGTCCCCGCCCGCGGCCGGGGTCGCGAGGAACGTCTCGGCCGACCACCCGCCCGCCAGCGGCACCAGGAGGTAGCCGGGCAGGCGCGGCTCGACGCGCGGGATCGGGGGCTGCATCAGAACAGGGTCTCGCTCCCGACCTCCGCGCCGATAGACGCCGCGCCGGCGCCGTCGGACCGCACGCCGGTGAACGCTCCGCGCGGGTAGTCGCCCTCGGCGTGTTGTTCGGTGTGCTGCTCGGCGGCCGCGCCCGTCCGGTGCATCGCGGCCCCGCCCAGCCCGCGCTCGCGGATCAGCGGGCGCACCCGCTCCCAGAGCCAGTCGCGGTAGCCCTTGTGCGCGTAGGCGCCGCGCGCGTAGACGCGGCCGTAGCCCTCCACGAGGTGCGGGTGGGACCGCCCGAGCCAGCCGAGGTACCACTCGCGGGCGCCGGGCCGCAGGTGCAGCGGCAGCACGGTGACGCCGGTCGCACCCGCCTCGACCAGGTTGTCGAGCAGCCGTTCGAGGTGCGCGAGCGAGTCGGTCAGCCATGGCAGCACCGGGGCAACCATCACGCCGCACGGCAGTCCGGTCTCCCGGATGGCGCGGATCAGGTCTAGACGGGCCTTGGGCGTCGGGGTGCCGGGCTCGACGGCCTGCTGCAGCTCCTTGCCCGACGGCGTGTCGGCGAACGCGAGCGAGACGCCGAGGCCGATGTCCACCTTCTGCGCCGCCTCGACGAGCAGCGGCAGATCGCGCCGCAGGAGCGTGCCCTTGGTCAGGATCGAGAACGGTGTGCCCGAGTCCGCGAGCGCCGAGATGATGCCGGGCATGAGCCGGTAGCGCCCCTCGGCCCGCTGGTAGGGGTCGGTGTTGGTGCCGAGCGCAACGGCCTCGTGACTCCAGGAGGGCTTGGCCAGCTCGGCGCGCAGCACCTGGTCGGCGTTGACCTTGACGACCACCTGGGAGTCGAAGTCGTGGCCGGCGTCGAGGTCGAGATATTCGTGAGTATTTCGGGCAAAGCAGTAATAACAGGCATGACTGCATCCGCGGTACGGGTTGACCGTCCAGCGGAACGGCATCTGCGAGGCGGCCGGGACCTTCGACAGGGCGCTCTTGGCGAGCACCTCGTGGAAGGTCACGCCCGCGAACTCGGGCGACCGGACGGTACGCAGCAGCCCGGCGTCGCGCAACCCGGGGAGCTCCAGCCCGGGCAGCGCGCCGTCGTCGTTCGAGATCGCCTGCCCTTGCCAACGCATGATCCGATTCGAACACTCGTTCGATCAGTCGTCAAGTTGTCCACAGCGGCAGGCACCGCATCCCTCGGCGTCACCGCACGCGCACGGTGTCAGGGCAGGGGCGCGTCGCACCTCGCCACGGAGACACCGTCAGCCGACACGACGGCCGTCATGCTCCACGTCCCGCGCTCCGACGCGGGTATCGCCCGCGGCGGCTCCACGGCGAGGGTGCCGGCGGCGGGGACCGTCTCGCGGACCGTCGGGTAGGCGGCCCCGGTGCCGTCGGTGACGGTCACCGCGACGGTCGATCCCGCGGGCGCCACGACCTCCAGGTGGTCCCGGGGGTCCGGCAGGCGCAGGCCGAGCACGTCGCGGTACTGGTCGACCCAGCCGACGGTCACCCCGGCCGGGCAGACCAGCGGGACGTGCTCGGCCTTGACCGGGGAGAACGCGAGGACCGCGGTGGAACCGGCGAGTCCCGCGCCGAGCACGATCGCGGGCGCGACGAACCGGCGGCGCGCCCGACGCGGCGTGTGCAGCCGGTTGCTGTCCGCGGAGCCGGCGCCCCCGTCCGCCGTCCGGTGCAGGTGCCGGCGGTACGCCCGGGCCAGCCTCTCGGCGAGCCAACCGCGACGCCGTCTCACCAGCGCCTGGGGCGTACCGGTCACCCCGACGAGCGACCGCTCCCAGTGCTCGCCGAGCAGCTGGTCGCCGACGCGTCCCGAACCTGTCATCGCCTGTCCCCTCGACCCGCCAGGGGCCGGGAACCGGCCTACGGCGTCGTTACGTACCGAGTCTCAACGACTCGACGCGAGGCTAGCCGAACGCGATCAGCGAACTTCGGGCAAACCGGACAACAAACTCCAGTTCACCCACGGCTCACCCGCGCGGCACGACGCGCGGCCAGCGGTCCTCGGCCGGCGGCGCCCACGACGCGGCATCGGCGTCCACCTGGTCGCCGGAACGGATGTCCTTGACCTGGTCCGCGCCTACGACGCCGTCCTCGCCCGCGGAACCCGGGAACCAGACGAACGGGATGCCCCGGCGGTCGGCGTACTTGATCTGCTTGCCGAACCGGGCGGCGCTCGGCGCCACCTCCACCGGGATGTCCCGGGCACGCAGCGCCGCGGCGACCGTGTCGGACGTCGCGCGCTCCTCCTCGGACGACACCGCGACCAGCACGGCGGACGGCACCGACCGCGACGCCTGCACCAGGTCGGCGGACAGCAGCCGGGAGACCAGCCGCGAGACGCCGATCGACAGGCCGACACCCGGGTAGGTGTTCTTGCCGTCGGACGCGAGCGTGTCGTACCGGCCGCCGGAGCAGACCGAGCCGAGCTGCTCGTGCCCCACCAGCACCGTCTCGTACACGGAGCCCGTGTAGTAGTCGAGGCCGCGCGCGATCTTCAGGTCCGCCACGACCACACCCGGCGCACGCTGCGCCGCCGCGGCGATCAGCGCGCCCAGCTCGGCCAGGCCGGTCTCCAGGAGCTCCGTGACCGCGCCGTAGGACTCGGCCAGGGACCGCACCTCGTCGATCACGCCGACGTCGGACCCCGAGATCGACGCGAGCGCCAGGCAGGCCTTCGCCTGGTCGTCGGTGGCGCCGCACTCGGTCACGAGCAGCTCGGAGACCTTCTCCGGGCCGATCTTGTCCAGCTTGTCGATCTGGCGCAGCACGCCCTCGACGTCCTCCAGCCCGACGCCGCGGTAGAACCCCTCCGCGACCCGGCGGTTGTTCACCAGGATGCGGACCGGCGGCAGGCCGATCTCGTGCAGCGCGCCGAGCGCCTCCGCCATCACCAGCGGAGCCTCGACCTCGAAGTGGTACGGCAGCTCGCCTGCGCCGACGATGTCGATGTCGGCCTGGACGAACTCACGGAAGCGGCCGTCCTGCGGGCGCTCGCCGCGCCACACCTTCTGGATCTGGTAGCGGCGGAAGGGGAACGCGATGCGGCCGGCGTTCTCCAGCACGTAGCGGGCGAAGGGCACGGTCAGGTCGAAGTGGAGGCCGAGCTGCCTGTCAGGGATCTGGCTGTTCTCCTCCTGGAGGCGCGACAGCACGTAGACCTCCTTGGAGGTCTCCCCCTTGCGCAGGAGCTGGTCCAGCGGCTCGACGGCCCGCGTCTCGATCCCGGCGAACCCGTGCAGCTCGAAGGTGTGCCGCAGGGTGTCGAGGACGTGCTGCTCGACGATGCGACCGTCAGGGAGCCATTCGGGGAAACCGGAGAGAGGAGTGGGCTTTGCCATGCCTCAGATCTTCCCACGAGCGGCGGGCCGTCAGCCCGGGTTTTCCACAGCCTGGTCGTCCAGCCGCGCGAGCACGTCGAGTGCGCCCGCCTTGACGTCCGCCCTCACCCGCGGCCCTGCGCGAGGAACGGGTTCGCCCCCAGCTCGTGCCCCACGGTGGTGGTCGGGCCGTGCCCCGGGACGACGGCGAGCGCCGGGTCGAGCCCGCGGACGACGTCGCGCAGGGTCTCGCCCATCACCTGGTCCGAGCCGCCGGGCAGGTCGGTGCGGCCGATGGAGCCCGCGAAGAGGACGTCGCCGGTCAGGATCACGTCGTCGTCGAGGCGGTAGAGCGTGGACCCCTCGGTGTGGCCGGGCGCGTGCAGGGCGTGCAGCGTGACGTCGCCGAAGGTGAGCGTGGCGGACCCGCCGGGGGTCGTGAACGGCTCGATCACCTCGGGGGCCCGGTAGTCGTCGCGGTGCAGCCCGAGCGCGGACTCCAGCGCGGGGCTGAGCGTGCCGAACGGGTCGGCGAGCCGGTAGGCGTCGTCCTCGTGCAGCCGCATCGGTATGCCGTACCGGGCGCAGAGGGCCCCGGCGTCCCAGGTGTGGTCGGCGTGGCCGTGGGTGGCGAGGACGGCGTGCGGGGTCAGCCCGGCGTCGTCGACCAGCCGGCCGACGGCGTCCGCGACGCCCGCGCCGGCGTCCACGACGACGCAGTCGGTGCCCACGGACACGACGCAGCAGTTGGTGCCGAAGACCGGCGCGACCACGACTCGAAGCTCCACGAAACCCACGCTAACCGGTCCTGCCGGCCCTGTCGGACGCTTGTTCACCCCTCGCCGGAGCCGCTCAGACAGTATGACCTGGCATCCGATGCCTACACTGTCCCCGCACGGGGTGATTCGCCCCGGATCCATCAGGTGAATCGGTCCAGCGTGACCGCGCCCCGGGTCGGGGTGAGCACGAGAGAGCACGGAGAAGGGAACGCGGTGGCTTCCACCAAGCAGCGGCAGCGCGCGGAGCAGGCCAGGCAGGCCGACAAGCGGGCGCAGCGGCAGGCGGCCAAGCGCGCGCGCAAGCAGCGCCTGTGGTCCCTGGTCGCGCTGTTCACCGTGCTCGCGCTCGTCGGCGCCTTCGTGGTCGCCGCGCTGATCAACACCACCGAGCCCGATCCCGCGGCCGGCGCCGAGGGTGCCTGCCCGGCGGGTGTCGAGGAGGCGCGGGACACGTACGAGCTCGCCGACCCGTCAGTCGCCGAGGACCGCACCTGGACCGTCTCCCTGCAGGCCTGCTCGGGCGACACGAACGCCGACATCGAGCTCGAGCTGGATGGCGCGGCAGCGCCGCAGGCCGTCGCGAACTTCGTGACGCTCGCCCAGGGCGGCTACTTCGACGGGACCGGCTGCCACCGCCTCACGACGCAGGGCATCTTCGTGCTCCAGTGCGGCGACCCGACCTACACCGGCTCCGGCAGCCCGGGCTACGACTTCGGCCCGGTCGAGAACGCCCCGGCGGACGACGTCTACCCCGCGGGCACCGTCGCGATGGCGCGGCGCGGCGACGACGCCAACTCCATGGGCTCCCAGTTCTTCCTCGTCTACGAGGATTCGACCATCCCCTCCGACACAGCCGGTGGGTACACGGTCTTCGGCACGATCACATCCGGCCTGGACTTTGTCCAAGCAGTCGCTGACGCGGGAGCGGCGGGCGGTGCACCTGACGGTGAGCCCGCCAACCCGGTCACCATCGAAGGAGTTGAGACCCAGTGAGCGAACCCACTTCTCGCTCGACCGAGCCCGTCCAGCAGGACGCGCCCGCCGAGCCCGTGGCCGAGACTCCGACCGCAGCCGAGGCGACCGCCGAGGCGGTCGCGGAGGCGCCTGAGGCAGCCGTCGAGGCCGACGCACCGGAGGCTGCCGCGGAGGCAGCCCCCGAGGCCACCGAGACGGAACCGGCCGCGGAGGAGACTCCGGCGGCCGAGGCCGAGGCACCTGCGGACGAGGCGCCTGCGGACGAGGCTCCGGCCGAAGAAGCTGCGGCTGAGGAGGCTCCCGCCGAGGAGGCTCCGGCCGAGGAGGCCGCCGCCGAGGCCGAGGCTCCCGTCGAGGCTGCTGCCGACGTCGCTCCCACGGAGGAGGCTCCCGCCGAGGAGACCCCTGCTGAGGAGGCCCCCGTCGAGGAGGCACCGGCGACGGAGGCTCCGGCCGCCGAGGCTCCGGCCGCCGAGGCCCCGGCTGCCGAGGCCGACACCCCGACGGAGGAGGCCCCGGCAACGGAGACCCCCGCCGAGGAGGCACCCGCTGAGGAGGCACCGGCGACGGAGGCCCCGGCCGCCGAGGCCGCAGCTCCCGCTCCCGCGCCGACGCCCGCGGCCCCGAAGCCGTCGGCGATCCCGTCGCCGGCCGCTCTCGCGCGGCCGCGTGCGCCCAAGCCGGGCGCGCCGTCGGCTCCTGCTGCGGCGCAGTCCGCCCCGGCGACGGCACCCACCCCGGTGGTGCCGGCCGCAGCGGACGCCGTCGCGCACGCCGAGGCGGAGAAGTTCGGCCGCGTCGACGACGAGGGCAACGTCTACGTGAACGACGGCGACGGCGAGCGCGTCGTCGGCCAGTTCCCCGGCGTCACCACCGAGGAGGCGCTCGCGCTGTACGTGCGCCGCTATCTCGACCTCAGCGCGAAGGTCGGCCTGTTCGAGGCCCGGCTGGACAGCGCGGACCTGTCGGTGCGCGAGATCGACCAGACGCTGCAAAAGCTCGGCGAGGAGACCGCGGAGCCCGCCGCCGTCGGCGACCTGGCGGGCCTGCGGACCCGGGTCGAGGCCCTGCGGGGTCGCGCCGCGGAGCGGCGTGCCGCCCTGGAGCAGGCGCGCTCCGCCGCGAAGGCCGAGGCTGTCGCGTCCCGCACCTCGATCGTGGAGGCCGCCGAGAAGATCGCGGCGACCGACCCGAGCAAGATGCAGTGGCGCCCGGCGGGCGAGGAGCTGCGCGCCCTGCTGGACCGCTGGAAGGACGCACAGCGTTCCGGGCCGCGCATCGACCGCCCCACGGAGGAGTCCCTCTGGAAGCGGTTCAGCCACGCCCGCACCGCGTTCGACCGTGAGCGCCGGCACTTCTTCGCGGACCTGGAGCAGCGCAACAGCGCCGCGAAGTCCGAGAAGGAGAAGCTGGTCTCGGAGGCCGAGGCGCTGTCGAACAGCACCGACTGGGGTTACACCGCGGGCGCGTACCGCGACCTCATGACGCGCTGGAAGGCGGCGGGCCGTGCGTCCCGCAAGGACGACGACGCGCTGTGGGCCCGGTTCCGGGCCGCGCAGGACCGGTTCTTCCAGGCCCGGGACGCCGAGAACGCCGTGATCGACGCGGAGTACGGCGAGAACCTGAAGGTCAAGGAGGTCCTGCTGGAGGAGGCCGAGGCGCTGCTCCCGGTCAAGGACCTGAACAAGGCCAAGGCCGCCCTGCGCGGCCTCCAGGAGCGCTGGGAGGAGGCCGGCAAGGTTCCTCGCGGCGACATCCAGCGCATCGAGGCCCGCCTGCGCGCGGTCGAGACCGCGGTCCGCGACGCCGACCAGGCGCAGTGGAAGCGCACCAACCCCGAGACGCGTGCGCGCGCCGAGGGTGCGGCGGCGCAGCTCGAGTCCGCGATCGCGGGTCTTGAGGCGGACCTCGCGGACGCCCAGGCCAAGGGCGACAAGCGCAAGGTCTCGGAGCTGGAGGCCGCCGTGGCGGCCCGCCGCTCGTGGCTGGAGCAGGTCGTCAAGGCCGCGGAGGACTCCCGCGGCTGATGCTTGTCCACAACGGGCCCGGTCGCGCGCTGCGCGACCGGGCCCGTTGCGCATAGGTTCTGCAGGTGCCGTTCCCGTCCCTCGCCGCCCTCCTCGACCCCGGGCCGACGGCGCCGGCCCTCGTGGTCACCCCGGAGCACGTGGGCGGACCGGTCGCGTGGACGGAGCTGCGCCGCGCGGGCGCGCTTGTCGAGCTGCACGACGGCGCGGCGGTCGGCGTCGGCTCGGTGGTCGGCCCGCGGCACCGGGCGCTGGCGCTGGCCCGCGAGGTGCCCGCCCGCTGCGTCCTGGGCGCCGCCACCGCGGCGTGGGTGCACACCGGGCTGTACGACGGCGTCCCAGCCCCGGCCTGGCCCGACGGCGCGCCGGTCGAGCTGGCCTACTCCCCCGACACGCACCGTCCCGCCCCGCGGCCCGGGCGGGTCACGCGCCGCGCCCCGGGTCTCGCGCGGGACACCGAACGCCTCGCGGGCGTACCCGTCACCAGCCGGGTGCGGACCGCCGTCGACGTCGCCTGCACCGCGCCGCAGGAGGCCGCGGTGCCCGTGCTGGTCGCCCTGGCGCGGGGCGGCGTGGACCTGCGGGACGCCGCCCGGCTGCTGGACCGGAGGGCCCGCGTGGTGGGGCGCCCCGCGGCGCACCGCGCGCTTTCTGCGGCGCGGGAGCTGCTGTCGGGCTAGGTTCGGTCCATGGCCGGATCCAGGACACCCGCTGTGGAGCTCGACGTCGCAGGACGTACCGTGCGCGTGACGAGCCCGGACCGCGTGGTCTTCCCCCGAGACATCACCAAGCTGCAGGTCGTCGAGTACTTCGTGGCCGTCGCGGACGGCATCACTGGCGCCCTGCTGCACCGCCCCACCACGCTGGAGCGGTGGCCCAAGGGCTGGCACGAGGGTGCGCACCTCGCCACCCGCATGCCCAAGCCCGACGACCCGAAGGGTGACGGCTTCTACCAGAAGCGCATCCCGAAGGGCGCCCCGGACTACGTGGAGACCGCGACCATCGCGTTCCCGTCGGGCCGGACGGCGGACGAGGTGTGCCCCACGGAGCCCGCCGTCGTCGCCTGGGCGGCCAACATGGGCACGCTCACCTTCCACCCGTGGCCGGTGCGGCGCGACGACGTCGAGGCGGTCGACCAGCTCCGCATCGACCTGGACCCCCAGCCCGGCACGGACTTCTCCGACGCCGCGGCCGTGGCCCCGCACCTGCGGGAGCTGCTCGGCGAGCTGGACCTGCGGGGCTACCCGAAGACGTCGGGCGGGCGGGGGCTGCACGTCTTCGTGCCGCTGGAGCCGCGGTGGACGTTCACCGAGGCCCGGCGGGCGACCATCGCGATCGGCCGCGAACTGGAGCGCCGGCTGCCCGGCCAGGTCACCACGCGGTGGTGGAAGGAGGAGCGCGGCGAGGCGATCTTCGTGGACTACAACCAGATGGCGCGCGACCGCACCATCGCGTCGGCGTGGTCCATCCGCGCGAACGGGCGAGCGACGGTGTCGATGCCGCTGGACTGGGACGAGGTGCCCGACGTGCACCCCGACGACTTCGACGTGCTCACGGCGCCGGGCCGGTTCGCGGAGCGGGGCGACCTGTTCGCCGCGCTGCGCGCCGACCGCGACCCCGCGCTGGACTGCTCGCTGGACGCGGCCCTGGACCTGGCGGCCCGCGACGAGGCGAACGGCCTGGAGGACCTGCCCTACCCGCCGGAGTACCCGAAGATGCCGGGCGAGCCCAAGCGGGTCCAGCCCAGCCGTGACAAGGACCGGGACCGCAGCAAGGACGCCGTCGGCGACTGACCTCGATCCTCAGTGCGACCGCAGCGCCTTGATCAGCTCGCCCTTGCGCATCGACGAACGCCCCTCGATGCCGATCTCGGCGGCTCGCTTGCGCAGCTTCTCGACCGTCCAGTCGTCGTAGTCGCCGGCCTTGCCGCCCTTGCGGCCGACGCTCTTGCGCGACGTGTTCGCCGCGGCGTTCGCGATGCGGGCGGACTTCTCCTTGGAACTGCCCTCGTCGCGGAGCTTCTCGTACAGCTCCTTGTCCTTCACGCTGGGTCCGGGGTCACGCTTGGGCATGGTTGCTCCTCCGACGGTGCGGGACGTGCAGCCTCCACCATCGCCCGATCTCACCCCGCTCGCACGGGCGTGGACCGATGAGTCCGGCGCCGCTCCGCCGTCGGACGGGCATGGGAACGCTGCGCTACACCGCGAACATGTCCGCCGACGGGTACACCGTCGACGCCGAGGGGAGCTTCGACTTCACGCAGCCGACCGACGAGATGCTGGCGTTCATCAACGAGGCCGAGGCCGACTCCGCCGTCTACGTCCACGGCCGGCGCATGTACGAGACGATGGTCTACTGGGAGACGCACGACCCGGGGTCCACCCCGAACCCGCACCTGGACCGGTACGCGGAGATCTGGCAGGGCGTGGACAAGATCGTCGTCTCGTCGTCCCTGCCCCCGGAGGCCGTGACGTCGGCCCGGACGCGGCTCGTACGTGACCTGGGGCCCGGCGAGCTGCAACGCATCGTGAGCTGCGCGCCCGGGGTCGTCTCCATCGGCGGGCCCACCGTCGCCGCGCCGTTCATCCGGCAGGGTCTCGTGGACGACTTCCGCTTCGTGGTCTACCCCGAGGTCGTGGGCGGCGGGCTGCCGGCCCTCCCCCGGGACGCCCGCCTGCGGCTGCGACTCGTGGACTCGCGGACGTTCGACGACGGCTGCGTCTACCTGCGCTATGCGCCGCGCTGAGGCAGGCTCGTACCCGTGACCACTCTCAACCTGCCCGTGCAGCCCCCGGTCCGGCCGATGCTCGCCAAGAGCGTGCCCTCGGTGCCTGCCCAGCCCGCCGGCGACGACGCCGGCCCCGCGTACGTCTACGAGCCCAAGTGGGACGGGTTCCGCGCCATCGTGTACCGCGACGGCGACGAGGTACGCATCGACTCCCGCAACGCGAAGCCCATGGAGCGCTACTTCCCGGACGTCGTCGCCGCCGTCCGCCAGTCCCTGCCGGAGCGGTGCGTGGTCGACGGCGAGATCGTCATCGCGCAGCGACCCGGGCACGGTGCCGCGCACCTGGACTTCGAGCTGCTGTCCCAGCGCATCCACCCCGCGGAGTCCCGGGTGAACATGCTGGCCGAGACGACGCCGGCGGCGCTCGTGGTCTTCGACGTGCTCGCGCTCGGCGACGACGACCTGATGGACCGGCCCCTGACCGAGCGGATCGAGGCCCTGGACGGGCTGGGGCTGACCGGCCCCCTCGTCTTCGCCACGCCCCGCACCCTGGACGCCGCGGAGGCCGAGGAGTGGTTCGGCTCGTTCGAGGGCGCGGGCCTGGACGGCGTCGTCGCCAAGCCCGCGGACGGCCCGTACGCGCCCAACAAGCGCAGCATGCTGAAGATCAAGCACACCCGCACCGCCGACGTCGTGCTGGCGGGGTACCGGCTGCACAAGACGTCGACGCCGGAGGAGCCGCTGCTGGGCTCGCTGCTGCTGGGGCTGTGGGACGAGACCGACGACGGTCCGCGGCTGCAGTTCGTGGGCGTCGCGGCGTCGTTCTCAGCGACCCGTCGGGCCGAGCTGATCGCGGAGCTGGCGCCGCTGGTCGTGGAGCCCGGCACGCCCGCGGCCGAGGAGCACCCGTGGCAGGGCTGGACCGACCCGACGAAGGCCGAGGCGGGCGACCGGCTGCCGGGCGCGCAGTCGCGCTGGAGCTCGGGCAAGGACCTGTCGTTCACGCCCCTGCGCCCCGAGCGCGTGCTGGAGGTCGGCTACGACCACATGGAGGGCTCCCGGTTCCGGCACACGTCCCAGTTCAAGCGCTGGCGCCCGGACCGCGAGCCGGCGTCGTGCACGTACGAGCAGCTCGAGGAGCCGGTCAGCTTCGACCTCGGCGACCTGCTCCCGGGGGCGCCGGGGACCTCCTGACGTGTCAGACGTACAGGTCACCCGAGGGACCTGTACGTCTGACACGAGGGTTCACACCGGGAGCTGCGGCCGCTCGACCGGCTTGGTGCCGGTGATGCGGTGCACGTCGAACACGCCCTCGACCTTCCGCACGGCCGATAGCACCGTCGCGAGGTGCGCGGGCTCGGCCATCTCGAAGATGAACCTCGAGACCGCCAGCCGGTCGTCCGACGTCGAGACGAACGCAGAGAGGATGTTCACGTGGTTCTCGGACAGCACGCGTGTGACGTCCGAGAGGAGCCGGGACCGGTCGAGCGCCTCGACCTGGATCTGCACCAGGAACATCGTGTTCGCGCCCTGGGTCCACTCGACCTCGACCAGGCGCTCCGGCTGCTTGCGCAGGCCGTCCAGGTTCACGCAGTCGGTGCGGTGCACGCTGACGCCCTGGCCGCGGGTCACGAAGCCCACGATGTCGTCGCCCGGCACCGGGGTGCAGCACTTGGCGAGCTTGACCCACACGTCCGCGGACTCGGAGCCCTTGAGCATGACGCCCGGGTCGCCCGACCGCACGCGCCGGGCGGTGAGCCCGCCGGGACGGGCCGCCTCGGCGACGTCCTCCTCCGCGCCGTCCGCCCCGCCGAGCGCCTTGACGAGCTTCTCGACCACGTGCGCCGAGGAGATCTGGCCCTCGCCGACCGCCGCGTACAGCGCGGACACGTCCTGGTAGTTCATCTCGTCCGCGACCCCGACCAGGGTCTCGTGCGACATGAGGCGCTGGATCGGCAGGCCCTGCTTGCGCATCGCCTTGGCGATCGAGTCCTTGCCGGTCTCGACGGCCTCCTCGCGGCGCTCCTTGGTGAACCACTGCCGGATCTTGTTGCGGGCGCGCGGCGACTTCACGAACCCGAGCCAGTCGCGGCTCGGCCCCGCCGTCTCCGACTTCGAGGTGAGGATGTCGACGACGTCGCCGTTCTCCAGCGGCGAGTCGAGCGGCACCAGGCGGCCGTTCACGCGGGCGCCCATGGTCCGGTGCCCCACCTCGGTGTGCACCGCGTACGCGAAGTCGACCGGCGTGGCGCCGCCGGGCAGCGCCATGGCCGAGCCCTTCGGCGTGAAGACGTAGACCTCGTCGCCGCCGATCTCGAACCGCAGCGAGTCGAGGAACTCCGCCGGGTCGGCGGTCTCGCGCTGCCAGTCCACGAGCTGGCGCAGCCAGGCCATGTCCTGGTTCTTGGGGTCGGTGCCCCCCGCGGCCGGCGTCTTCTCCTTGTACTTCCAGTGCGCGGCGACGCCGTACTCGGCGCGGCGGTGCATGTCGTGCGTCCGGATCTGGATCTCCACGGGCTTGCCGCCCGGGCCGATCACCGTCGTGTGCAGCGACTGGTACATGTTGAACTTCGGCATCGCGATGTAGTCCTTGAACCGGCCGGGGACCGGGTTCCACCGCGCGTGCATGGCGCCGAGCGCCGCGTAGCAGTCACGCACCGTGTCCACCAGGACACGCGTGCCGACGAGGTCGTAGATCTCCGCGAAGTCGTGGCCGCGCACGATCATCTTCTGGTAGATCGAGTAGTAGTGCTTGGGCCGGCCGGTGACGGTGGCCTTGATCTTCGCGCTGCGCAGGTCCGACTCGATCTGCCCGCGCACCACGCCGAGGTACTCCTCGCGGGCGGGGGCGCGCTCGGCCACCAGGTGCACGATCTCGTCGTACACCTTGGGGTACAGGGTCTGGAAGGACAGGTCCTCCAGCTCCCACTTGATCGTGTTCATGCCCAGCCGGTGGGCCAGGGGCGCGTAGATCTCGACGGTCTCGCGCGCCTTGCGCTCGGCCGACTTGGACGGCACGTACTTCCAGGTGCGGGCGTTGTGCAGGCGGTCGGCCAGCTTGATGACCAGCACGCGGATGTCCTTGGCCATCGCCACGACCATCTTGCGCACGGTCTCGGCCTGCGCCGCGTCGCCGTACTTCACCTTGTCCAGCTTGGTGACGCCGTCCACCAGCAGCGCGACGTCGTCGCCGAACTCGCCGCGCAGCGTGTCCAGCGAGTAGTCGGTGTCCTCCACCGTGTCGTGCAGCAGCGCGGCCGCGATCGTCGTGCCCTCGAACCCGAGCTCCGCCAGGATCGTGGAGACCGCGACGGGGTGCGTGATGTAGGGGTCGCCGCTCTTGCGCATCTGCCCGCGGTGGGCCTTCTCGGCCACGACGTAGGCGCGCTCGATGAGGGCGACGTCGGCCTTGGGGTGGTTGCTGCGGATCGCCTGCAGCAGCGGCTCGATGGCCGCGGGCGTGCCGCCACCGATGCTGCGCACGCCCAGCCGCACCAGCCGGTTGCGCATCCGGTTGCCGCCCGGAGGGGTCGGCGGGTTCTTCTCGGGCACCGGAGCGCGTGACACCGTGTTCTCCGCCATGTACGCGCCTCCTTCCCCGGGACGAAACCCGGAGTCGCCAGTCTAGCCCTGGACCTCTATGCGCCGTCCGGACCGATCAGTCACCGGACGGGGTGTCCACCCGCAGGAGAGTATCGACGTTGTGGCCCTGGAGCCTGTCGCGGCCGTGAAGTGCCTCGAGCTCGATCAGGAAGGCGAGCCCCGAGACCACGCCACCGCACTTCTCCACCAGCTCTGCTGCGGCCGCCGCGGTACCGCCCGTGGCGAGAACGTCGTCGATGATGAGAACGCGCGCACCCGGGGTCAATGTTCCCGCACGCAGCTCGATGGCCGCGGAGCCGTACTCCAGGTCGTACGAGACGCTGTGCGTGGGCGGCGGGAGCTTGCCCGCCTTGCGCAGCGGCAGGAAGCCCAGGCCGAGCGCGTGCGCCACCGGCGCGCCGAGCAGGAAGCCGCGGGCCTCCATGCCGGCCACGACGTCGACGCCGTCGGCCAGCGCGAGGCGCGTGAAGGCCTCCACGACGTCGGCCAGGCCCTCGGCGTCGGCCAGGAGGGGCGTGATGTCCTTGAAGAGGACGCCGGGAGAGGGAAAGTTCGGGACGTCCGCGATCAGGTCGCGAACGCGCGTCGCCCTCTCCGGCACCAGGCCGGAGAGGGCGACGTCGGTCATGTCGTCTGCCACGAGGCGTGAGCCTACCGGCGACGCCTGGGCTGAGCGGAATGCCCCTGGTGGTGACCCGGGACGAGCTGGGCCGAACCAGACGCGGCGGCGGCCAGCTGGCCCTCGTCCGCGCCCTCGGCCACGAGGCCCGCACGCAGGTCCATGACCTTCTTGGTGTGCTCCGCGATCTTCGGCTCGCGCTCGCGCAGCGAGACGTCGAGCGGCGTCGCGAAGAAGAGCGAGGACAGGGCGCCCGCGGCGATACCCACGAACAGCGACAGCGAGATGTCCTTCAGCGTGCCGGCCCCCAGCAGGAAGCCACCGACGAAGAGGATGCCCGCCACCGGCAGCAGCGCCACCACGGAGGTGTTGATGGACCGGACCAGCGTCTGGTTCACCGCGAGGTTGGCCCGCTCGGCGTAGGTGCTGCGGGTCTGCTCGGTCACCGCGGCGGTGTTCTCACGCACCTTGTCGAAGACGACCATCTTGTCGTACAGCGAGAAGCCGAGGATCGTCAGGAAGCCGATGATCGTCGACGGCGTGACCTCCCAGCCGATGACCGCGTACACGCCGGCCGAGACCAGCACGTCGGTGAGCATCGCGACGATGGCCGCGACCGACATCCGCCAGGCGCGGAAGTACACGGCCATGAAGACCGCCGCCGCCAGGACGAACGCCACGGTGCCCCACAGGGCCCGCATGCTCACGGACTGGCCCCAGGTCGGGCCGATGAAGTTCGACGTCACCTCGCTGACGTTGACACCGTAGGCGTCGGCGAGGGCCTGGCCGACCTGGTCGGTCTGCTGGTTGTCGAGCTGGGAGACCTGCACACGGACGGCGTTGGCGCCGACCTGGCTGATGTGAGGCTCCTCGCCGGGAGCGACCGACGCGACCGCCTCGATGGCGATGTCCTCGTCGGTGCTCGACGTGCCCGAGACGGTGAACTCCGAGCCGCCGCGGAAGTCGATGCCGAGGTTGAGGCCCTGGAACACGAGGATCAGGATCGAGGCCGCCGAGAAGAGCGCGACGACCGAGAACCACACCCGGCGCTTCTGGACGATCGGGTAGGAGCGACGACCGGTGTAGAGGTCGTTGCCCCACTGAGAGAAGCCGCCGGCCATCAGTTGTTCTCCTCGTTCTGAGCCGCTTCGGCGGCAGCCTTGCGCTCGGCGGCACGCCGCTCCGCGATCGTCATCCTGCGGCCGTCCTCCGCCGTGCGCGGAGCCGGGTTCACGGACTGCGCCGTCACCAGCTCACGGTCGGGCTCGGGCGAGCCGAAGTCGGGCACGTCCGCCGTGTCCACCTTCGGGCTGGAGACCCGGCCGGCGCCCCGGTACCGCGGCGTCACCTCGATCCGGTCGGCGGACAGGCCGGAGGCCTTGTGCCCGTCGCGGAAGAACGGCACCTTGGCGAGGAGCTCCATCACCGGGTGCGTGAACCAGATGACCACCATGACGTCGATGATCGTCGTCAGACCCAGGGTGAACGCGAAGCCGCGCACGCCGCCGACGGTCATGAAGTACAGGATCACGGCCGACAGGAGGTTGACGGCCTTGGCGGCGTAGATCGTCCGGCGCGCACGGACCCAGCCGCGCTGGACGGCCAGGCGCAGGGATCTGCCGTCGCGTAGCTCGTCACGGATGCGTTCGAAGTACACGATGAACGAGTCCGCGGTGAAGCCGATGGCCACGATCAGACCGGCGACACCCGGCAGGGACAGGCGGTAGCCCATGCCCCAGCTCAGGAGCGCGATCACCACGTAGGTCATGGCGCCGGCCACGACGAGCGAGGCCACGGTGAGCAGGCCGAGCGCGCGGTACTGGAACAGCGAGTACACGACGACGAGCGCGAGGCCGATCAGACCGGCGAACAGACCACGCTGGAGCTGCTCGGAGCCGAGCGTGGCGGAGATCTGGTTCTGCCCCTCGACCTGGAAGGTCAGCGGCAGCGAGCCGAAGCTGAGCTGGTTGGCCAGCGTGGCGGCCGACTGCTGCGTGAAGGAGCCCGAGATCTGGGCCTGCCCGTTGGTGATCGCCACGTTGGTGCTCGGCGCCGAGACGACCAGGCTGTCCAGCACGATGGCGAACTGGTTGCGCGGCGGCTCCAGGTTCACGAGACGCTCGGTGGTCGTGCGGAACTCGCGGGTGCCCTCGGAGTTGAAGTCGAGGTTGACGCCCCACTCGTTGGTGACCGTGCCGTTGGCGCCCGCCACGAGGCCCGACGAGGCGCCGGACAGGTTGGTGCCGTCCACCTCGACGGGGCCGAGGATGTACTTGGCCGCGCCGGTCTGGTCGCACGTCACGAGCAGCCGGTCCGGGTGGTCACCGCCGCCGCCCTCGAGGTTCTTCGGGTCGGTGCAGTCCAGCGCGTCGTACTCGGCCTGGACCGACGGCGTGATCTGCGCCAGGTCGGACGGGTCGGTCGCCGCCTTGATCGCGTCTTCCTGCTCCGCGATCTCCTTCTTGGTCGGCCCGTCCGCCGCGGCGGCGTCGCCCTCGGCCTGGGCGTCCTCGCCCGTGCCGTCCGCCGACGCCGACGGGCTGGCCGACGGCTGCGTCGTCGGCGTCGGGTTCCCGATCACCAGGACCGGGCGGAACTTCATCTGCGCGGCCTTCGAGATCAGCGCGACGGTCTCGTCGTCGACCTGACCCGGGATCTCGACCACGATCTGGTTGCTGCCCTGGCTCGCGATCTCGGCCTCGGTCACGCCGTTGGCGTCCACCCGCTGCCGGATCACGCCGATGGCCTCTTCCATCGCCTCCGGGGTGATCTCGGAACCGTCCGAGGTGACGGCCTTCAGGATGACCTGGGTGCCGCCCTGGAGATCGAGGGCCAGACCGGGGGCCAGGCTCGCGCCGTCCGGATTGTCGCTCGACTTTCCGTCGAGCTGCCAACCAGCCAAGAGGGCGCCGAAGGGCAGCAGGATCGTCAGGATCGTCAGGAGCACGATCGTGCGAACCGGCCGCGAGCGCCGGGTGTCAGTCGCCAACGTCTGTCTCTTCTCGTGTGCGCGCCGGGGTACGTCCGGCGCGGGTTCGGCGCCGCCCGGGGTCACCGGACGGCGCGGCCGTCACTTGCCGTCTGCGTCGGCGTCCCGTCGCTGCTGCTCCCGGTACTCGCTCTGGGCGGTGTCGAGGCTGGACAGGTCGTCGGGAACGTCGGTCGCGTCCGGGCTGATCGTACTTCCCGTTTCGCCCTTTGCTGTGACGTCGGACTCATCCGTCGTGATCTCGTCGTCCGCGTCGTCGGCGACGGGCTCCTCGACCTGCTTGGAGATGGCGGCACGGAGCCAGGTGGTCTGGCTGCCCGCGACGGACTCGATGGTCACCTGGTCGGCCGCTTCGTCGACGTCGACGACGGTGCCGATCATCCCGGAGGCCGTCATGACCTTGGTGCCGACCGTGAGGTTGTTCCGGAACTCCGCCGCCGCGCGCTGCTGCTTGCGGGTGCGGGAGGACATGAAGAACATCGCCACGAGAAGGATCGCGACGAGAATAAACATTTCCACGGTGAGGTCCCTGTTCGATTGCTGTGTCGGATGTGCTGCGCACGGAGATGGCGCACGTGTGCGACGAGGATCCAACCCAGTGTAGTGCGCGGGCGCGGATCCTCGGGCTTCCCGCATAAGGGTTGCCATACAGACAACGTCAGGGGTCGAGCAAAGTTCCCGGGTCTGCCGTACCGGTCACGGCTCCGAGGGTCTGCGGGGGCGGCGTGAGCCCGAGGTGCTCCCAGGCGGCGAGGGTGGCGACGCGGCCGCGCGGGGTGCGCCCGACGAGGCCCTCGCGGACGAGGTAGGGCTCCGCGACGGTCTCGACGGTCTCGGCCTCCTCCCCCACGGTCATGGCGAGCGTGGACAGCCCGACGGGTCCGCCGCCGAACCGGGTGCACAGGGCGGTGAGCACGGCGCGGTCGAGTCGGTCGAGGCCGATCGGGTCCACCTCGTACACCTCCAGCGCCGACTTGGCGGCGTGCAGGTCGAGCCGGCCGTCGCCGCGGACCTGCGCCCAGTCCCGCACGCGGCGCAGCAGCCGGTTGGCGATGCGGGGCGTGCCGCGGGAGCGGCCGGCGATCTCGTGCGCGGCGGCGTGGTCGAGGTGGACGCCGAGCAGCCCGGAGGAGCGCAGGATGACGCGCTCCAGCTCGGGGGCCGAGTAGTAGTCCATGTGCCCGGTGAACCCGAAGCGGTCGCGCAGCGGGGCGGGCAGCAGGCCGGAGCGCGTGGTGGCGCCGACGACGGTGAACCGCGGCAGGGCGAGCGGGATGGCGGAGGCGCCGGCGCCCTTGCCGACGACGACGTCGACCCGGAAGTCCTCCATCGCGACGTAGAGCAGCTCCTCGGCGGGTCGGGCGAGGCGGTGGATCTCGTCGATGAACAGCACGTCGCCCTCCTCCAGGGAGGACAGGACGGCGGCGAGGTCACCGGCGTGCTGGATGGCGGGGCCGCTGGTCAGGCGCAGGTGCGACTGCAGCTCGCCGGAGATGATCATTGCCAGCGTCGTCTTGCCGAGGCCGGGCGGGCCGGACAGGAGCACGTGGTCGGGCGGGTTGCCGCGCGCCATCGCGGCCTGCAGCACCAGGGAGAGCTGGTCGCGCACCACGCGCTGGCCCACGAAGTCGTCGAGCCGCTTGGGGCGCAGCGCGGCCTCAGCGGCCCGCTCGATCTCGTCGGCGCTGGGGGCGACGATGCGGCTGCCGCCCTCCGTCTCGGTGGAGACGTCAGCCACGGTGGCCTCCCAGCACGCGCAGGGCCGCGCGCAGCGTGGTGGCGACCTCGTCGGCCGCCACCGCGTCGGTGCCCGCCTCGGCGAGCACCTTCGCGACGGCGTCGTCGGCCTGCTTGGCGGGCCAGCCGAGGCCCGCGAGGGCCTCCACGACGCGCTCGGAGTGGTCGGCGGAGGCCGCGGCGGCGCTCGGCGCTGCCTCGGCGACCCCGGTCCCGGACGGGGGCCCGAGCCGGTCGCCCAGCTCCAGCACGATGCGCTGGGCGCCCTTGCGGCCGATGCCGGGCACGCGAGTCAGCGCGGCGAGGTCCTCGCCGGCGACGGCGCGGCGCAGCGCGTCCGGGGTGTGCACCGCGAGCATCGCGAGGGCCAGGCGCGGCCCGACGCCGGAGACGGTCTGCACGGCCTCGAACACGTCGCGCTCGTCGGGGTCGGCGAACCCGTAGAGGGTCATCGAGTCCTCGCGGACCACCATGCTCGTGGCGACGCCGGCGGTCTCGCCGACCCGCAGGGCGGCCAGCGTGGCGGGCGTGGCGTGCACCAGGTAGCCGACGCCGCCGACGTCGACCACCGCGCGGTCCAGGGTCACATGGGCCACGGTCCCCGTCAGCGAGGCGATCACGGGCTCCCCCTCCTATCGAACGTTCGTGCGAGGAGCCTAACAAGCGCGGGGTGCCCTCCGGGGAGGCACGCCGTCAGCGGCGGGGACGCTGCTTGGCGGCCTGCTCGGCCGCGGCCCAGGCGCGCTGGGCGGGCGTGAGCTCGTGCCGGTCGCCGCCCTGCAGGGCCCCCGCTGGGCGCCACAGGTGGCAGACGGCGAGCGCGAGCGCGTCGGCGGCGTCGGCGGGCCGCGGGGGCTCGTCGAGGTCGAGGATGCGGGTGATCATCGTCGTCACCTGCGCCTTGTCGGCGCGTCCCGACCCGGTCACGGCCGCCTTGACCTCCGACGGCGTGTGCAGCGCGACGGGGACGCCGCGGCGGGCCGCGCCCAGCATGGCCAGGCCCGCCGCCTGGGCGGTCCCCATCACCGTGCCGACGTTGTGCTGCGCGAAGACCCGCTCCACGGCGACGACGTCGGGCACGTGCTCGTCCAGCCACGCGTCGAGGCCCTCGGCGATCTTGAGCAGGCGCAGGTCGGTGGACAGGTCCGCGTCCGAGCGGATCACCCCGACCGCGACCATCCGGGCCCGCCGACCGGGCAGCGAGTCGACGACGCCCACGCCGCACCTGGTCAGACCTGGATCAACACCGAGAACGCGCACGGAGAAACCTTCTCACGTGCGGTTCCGCTGCCCGCGCGGACGCGGCCGGGGACCTGCTTACTACCGGTCCTACTCCTCGTCGTCGAGCGCCGCCATGACCTCGTCGCTCGCGTCGAAGTTGGCGTAGACGCTCTGCACGTCGTCGCTGTCCTCGAGCGCGTCGATGAGGCGCATGATCTTGCGGGCGCCCTCGACGTCCACCTCGACCTGCATGGACGGGTGGAAGATGACGTCGGCGGAGTCGTACTCGATGCCCGCCTCCTGGATGGCCGTACGCACGGACACCAGGTCGGTCGCCTCGGTGAGGACCTCGACGACCTCGCCCTGGTCGGTGACGTCCTCGGCGCCGGCGTCGAGCGCGGCGAGCATGACCTCGTCCTCGCCCACGCCGTCGGCCTTCGGCACCACGATGAGGCCCTTGCGGGAGAACAGGTACGAGACCGAGCCCGGGTCGGCGAGGTTGCCGCCGTTGCGGGAGAACGCGAGGCGCACCTCGGAGGCCGCCCGGTTCTTGTTGTCGGTGAGGCACTCGACCAGGACGGCGATGCCGTTGGTGCCGTAGCCCTCGTACATGATCGTCTGGTAGTCGACGGCGTCGGCGCCCTCGCCCGAACCACGCTTCAGCGCGCGGTCGATGTTGTCGTTGGGGACCGACGACTTCTTCGCCTTCTGGACCGCGTCGAACAGCGTCGGGTTACCGGCGAGGTCGCCGCCGCCCGTCCGCGCCGCGACCTCGATGTTCTTGATCAGCTTCGCGAAGAGCTTGCCGCGCTTGGCGTCGATCGCGGCCTTCTTGTGCTTGGTCGTGGCCCACTTTGAGTGACCTGACATGCCTCTACCTGACTCCTTGCCTTTAGATGGCTCTTATCAATGCTGTGGAACGGCGGCGAGGGTACCGCTCAGCCGCCCGCGACCATGCTGACGAACAACCCGTGCACGCGCGCGTCACCCGTGATCTCGGGGTGGAAGGCGGTGGCGAGCAGCGACCCCTGCCGTGCTGCCACAATCCTACCGGCGGCCGCCACAGGACGGCCTTGCGTATCCACAGCCGGGATGCGGGACAGCACCTCGACCTCGGACCCCGCCTCCTCGATCCAGGGGGCGCGGATGAACGCGGTACGCACCGGGCCGCCGCGCCGCCCTGAGCCTGCCGAAGGGTCGTCGACGTCGGAGATGCCGGCAAAGTCGAGGTCGGTCTCGAACGAGTCGACCTGCCGCCCGAACGCGTTGCGCCGGACGACGACGTCCATGCCGCCGACGGTCTGCTGGTCGGCGGTCCCGTCCAGGATGCGGTCGGCGAGCAGGATCATCCCCGCGCACGAGCCGTACACCGGCAGGCCCTCCTTGATGCGGGCCTGCAGCAGGTCGCGCAGCTCGAAGATGCGCAGCAGCTTGTCGATCGTCGTCGACTCACCGCCGGGCAGGACCAGCCCGTCGACGGCGGCCAGCTCCGCGGGACGGCGCACGGTCACGCCGCGCGCGCCGACGGTCTCGAGGGCGGCCAGGTGCTCGCGGACGTCACCCTGCAGGGCCAGGACGCCGATGGTCGGGTTGCTCACAACCGTCCATCTTACGGCGGTACCCGACAGGCCCGGAACGGACAGTGAGCCCCTCTACGGCATGCGGTCCGCCCAGTCGGCGGGGAACCCATGTCGGAGGAACACACGAAGACCGACCCGTGATCGCTGGGCGATCAGAGGGGCCGGTCGTGTTGACGAGAACTCTACGGGGACTTGGACGCGACGCAACGCCGACGGACGGCGCCTCGGCGGGCTCAGTCGTCGTGCTGCTCGCCCAGGTGGCGGACCTCGCCGTCCCAGCCGGCCACCAGGTGGTCGATGACCTCCGGCAGCTCCGGCGGGAACACCTCCAGCGGCTGGGCGCGCAGCTCGGCCGCCGTCAGCCACGCCATCTCGTCGAGCAGCTCGCGCTCGGCGTCGGTCCAGCCCTCGGCGGTCACCTCGACGGCGTCCGGGATGCGCGCGAGGTAGAAGACCTCGTACTGCCGACAGGTCTCGGCGTAGAAGTCGAAGATGCCCGTCCGCGTCAGCACGGGCCCCACCAAGGTCCCGGCGGGCAGGTCGATGCCCACCTCCTCGCGGGTCTCGCGCAGCGCCGCCTGCTCCGGCGTCTCCCCCGCGTCGATGCCGCCGCCCACCGTGAACCACCAGGACCGTTCCGGCTGGTTGACGTCGTGCCCGCGCATCACGAGCACCCGGCCGGCGTCGTCCATCAGGAGGACGCGCGCCGCCGAACGCTCGCGGACGCCGTCCGGCGCCGGAACCCAGTCGTCGCCGAGGGCCGAGGTGATGGACATGCGGGCCAGGATATCGGCAGCGGGCTGGGTCATGGTGGGGGGCAAGGTGCGGCGGCCCGCGCGGGGTTCGTCGGCGTCCTGGGGCTCACGACCCCATGGTCCAGATGCGGCGGGTGCGCCGCCGTGCGAGGAAGTCGCTCCGGAGCTCGGCAGCAATGCTGAGAGAGTCCTCGAACGAGGCGACCATCAGCGGGTTCGGGGCCGACGGCGGACTACCGCCCAGGTGCACGATCGCCGCCGAGACGTAGTCCGCCGTCCCAAGATCGTCGCGCGCCCCGGGCCGCGCGACGAACGACCGCATGGCCGGGATCGCATCCGGCCCGACGACGAGGACGCTGGCGGTCGCCAACGGCCCCGCGGCGTCCGGTACGACCACGCCCCACGCCTCGAGAACCACCGCGCGCACCTGATCGGCGGGCACCGCGAGCGCGAACCACGCGCCCATGGTCATCTCGCGCCAGCCACCGCCGCGCAGCATCAGCCCCACCTGCTTGGCGGTCACCTTGCTGCCCGCTCGGACCAGCCTGCGGCTGTACCGGCGGACGGCGCGAGGATCGAACTCCGTCGGCGCCTGCACGTGGCCCATCCGCAGGTAGAACGGCCGGACCAGCCGCCGGAACAGCCGGAGCTGCTCGCGGGTGTAGCCGGCCTCGGAGGACGAGGTGCTCATCGCCGCGGCTTCACCTTCCCCGTCGGCGCCGCGGTCAGCGGGTCCTCCGGCCACGGGTGCCGCGGGTACCGGGCCCGCAGGTCGGCCCGGACCTGCGGGTAGCCCTGCTTCCAGAACGACGCGAGGTCGCTCGTGATCGCGACCGGGCGCCGCGCGGGTGACAGCAGGTGCAGGACGACGGGGACGCGGCCGTCCGCGACCGCCGGGGTGGTGGTCCAGCCGAAGACCTCCTGCAGCTTCACGGCGAGGACGGGCGGTTCGACGCCGTCGTACGCGAGCCGCACCTGCGAGCCCGACGGGACCTGGAACCGTTCCGGGGCGAGCTCGTCGAGCCGGCCGGCCGCGGGCCAGGGCAGGAGGCGCCGCAGCGCCGAGGCGACGTCGATGCGGGCCAGGTCGCGTGCGGCGCGCACCGCGGCGAGCTCGGTGCCCAGCCAGTCGTCCAGGCCGGCCAGCAAGGCGTCGTCGTCGACGGCGGGCCACGGGTCACCGAGGTGGGCGTGGCAGAACGCGAGCCGCTCCCGCAGGGCGAGCGCCGCCTCGGACCAGCGCAGCGCGGACAGGCCGCTGCGCCGGAGGCCGTCGCGGACGGCCGCCTGAACGAGCAGCGGGTCGGGCTTCGCCAGCGGGACGTCGGCCAGCACGATGGCGCCGAGCGACTCGACGCGCCGCGTCACGACCCGGCCGTCGTCCCAGCGGATCTGGTCGGTGGTCGTCACGAGGTCGCCCGCCACGTCGCGGGCTGTGGCCTCGTCGATCGGCACCGCGGAACGAATCCTCGCGTCGGCGCGGCCGGGGGCCCGGTCGGCGACGGCGATCGCCAGCCACGGCGTGGACCGCAGCGGCGACTGCGGGTCCAGCGCGGCGCCCGTGCCGCCGGACATCTGGTAGGTCGCCGAGTCGCTCCCCCGGACCCGGGCGACCCGTTCCGGGTACGCGAGCCCCACGACGATCCCGGCCGCGAGATCGTCCGGTACACGCTGAGTCTCCCGGCCGGACGGCCCGGCCGCCCCGGCCGGCCCGGCGAACCCGGCCGCGCCGCCCGACCCACCGCCCGACGACGGAGCGCCCCGGCCGAGCCGCTTCGCCTCCTCCCGCCAGCGGGCCGTGGCGCCGCGGTCGTCGCCCCGGCGCAGGGCGCGCCAGCGGGCCGGCAGGTCGTCGCCGGAGCCGCGGCCCGAGTCGTCCGAGAGCAGCGCGACGATCTCGCGGGCCCGGTCGGCGCCGACCCGCGGCGTCCCGTCGAGCAGCGCGCGAGCCAGCCGGGGGTGCGCCCCGACCGCCGCCATCCGCCGCCCGCGCGCGGTGATCCGGCCGGCGTCGTCCACGGCACCGATCCGGCCCAGCAGCTCGGTGGCCGCCGTCATCGCCGGGACCGGCGGCGCGTCGAGCAGGGTCAGGCCCGCACCGGCGGGCGCGCCCCACGCCGCGAGGTCGAGGGCGAAGGACGCGAGGTCGGCGATGGCGATCTCCGGCGCCGGATGGTCGTCCAGCCGGCCGTGGTCGGTGGCGGACCAGCAGCGGTAGACCCGGCCCGGCGCCTCCCGCCCGGCGCGCCCCGCCCGCTGCTCGGCCGACGACCGCGAGACCCGGCAGGTGACCAGCGTGCCCAGGCCGCGGGACTGGTCGGTGCGCGGCTCCCGGGACAGGCCCGAGTCGACCACGACCCGCACCCCGGGCACCGTCAGCGAGCTCTCCGCGACCGACGTCGTCACCACGATCCGCCGGGTAGCCGACGGCGCCAGCGCGCGGTCCTGCTCCGCACGGGACTGGCGCCCGAACAACGGCAGCACGTTCTGGTCGGCCAGCCGGCGGGCCACGCCGTTGATCTCGGCCTCGCCCGGCACGAAGACGAGGACGTCGCCCTCGTTCTCGGCCAGCGCTCGCCGGACGACGGCCGCGACGTGCTCCAGCAGGCGCGGGTCGACGCGTCCGCCCGGCAGCAGCGGTGCGGGGACCGGCGGCGGGGCCCACTCGACCGCGACGTCGAACAGCGCTGCGGACGCGGTGACCACGGGCGCCGGGACGTCCGTGCCCAGCGCGCGGCTCAGCCGGACCGTGTCCGCCGTCGCCGAGGTCGCGACGATCGCCAGGTCCTCGCGGAGGTTCGCCCGGACGTCGATCGCGAGCGCCAGCAGCAGGTCGGCGTCGAGGTGCCGCTCGTGGCACTCGTCGATCACGATCGCGGAGACGCCCGGCAGCTCCGGGGCCTGCTGCAGACGCCGGACGAGCAGGCCCGTCGTGACCACCTCGACCCGCAGCCCCTTGCCGCCGCTGCGCTCGCCGCGCATCGTGTAGCCGATCCGCTGCCCGAGCGGTTCGCCGACGAGGGTCGCCAGCCGGGTGGCGGCCGCGCGGGTCGCCATCCTGCGCGGCTCGGCGACGAGGATCGTGCCCCCGAGCGCGTCGGCCAGGGCGAGCGGCAGCAGCGAGGTCTTGCCCGACCCGGGCGGCGCTACCAGCACCGCGGTGCCGCGCGACCGCACGGCGTCGACGGTGGCGGGCAGGACCGCACGGACGGGCAGGTCCGCCCCCGGCGTCGACAGATCAGGCAGCAGCACGTCCCGACCGTAACCGACGGACACCCTGCAACAATGCGTTCTCGTGAACCATCGGCTGGACCTCGGGTCCCGGAAGTTCTGGCGGCTGGCCGGCAGGCCCGTCGACCTTGCCGGCGAACACTCCTGGTTGCGTGCCCCGGTGAGCCACTCCTCGACGGTCGCGGACGGCTGGCTCGCCGCCGAGGCCGCGCACCACGGCGGCACGGTCGACGACGACGCCGGGACCGAGGCGTCGGCCGACCCAGCGCCCGGCCTGCTCCCGGCGATGACGGTGCTCGACGGTCCCGGGTTCGACGCGTCCCGGCTGGACCCCCGGATCCGCGACTTCTACGAGCACACCGCCGCCTGGCACATGGAGGTGTGGAGCGGGTGGTCGCCGCTGTTCTGGCCGGCCGGCGAGCTGATCGCGCGGTTGTTCGCCCGCCGGGTGGAGCAGCTCTCCCTCCCGATGCGCCCGCTCGACGTCGCGCACGGGATGGACAGCCGGGTCCGGGTGATCCGCGACCGCGACGGCGCGCAGGTGGGCGCCGCGTGGCTGCGGACGCTCCGGCCGTCGGGCCGCTACGTGTTCAGCGGGTGCTACTCGGCGCGTCGCCTCCCCGGCAGCGCGCAGCCGAGCGTCCACGTGGCGTTCCCGCTCGAGTCCGGCAACCTCCAGGTGTTCCTGCGCCCGGCCGTCGGTGACGACGGCGGGCTCGTCCTGGAGTCGCCCGCGGGCCGGTTCGGGCAGGACGGCGCGTACGTCGTCGCGCGCGACGGCGGACGAGACTTCGCGGCGCGCGTCCCGCTCCACGAGACCTTCCGCCTGTACGTCGACCCGTACGGCGTGCTGCGCACGGACCACGAGCTGCGGATGTGGCGCACCTGGATGATGCGCCTGCACTACAAGATGGAGCGCGCCCGATGATCCACACCTTCCACCTCGCCGAGCTGCCGGCCGCCGTGACGGCCCGCGCGCTGGTGCGACCGCCGTCGGGCACCACCACGCCCGGGCTGGACCATGCCGAGTGCCTGGCCCTCATGCGCCTGGGGGCGCCCGTCGTCTCCCCGGACCGGCTGCAGCTCCGGCGGATCGCGGTCTTCGCGCAGTGGCGCGACGAGGACGCCGTGGACCGTTTCCTGTCCGACGACGCCCTCGGCCGCCACCTGGCGTCCGGGTGGCACGTCCGTCTGGAGTACCTGCGGCGCTGGTCCCGGCTGGCGGCCCTGCCCGGCCTACCCGCCCGGGCCGGCGGCTGGGACCAGGAGGAACCCGTGGTCGGGGTGACGGTCGCGCGGATGCGGCTGCCCGAGGTGCCCCGGTTCCTGCGGTGGGGCAGGCCCGTCGAACGTCAGGTGCGCGACCACCCCGGCACCACGCTCGCCCTGGCCGCCTTCCGGCCGCCGGGCACCATCTCCACGTTCTCCGTGTGGCGCACCGTGCGCGAGATGGAGTCGATGGTGCACGGCCGGGCCGCCCACGCGCCCCGCGAGGCGCCCGCGGACCGGCGGCACGCGGACGCCATGGTCGAGCGTCGGCGTCGGGACTTCCACCACGAGTTCGCGACGTTCCGCTTCCGCCCGCTCGCGGAGCACGGCACCTGGGAGGGGCGGACCGGGATCGTCCCGACGCGCTGATCCGGGCCCGGCCCGCCCCGCACCGGCCCGGCCCACCCAAGGGGCCGGCCGGGCCAGGTCCGGTCAGATCAGGAGGCGACGACCCGCGGCAGCAGCGTCTCGGTGAACTGCCAGATCAGCGACGAGTCGTGCGTGTGGAAGGCAGCCCCCGAGTAGAAGGTGCGGTTGCGGCCCTGGAGCGTGGCGAGCCGGCGGTAGAAGCCCGCGCGGACGGCGGCGGCCGGCACCGTCAGCTCGAACGGGGTGTGGCTGGCGAAGGTGGCGAAGTCGGTGCGCGCGGTCGGTATGGTGCCGGCATCACGCAGACGGCGCATGCTCGCCCGGATCTCGTCCTGCACCGCCCGGTCCGAGAGCGCGGTGGGACTGCCGAACTTGATGTTGTGCAGGCCGGGGACGCCGGCCGGTGAGATGACGTAGACGCCCGGGAGCTGGGGCACGTGGTACGGGGTGTCCAGGCCGATGTTGCGCACCGACACGTCGTCGGGGATGCCGGAGTCGCGCAAGATCCCGGTGTAGTAGGCGCTGTGCCGGAACTGGCCGAAGAGCTGGCGCTCCAGCCCGTCGAGGTCGAACCCGCCCAGGTTGCCGAGCAGGGGCGGGATCGTCACCAGGACCTTCTGTGCGCGGATGGTCCGGCGTCCGGCGGGTGTGTCGACGCGGACCGAGGCGTACCGCCCTCCGTCCCGCTCGGTGGAGACGACCCGGCTGTTCAGCAGCACGTCGTCGCCCAGCTCGGCGAGCGCCTTCTGGTAGAGCTCGCTGTTGTTCCGGCGCTCGGTGCTGAGGAAGCCGGTCTGGAGGTTGCGCAGGATGTCCGAGCCGAAGTTCTTCATCACGTACAGGGTCGGCTGGCGCAGCAGGTCACCGAGGCCCTGGCCGAACTGGACGACCGACGGCACCACGTCGTCGAGGCCGTACCGGCGCACGAAGTCGCCGAACGGCAGCAGCAGGTCCGCCGGCACCGGGTCGGGCAGGTCGAAGCCGTACTCCAGGTACGGGAACCTGGCGAGCTGCTCGCCGTACAGGGCCAGCGCCGCGCCAGGGTTCGGCGGCACGTAGCCCTGGACCTCGCGGCCCGTGCGGTAGTCGGCGTAGCGGGTCACCCCGCCGCCGAACGACGCCTTCCGCAGCGGGATGTCGAAGCGCTCGAACCACTTCCGCACCAGGGGCTGGTCGTGCCAGACGACGACGCCGATGTCGAGGGTGCTGCCCGAGGCGGGGTCGGTGTACGTCTGCGTGTGCCCGCCGAGCCGCCCGTCGCGCTCGACCACGACGACGCTCTGCCCCAGCTCCCTCAGGCGGATGGCCGCGTACGTCCCGGCCGCGCCGCCACCGATCACGACGACGTCGCGCACGATGTCGCGCGGGCCGCCCCGTTCCGAGCCGGCCGCGGGGCTCGTCGCGGCGGACCCGAGCGCCACCGCCCCGGCGCCCGTCCCGATCAGTCTCAGCATCTCTTTGCGGCTCAGGTTCATGGAGAGTTCCTCTCGGAGGGCAGCGCAGCATCGCGGCAGGTGCGAGCTCGTGGATCTTCGTCACATCCGGGGTACCTATTTGTCCCAAACGTCCGGTGCACCCTAGCAACGGGTCGCCGTGCGGCACAGGGCGCCAGATATCCTTCGGCGGTGCCAACGAAAGCGGGGATCGACCCGGACGAGCTCGCCACCACCCTGCGGGTGCTGAGCCAGCTCCATGACCTCGAGCCCGACCACCCCGACGTCCAGACGGTCAAGCAGGCGACCGGTTACATGTGGAAGCTGCTCAAGAAGTCCCGCAAGGCCGCGGTCCGCGAGGCGATCCAGACGCACGACCGGGAGATCATCGAGAAGACGGCGACCGGCTCGGCGGCGCGGATCGACGACGAGACCGCCGGCATCCCGCTGGTCTCCTCCACGCCGGGGGCGTTCGCCGGGGAGCTGCGCACCGCCCGCGGCTGCTACATCTGCAAGACGGACTACCTGCTGGTCGACTCCTTCTACCACTGGCTGTGCCCGGACTGCGCCGCGAAGAGCCACGCGCGGCGCGACCAGCGCACGGACCTGACCGGCCGCCGCGCCCTGCTCACCGGGGGCCGGGCGAAGATCGGCATGTACATCGCGCTGCGCCTGCTGCGCGACGGCGCCCACCTCACCATCACCACGCGCTTCCCGAAGGACGCGGTACGCCGCTTCTCGGCGATGCCCGACGCCGCCGACTGGCTGCACCGGCTCAAGGTCGTCGGGATCGACCTGCGCGACCCCACCCAGGTGATCGCCCTGGCCGACGACGTCGCCGCGGCGGGCCCGCTCGACATCCTGGTCAACAACGCCTGCCAGACGGTCCGCCGGTCCCCGGGGGCCTACTCGCAGCTCGTCACGGGCGAGTCCGCGCCGGTCGCGCCGCTCCCCTACGGGCTCGAGCAGCCGGAGATGGTCACGTTCGACCGCGTCTCGGAGGCGCACCCCGCCAACATCGCGGGGGCGCTGGCCGCCCTGTCGGTCGCGCACCACGAGGGCGAGTCGCAGGACGACGCCGTCGCGACGCACACCGCGGCGTCCCTCACGGCGCTGGCGCTCCGGGCAGGCTCGGCCTCCCTGGACGCCCACCTGGCCGGCACGGCGGTCGACGCCGGCGGGCTGCTCCCCGACGTGCAGAAGAACAACTCGTGGACCCAGGTCGTGGATGAGGTCGACCCGCTGGAGCTCCTGGAGGTCCAGCTCTGCAACGCGATCGCGCCGTTCCTGCTCATCTCCCGGCTGCGGCCGGCGATGCGGGCGGCGACGGCCACGTCGCGGCGCGGGTACGTCGTCAACGTCTCGGCGATGGAGGGACAGTTCTCCCGCCGGTACAAGGGCGCGGGGCACCCGCACACCAACATGGCCAAGGCCGCCCTGAACATGCTGACCCGGACCTCGGCCGGGGAGATGTTCGAGAAGGACCGCGTCCTGATGACCGCGGTGGACACCGGGTGGATCACGGACGAGCGCCCGCACCAGGAGAAGCTGCGGATCGCCGCCGAGGGCTGGCACGCGCCCCTCGACCTGGTCGACGGCGCCGCCCGCGTCTACGACCCGATCGTCCAGGGCGAGGCCGGGACCGACCTGTACGGCTGCTTCCTCAAGGACTACGAGCCGTCCCCCTGGTAGAGCCATGGTCCGGTGTCGCCGACGTGCACGATGCGTCAGACCGCCCCAGGGCTGACTCCTGACGTTGGTTCAGCAGGCGTAATGCGGCCGTCACCCAACGAGATACGGCTCTCCCTCGCCTGCTGAACGCGAGTCAACATCGCCGGTTCGGATCACCAGCGCTTCCTGTCAGACCACGAGGCCCCGCGGACACCAGGTCCGCGGGGCCTCTCCTGGATCATCCAGGGAAGATCCTGAGCCAGGAGTCTCGGGGGGTCTCGATCCAGGATCGTAGTCGCGCCTCTTTCGCTTCACTTACCCTGCCGGTGTCGCCGGGGGTCTCGAGGCGCCTGAAATGAGTGAATGCATCGAGATAGGCCTGCGCAACGGCAGGGTACAGATCAGCCGCAGCCACTGAAGTGCGGCGCATCTCCACCCCGTAGTGATCGTCTTCGGGCCGTCCGACGGTCAGCAACAGGTTTCCTGCCCAACCTCGAACACCTTCCAAGCGAATCGGAATCGCGCGCTCCACGAGGCTTGACTCTGCCGCACCATTCTCTCGGCAGTCGTCAAGCATGATGGTCAGCCAGCGCCATAGCAACCCCACGTCGTCCCAGAGTTCGGGACCGAACATCTCGGCTCCGTCGATGGCCATGCTGATGAAGCCTTCAATGTACCCGTACTTCTTCTGGGTGAATGAAACAAGTTCCTGGACGGGATTGAACTTCTCGGACCCATGAGCATCGTAAAGGTATGTCTGAATTGCGATATCACTCATGGCTCACTCATCCCCACGGGGTGGAAAGTCTTGATTGCGCCTTGGTCCACAGCCAGCCGGTATGTGACGCCATCGATCATGGCATCCACGCTGCCGGTCTGGTCTTCGGGATCAGCCCTTCGCGAGATAATTGACAACTCGTCCGCGCGTTTCCTGGCGACCTCATCGATGAGACCGACGATGTCGTCGACGGTCCGCGACTCCCGGAACAAGTCGTTCCTCGCTCTCGCCTGCGCCGGATCAAAGTACGTCGGATGATGCCTCTCGAGGATGTGCTGGATATCGCCGCGCTGCAGGACCAGTGTGGCACTGCCGTATCTGAATGTCTTCGGTCTCCAGTTCTTGAGCACCGCGAGGCAGCCGGAATTGTGAACCAGGACTTCAGCGTCGCCCACGTGGTAGGTGTGCAGACCGAGAACCGCGAGGTTGTAGGCCGCTCCTTCACGTGTCGCTCCGGTGTCGATACCACCGACAGCCAGTTCCGTGCCGTTCGCCGACAGGACCTTCTCGCCGGGAGCGAGGTCCTTCGCGTCCTCGAAGGTGTGGTCGCTCGACGACCAGAACGGGTGGTCGCCGGTAGTGGTGATCCTGTCACCGCCGGCGAGCCTGAGGTCTACGAGCGCGTCTCGATGGACGAACGTGTCGAGCACTCGACGTGGGCCGCTCACGCCGGATACCGGATCCGTCGCATGGACGGCGTCACCGGGTCGGACGTCCCGGATGGGCTTGCGCGTGCCGTCGGCCATCAGCACGGGTGTCGATCCGGCGAAGGATGCGAAACACCCCGCCGGTACCGCGACCGGCAGCTTCTTGCCCTTCGTCGCGACGAAGGTGACGATCTTCTCGACGGCCTTGACGACCGCCGGTATCGCTTTGAGCGCCTTGATCGCCTTCCCGACCGGGAGCAGATTGAGCAGTGTCATCACGCACGCGAGGATGTCCGCCTCGGTGAAGCACTTCTCGAGGTCGGTCAGGCCGATGAAATCCTTCACGATCGGCCAGAGCTCCTGAATGATCAGCTGCTCGACATCTGCCTCGACGGCAACAGCGGAATCCGGCACGGACGAATCGAGCGGGAGCAGGGGCTGCGGCACGGTGGAACCGCCGACCGTCCGCGTCAGGCAAGCCTCTGATTCCTCGGCGCTCTCCTCGAACACCAGCTCGTGGTAGACCTCGGTGTCGACGATGCATGCTCCGAAAGGGCCGTCCATGATCCCGCCCCAGGTGACGACGGTCTGGTCATCGCCGATGCGGTCCTGCAGGTAGCCGTCGAGCTCTGACGTGAAGCGGAGGCGCGCCAGGCTGTATTCCGATTCGAAGTAGAGAACCTTGCCCTGGAGGACCTCGTCCCCGACGGCCTTGTATTCTTCGACCCATTCGGGCCGGTCTGAGACAAACTGCCGAGGCCCCGAGTATCGGACGCGGGGGTCGCCCTCCTTGCTCTCGTCCTGGCCCGCGGCAGCATCGAACCGGACGACCGAGGCGTGCGGCAGCATCGTCGATGCCGCGCCCGCGTCATCCACACCCGTCGGGGCGGCGTCCGTGGCGCCGGTACCGGTCAGCTCGCCACCCAGCGCCCGGTAGGTTCGCGCGTACGGGTCAAGCGTGTCGGTGGTGATGACGGGGTCACTCTTCGCGGTGGCGTAGTCGAGCACACCGTCGGCGCCCACATGGCTGTCGATCGCGTCCAGCTCGCCCATGACAGCGGCGGCCGTGAGGTCGTCGGGAACCTGATCCGGATACTTCTGCCGCACCTGAGCGATCGCCTGCTCGAGGAAACGTTCGACATCCGGCAGCTTCTCCAGCTCAGCGCCGGCGTCCACCACGGGCGTGTCCGCGCCGTTCGTCGACGTCGGTGGCGGGTCGTCCGTGGCTCTTGTGCAACCTGTCATGACCACAGCGCTCACCGTGATCACCACCATCGCGACCCCTCGAACCGACCAGGCGCGAGCCTCGCGAGCAAACATCCACGGCCTTCCCCACACGACGCAAGAGTCCAGGGCAGCACCATGCGCCGTTCCCCCGTTCGGACGCCACACCGTAGACAGGGCCAAAGTCACTGGTCAATGCCAACGGCCCAGCCGCCGCGCTACGCGACTGCTGAGGCCCCGCCGGGCGCGCCGCAAGTGCCGCCTGCCATGCGAAGGGCCCCGCGGACACCAGGTCCGCGGGGCCCTTCATGCCCCACTACCTCGCCGCGGGGTAGGTGGCCGTCCTGCGGCCCACGACCGTCTCGTCGCCGACCTGCCCGGTGACGGTGACCGTCACCTCGCCTGCCGGTATCGAGGCCTGCCGCGAGCTGATCGACACGTTCGCCGACGCCCCCGGCTGCACCGCGGTGAACGACCGCGTGCCGTAGGGCGTCTCGATCTCCACGTCGAGGGAGGTGTCCGCGCCGTTCGTCACGGCGACGGACACGTACTGCTTGCCCGCCAGGGTCCTCGTCGTGGCGGACACCGAGAGCTGCCGGACGACCCGCCACTCGAGCTGGCCCGCCGCGGCGTCGAGCACCCGCTGCGCCTCGTCGGCCGTGTCCTGCGTGACGTCGGCGGCGGCGACCGTCGCCCTCGCCGCGTCGAGCGCGGCGCGGAAGACGGCGAAGTCGACGGAGACGTACCGGTCCTCGCGGGCGAGCAGGGGTTCGGCGTCCCCGATCGCCGCGGTCAGACCGGTGAGGTCCACCTCGGGGGACTCCTGCGCCCGCGGGCCGAACTCGTACCACTGGAGGTTCGCCACGTAGTTGAACTCCTGGCCGGGCACGGCGTCCGCCCGCATGACGACGATCAGGGTGTGCGTGCCGGAGACCGGCTCGTCGAGCTCCGCGGTCGTCTCGACGTAGCTGCCCCACCCGCCCGTCTTCGGCAGCTCGACGGTCGCGACCTTCGTCGCCTCGCCCACCTCGTCGAGGTAGAGCTCGAGCCGGCGGTTGTCGCCGACCCGGTCGTCGCGGGTCGCCGCGCTCACCGTGACCTGGGTGAGGGGTTCCGGACCGAGGTCCCGGGCGTCGTAGGTCAGCCGGCCACCGTCCCAGGTCCCGCCGACGTTGCCGGCGGGCGGCTCACCGCCCTCCTTCTTCAGGCCGTTGCCGTTGTCGGCGTCGTAGGTCTCGGCCTCGATGCGCACCGGTTCGGCCGTCTCGGGTCCGTCCTCGGCCGTCCGGAGGAACTGCGCCCGGTCCACGTTCGCGACCCACGAGCTCGGCTGGGTCGGGTCGGGCGTGCCGCCGAACACGAAGTAGATCCGGTTCGATCCAGCGAGCGTCCCAGGATCGTCGATCGTGGCCTCGGCGGTGACGTAGTCGTCCCACCCGGCGGTGAGCTCCAGCTCCACCCTGGCCGCGACGGGACCGTCCACCGCGCCGACGCGCACCTCGACGTACTCGTCCGTGGCGCTGTCGGCGGGGTTGTTGGCATAACGCAGCGTGACCCGCCTGGGGAGGTCGTCCCCGAAGTCGATCCCGTCGTACGCGATCCAGGAACCGACCTGGACGCCACCGATGTTCCCGTTCTCCGGGCTCAGCCGGCCGCCCGAGGACTCGTCGAACTGCTCCGCCTCCAGCACCCGGTAGGGCGTCCCCGTGATCCGCAGGGCGGCCGCCGCCCTCGTGAGCCGGTCCAGCGCCGCACGGAGGTCGTCGTCGGAGGCCGACTCGTCCGCGAGCGTCTTCGTCGCGCCGTCGCGGGCCGCGTCGAACGTGGCGAAGGACGCCGTGGAGTACGCCCCGCGGACGACGAGGTCGGCCTCGGTCAGCAGGGCGCCGAGCTTCTCACGCCACCGCTGGTCCCGTTCGATCACGACGGTCGCCAGGCCGGAGAGCCCGTCGCCGTGGACGCTCGCTGCCGGAGCGCCGTCGAGAGCCGCGTCGGCGAGGTCCAGGCCGAAGGCCGTGCGCTGCGCGTCACCGAGCGAACCGGTCAGGTGGAGCACCACCGTGCGCGCGTCCTCCAGGACCGCCGTGGCCTCGACGCTCCCGGGCAGGCCCCGCAGCGCGAGGTCTCCGTCCGCGACGAGGTCACGCCCGTTCGCCCCCGCGAAGCGTGCGCCGCTCAGCGTGAACGTCGTCGAGACGTCGACGGCGCCGTCGGCGGCGGCCTTGAGCCGGGTCGCCTCCGCGCGGAGCGTCGCGCCCTCGAAGTCCACCCGGAAGGTGAACTGGCGGGTGCGGGTCGAAGGCGCACGCGAGAAGGCGTCGTCGGAGACCGACACGGTGACGTCGTCGACGCCGTCGAACGCGTCCGACCGCTCCGCCGAGCCCGTGAGCGACAGTCGCACGCGCCGGTCGCCCGTGCGCTCCGCCGCCAGCGTCAGCCCCGCGGGCAGGTTCTCGGCGGTGACGGCGCCCGCGAGGCTGTCGCCGTTCGCGCCCGCGAACCTGCCGTTGGCGAGGTTCAGGTCGACGCTGTTGCCGATCGACCCGTCACCGGCCTCCGCCTCGGCGAACGTTCGCGACGACACGGAGACGGCGCTGATGGGGTCGTAGACCGAGCTCGGCAGCTCGTCGCTCAGCGACGGCGGCGCGACGGACCCGGCGGCCCAGTCGGAAGCCTCCTCGCCCATCCGGAAGCTCAGCTCACCGCCCGCGGTGAGCTGGTCGTACGTCAGCCAGGTGCGGTCGAACGCCTCGCCGTTCAGGGTGGCCGACTGGATGTAGTACGACTCGGGCGACACCCCGTCCGCGGAGATGTCGAGAGTCCGGCCGGACGGGTAGCTGACGCGCACGTTCTCGAAGAACGGCGTGCCGATCTGGTACTGGTCGGATCCCGCGGCCACGGGGAACAGCCCGAGCGCCGCCGCGACGAACGTCGACGACATCGTCCCGGTGTCGTTGTCCATCGTGGGCAGGAAGCCCTGGGGGTCGTTGCGGAAGACCTTCGTCTTCACGGGCGGGGTGAGCTCACCGCCGCCCGAGGGCAGCTCGTGGGTGCTGCCGGTCGCGATGTACCGGTTCCACGTCTCCTTCGTGTAGATGCTCCGCACCCAGTGCTGGGTCCGCGCCGGGGCGCCGACGTAGTTGAACAGGTACGGCGCCTGGAGGTCGATCTCGTTCGCGTTGGCGTGCAGCATGCGCTTGCCGTCGTCGGGCGCCTGCTCGCCGAACATGAAGCCGAGCGCCTTGCGCGTGGTCTCCTCGCCACCCATCTTGCCGATCAGCCCACCCATGTCGCCGGCCGCGTACCAGTGGTACTGCCACAGCGTGCCCTGGTAGACGTTCCCGGCCTCGAACCGCTCCGGGTCCGCGTCATTCCAGGCCCCGTCCGCGTTCCTGGGGAAGATCAGTCCGGTCTTCGTCCCGTCGGCCAGGGTGACGGAGTTCGGCTTGAACAGGTTCGTCCAGTTAGCGGAGCGCAGGCGGTACTGCCGCGCCTCGTCCGTCTTGCCGAGCGACTCGGCGATCGTGGCCATGGCCCAGTCGTCGTAGGAGGTGCCGAGCGTGTCGTCGACCTCGTTCGCGATGTAGCCGCGGCGCACGTTCTCCTCGTCGCCGTAGCCACCCCTCGACTGCGAGACCAGGGCGGGCCAGGCCTGGCCGAGGCCGTCCAGCTGCGCGCCCTTGGCGACGGCGTCGGCGACGACGACCGCGGCGCGCTCGAACCGGACCGTCGGCACCGAGTGGGTGACGTTCGACAGGGAGCCCTTGCCGGTGCTCGCGAACGACCCGTAGAGGTCGACCACCGACTGGGCCATGTCGCGGAACACCTCGGGGTACCCGATCGCGAGGATCTCGTACTTGCGGAAGTCGTCCCAGAATCCCCAGCCGTCGTAGTGCGTGTAGCCGTCGGCCTGGTGCACCTCGCCGTCGAGCCCGCGGTACGTGCCGCTCGTGCTCGTCGCGTTCACCGGCGAACCGAACATCCGGTAGAGGTGCGTGTAGAACAGCGTCTGCAGGTCGCCGTCCGGGTCGCTGGTCCCGGAGGCCGTCACGGCCAGCCGGCCGAGGATCTCGTTCCAGGCGGCCTTCGTCTGCGTGCGCACCTGCTCGAAGGTGCGGTCCCCCATCTCGGCGGCCAGGTCGGTCCTGGCCTGGTCGACGCTGATCGGGGAGACCGCCACCCGCAGCCCCACCTGCTCCCCCGCGTCCACCTCGAAGTCCACGACCGCGCCGATGTCGGTGCCGTCCCGGTGCGGCTGCTCGGACAGCGGGCCGGACCCGCCCCAGGTGCGCACGTCCGACGCCGGCACCGTCGACTCGACGTAGTAGTACATCTGGTAGTCGTAGCCGTTGAAGTGCCCGGTGAAGCTGCCCGAGAGCGCGACACGTCCGTCGTCGAGCGTCTCGTGGCCGAGCGTCGCGCCCTTGCGGCTGGTGAAGTTGTTGCGGAGGTCGACGACGAGGGACGCGGTCCCGGCCGCCGGGAAGGTGAAGCGGTCCTGACCGGTGCGCACGTCGGTGGTCGCCTCGGCGCGGATCGCTCCCTCGTCGGTCGCGAGGTCGACGGCGTAGTACCCCGGCTCGGCCTCTTCGCCCGCGTGGCTGTAGTCCTTCGCGTACGTGTCGGTTCCCGGGCGGTTCGTGTACTGCTGGTACGTCGGCACGACGAGGAGGTCGCCGCCGCCGCCCGAGCCGCCCACGCCGTTGAGGTTGGTGTGCGTGAAGCCCGCGATCTGGTCCTCGGCGTAGTCGTAGCCCGAGTGGGAGCGGCCGGAGGTCGTCATCGGGTTGATCTTGACGATCGAGGACGGTGCCTCGGCGCCGACCAGGTCCTGGCCGAAGTCGTCCTCGGTCGAGACGAAGGGGTTGACGAGACCGGCGTAGTCGATCTGGTCCGCCGCGGCGGCGGACGGTTCGGTGCCGACCGGGGCGGCGGACAGGCCGGCCCCGGTCAGCGCGACGGCCGCGACGGCCGCCAGCAGGCGTGGGAAACGGGATACGGGGGACATGACCAGTGGTTTCTCCGGATCAGAGGGTGTCAGCCGTGGGGTTTGTCAGCCGTGGGTGTCGGCTGCGGTGATGAGGGCGGGCTCGGCCCGCGCGGGCAGGGCGGCGGCCTCGGCGAACGCCTCCGCGCGCGCTCGCGCGACCAGCTCCTCCGTGCGCCGCCGCTCCAGACGACGGCGGAAGAGGGCCCAGGCCGCCAGCAGCGCGGCCAGGACCAGCACGACGATCTGCGGCCAGGGCACCGCGAGCACCGTGGTCTGCGCGCTCGCGGGCTCGACGCCCTCGAACGACAGGTCGTCGGAGACGGGCAGGGGCTGCGCCACGACGCGCACGTCGTAGGTCAGCAGCGGCCAGGCGTCCTGGAAGCGGACGGTCCCGCGCCGTGTCTCGCCCGGCGCGATCTCGGCGATCTCCTCGCCACGGAGGGTGCGCTCCCCGAGTCCGAACGGGCCGGACAGGACGATCTCGGGCCGGGTGCCCAGGCGGGCGTTGCCCGTGTTCTCGAGCGTGTACGCGACCGTGACGTCGCCCGCCTCGAACGGGTTCACGGAACCGGTCCAGGACGCCGACGCCGCGAGCCCGGCGGACGGCGCGAGCTCTCCCGTCACGCGCGTCATGACCCGGAAGCCCACCCGTGACTCGACGCCGACCTCGCCTCCGCCCGTGGAGTGCACGCTCGCCGCGACGCCCGCGGCGTGGTCGCCCGGCTCCGCGTCGGCCGGGACGGTCACCGTGAACGGCACGATCTCGGTGGCGCCCGCCGCGACGCTCACGCTCGCGGGCAGGTCGACCCAGGTTCCGGCCGCGACCGACTCCTGGTCGGCGGGAAGCATGTTGAAGCGACCCGTGTCGGTGAAGTATCCGTCGGCGGCGGACAGCCGGAACCGCACCGCGTCGTCACCGTGGTTGGTGACCGCCAGGTGCTCGGTGCGCGACTGGCCCGGGTCCGCCTCCCACTCGACCCAGGCCCGGCCGTCCTCGCCGTTCTCGTCGCCCGGGCGCACCGACCACGTCACGGTGTCGCCCTCCGCGGCGCCGGCGGGGGCGGCCACCAGCACGGAGGCGGCGGTGAGCGCCAGCGCGGCGAGCGTGGCGAGCGGGTTCTTCACGGGCGGGCTCCTGGGATCGGGGGCGGGGCGACGAGGGCCGGCGGGGAGCCGGAGCCATGCTCCGGTCCCCCCGCCGACCCGATGACGTCACTCGAACAGCGACAGGGTGATCGTCGAGGAGTAGCTCCCGGCCTCGACGTCCGCCGGGACGAGGAGCTTCAGGTCCGCGACGGCGCTGAACCGGCCGCCTCCGGCGTTGGCCTCCGCCGAGTCCGCGAGGTAGAGCAGCTCCTGGTCGGCCAGGCCCGGGTCCGACGGCGCCACGTCGCCGCCGACCTCGACGAAGGGCTCCCCCTCCCCCTCGCCCTCGACGAGCTGCGGCGACCAGCCGAGACGGCTCGCCTCGATGGTGTGCTCACCCTGCTCGTCGTGGAAGTCGCTCGCGGTGCCCATGACGTACCAGAAGGCACCGGCCGGGATGTCGTCCGGCGTGCGGGTGTCGGTCACCGTGACCTTCGGCAGCGTGCCCGTGAAGACACGCTCCAGGTCGGTCGACCCGCCCTCCGTGAGCGAGGTCGTGTCGCTCTCGACCGTCATCGCCAGGGCACCGGGCCCGGTGAGCGGCTCGATCTCGACGTCGACGTCCACGGTGCGGGTGTCCTGCTCGTCGTCGGCCATGGCCGCCGTGCCTGCCGACGCCAGCAGCACGGCGCCGAAGGCGATCGCGCTGCCGCGCAGCGCGAGGGAGTTCTTGTTCACGTCGTTCTCTCCTGGTTCAAGGGTTTGTCTTTCGGGCCGCGGGCACACCGCGACCGTGCGCCACGGGTCAGCCGGCGGCCGGGTACGAGGCGGTCTTCGAGGTCGTCACCGTCTCGCCGCCGCGCTGGCCGGTGACGGTGACCGTCACGTCGCCGCCGGGGATCGCCGCCGCACGCGAGCTGATCGCCACGCTCGCCGACCGGCCGGGCTGCACCGCGGCGAACGACTTGGAGCCGTAGGCGGTCTCCACCACGACGTCGACCGGGGCGGCCTCGTTGTTCGTCACGACCGTCGAGACGTGCTGCTTGCCCGCCACCGTGCGCGTCGAGACGTCCACCGACACGTCCAGGTCCGTCGTCGTGCCCGCCTTGGCGAGCACGACCTCGTCCACGACGCTGTTCACCGGAAGGGCAGCGCCGTTGGCCTGGCTGCGCAGGGTGCGCACCGTGATCGTCTCGTCGGTGACCTCGACGGCCGAGTAGTTGCGCACCCGCTCCTGGTTGATCACCGAGGCGAACCACGCGTCGGGTGCCCGGGTGTCGTAGTACTTCGAGCCGCTGGACGAGTTCGCCGTGATGTACAGCACCTCGCCGTCCTCGGCCTCGACCCGCTCCTGGCCCGCGACCTCGGTCGGGTCGGCGAGCTCGCCGTCCTTGATCAGGTAGCTGCGGGTGTAGTTGTGGTCGTGCCCCATGAGCACCATGTCGAAGCCGAGCTCCGAGATCTTCGCCGGCATCTTGTCGCGCCGGTCGATGATGTCGCCGTCGTCCGTGTGGGAGGCGACGGAGTAGATCGAGTGGTGGAAGGCGAGCACCTTCCACTTCGCGCGGTGGCCCTGCTCCGCGACGACCCGCTCCATGAACGCGTTGTGGGAGGCGAAGTCGCGGCTGTTGGAGTTGATGTTGAGGAACAGCACGTCCTTGTAGAGGAACCAGTAGTCGCCGCCCGACGACGTGCCGTTGGACGCGCCGCCGGACTCCAGGTCCTCGTTCGGCACGTTGAAGTGCTGCTCGTAGGCCTTCGACCCCACGTCGTGGTTGCCGTTGGTCACCACCAGCGGGACGCTGCGGACCTGCTCCGGCTTCAGCAGGGTGTCGTACTGGGCCTCGCTGCCGGCGGACTCGACCTGGTCACCGGCCGAGAACAGCATCTCGGCGTCCGGGTAGGAGCGCGTCGCGACGTCCAGCGTGTCGATCCAGCCTGCTTCGTCGCGCGCGAGGTTCCCGGAGGCACCGACCTGAGGGTCGCCGAAGAACAGGAAGGAGAAGTCGCCGGTGAAGTCCTGCGTGCGGAAGGTGTGGGCGTCGGACCAGCCGGTCGCGTCGCCGCCGACGCGGTAGGCGTACTCGGTGTTCTCCTCGAGCTGGTCGAAGGTCACGTCGCGGAAGTACTCACCGCTCGTGGTCTCGCCGCTCTTGGCCGCCTCGACCGTTCGCGCCGTGGCGGGGAAGACGCCGTCGACGACGTCCGCCGCCTCGGCCAGCTGCGCGACCTGCGGCACGTCGACGTTCGAGTACCAGGTGAGGTTGCGCTCGGCCTGGGTGGCGCCGACGTGCAGGGCGAGGTCGGCGATCTCCTGCTCGGGGGCCGGGCCGGCGGGGGCCAGCGAGCTCAGGTCGAGGTAGATGTCGCTGCTGGTCTCGCGGTCCTGGTAGAGCGCGACGGCGATGGTGTTCTCCCCGGGCTCCAGCACGTCGGCAGGGACCGTGAACGTGCTGGTCACGGGGTCCCCGTTGCTCGCGCCCGCATAGGTGAGGTTCTGGTTCGCGGCCCCGTTCACGCGCTCGTCGACGAAACCGGCGACCTTCTCGCCGTTGACGTAGATCCGCACGGCGTCGTCGTAGGTGATCGCGCCCACGAGCGAGTCGAGCTGTGCGAGCTGGCCGTCGGAGACCTCGAAGTCGGTGCGCAGGTGGTAGGTCGGGACCGTGTTCTGCGAGCCGTCCGGCGTGTACCGCAGCAGCGTGTTCGCGACGAAGCCGCCGCCGAGGTCCGGGGCGCCCCGCTTCGACCCGAAGGGCCCGACGGCCTCGCTCCACGCGGAGTCGTCGAAGTCGGCGGTGGTCCAGGACAGCGAGCCGTCGCCGGACGGGTCGGTGCCGTCGTCGGAGTACCTCCAGGCGTCGGCCGTCGTGAGGAACGCCTCCGGCAGCGACTCCGGGCCGAGCTCCAGGTAGTCGATGTTGCCGAAGTAGTTCGGGTAGCCGCCGGCCTCGCCCGGCTTCGGGTCGACGTGCATGACCACGATCACCTTGTGCCGGCCCGAGACCTCGGTGAGCAGGTCGGCCGTCGTCGCGCCGTACGTGGACCAGTCGCCGCCCGTCGCGGAGAGCGCCACGGTCGCGACCTTGTTCTCGTCGCTCTTCTCGTCGAGGTAGACGTCCATCGACTGGTTCACCCCGCTGCGGCCGGCGTTGATGACGTAGCGCAGCGTGAGCGTGGACAGCGGGGTGCTACCGAGGTCGACGTCGTCGAACCAGATCTCGGACCCGTTGAAGGTGTTCTTCACGCGCGAACCGCCGGAGGCGCCGCCGTCCGACTCGACGCCGGTGTCCATCACCCGGCCACCGATCACCGCACCGTTGTTGTTACCGGTGTACGTCTCGGCCTCGACGCGGACCGGCGTCACGGCGGCTGCCGCGGCGGGCGCCGTGCGGGTCGTGCCGGCCGCCGTTGCCGGGAGGGCGAACACTCCCGCGACGAGCGAGAGGAGGGCGACGCCCGCGAGCCCGCGCCACCCGTTCCTGTGTCTGCGCGAGTCGCCGACCGTGGTCCGCGTCGCTGGGGTCATCACCAAGAGGTCACACGCCAATCTGGAGTTCCGTACTGCGGGATGGGAGCGCATCCACGACGCCCGATCGGCACAGTGCTGACCTCAGATGACCTGGTCGAGGAGCGGGGATGAACAACAGGGGCGACCGGGGCAAAAGGTGGCGGAACACCATCGCGCCACGGGTGAAAAAGTGGCGCTCCGCCGCTCAGTCGAGGTAGAGGACAACGCCGGTGGTGTCGTCCTGGATGCTCGCCAGCCCCGCCCGGAAGGCGGCCTCGCCACGCTGCTCGGTGATGCTCGCGTCCACGAGGTCACCGTCCGGGCCGGCCGCCGACCCCCGCGAGGTCGCACCGTCCCAGACCACGGCGGTGACGTTGTCGGTCGGCTCGGCCAGCTGCGCGCCGACGACCAGGAACTGCTGGCCGAGCCGCTGCGCGCTCTCGAAGCCGAACATGTCCACGATGCCGTCCCCGAGGCCGACGACCAGGTCCGGCTCCACGTCGAGCGCCCGGTCGAGGGCCGCGCCCACCGGGTCCGCGGCGCCCTCGGCGGCTGCGAGCTGCTGGAGGTCCCCGCCACCTGCGGAGACCACGTCCTTCAAGGCCGACAGCAAGGTCGCGGACGACGCCGACGCGTCGGGGACGACCACGGCGATCAGGTACCCCTCCAGACCGGAGAGGGACGCGGGCGGCGTCGCCTCGATCGTCCTTCCCGGCTCAGGCACGGTCTCGTACGGCGGCAGCGTCTCGTACGAAGCCCCCGCCGGCGGCAACGCGCCGTCCTCCTCGGGAGCCGAGCACCCCGACGACAGCAGAGCCACGGCCAGGAGCGTCGCCACGCCGTATCGGGTTCGTCCGTGTGTCACGGCGGCAAGTGAAACCCAGGCCGACGTGGCACCGGTAGCCGTCAGGTGTCCGCCGGGTGAACGGACCAGGCCTGGTGCCGCACCCGCCGGCGACACGGCGAGGGCGGATGCCGGAGAGCCTTCGCTCCCCGGCATCCGCCCTGGTCAGTCAGAGAATTACCAGCCGCGCTCGGCGAGCCGGTGCGGCTCCGGGATCTCGTCGACGTTGATGCCGACCATGGCCTCGCCCAGACCGCGCGAGACCTTGGCGATCACGTCGGCGTCGTCGAAGAACGTGGTCGCCTTGACGATGGCCTCGGCGCGCTGCGCCGGGTTGCCCGACTTGAAGATGCCCGAGCCCACGAAGACGCCCTCGGCGCCGAGCTGCATCATCATCGCGGCGTCCGCCGGAGTGGCGATGCCGCCCGCGGTGAACAGCACGACCGGCAGCTTGCCGGTCGCCGCGATCTCCTTGACCAGCTCGTACGGCGCCTGGAGCTCCTTGGCGGCCACGTACAGCTCGTCCTCGGGCAGCGTGGTCAGGCGGCGGATCTCCTGGCGGATCTTCCGCATGTGCGTGGTCGCGTTCGAGACGTCGCCGGTGCCGGCCTCGCCCTTGGAACGGATCATCGCGGCGCCCTCGGTGATGCGGCGGAGCGCCTCACCCAGGTTGGTGGCACCGCACACGAACGGCACGGTGAAGTTCCACTTCTCGATGTGGTTCGTGTAGTCCGCGGGGGTCAGCACCTCGGACTCGTCGATGTAGTCGACGCCGAGGGACTGCAGCACCTGCGCCTCGACGAAGTGCCCGATGCGCGCCTTCGCCATCACGGGGATCGAGACGGCCTCGATGATGCCGTCGATCATGTCGGGGTCGCTCATGCGCGACACGCCGCCCTGCGCACGGATGTCCGCGGGCACCCGCTCGAGCGCCATGACGGCCACCGCACCCGCGTCCTCGGCGATCTTCGCCTGGTCGGCGGTGACGACGTCCATGATGACGCCGCCCTTGAGCATCTCGGCCATACCGCGCTTCACGCGCGCGGTGCCGACCGTGCCCACGGTGTTCTCGCCGGTCACGGATTCAGTCACGGTTACCTCGCATAGTTCTCGCCGGTGGGATCGACGCCGGTCGTTCCGGGCGCGGTCGGCGCCCTGTCCCGATCTTATCGCCCGGCCTGCGGCGTCCCTGCCGCCGACCGCAGAACGGTCACCTGCTGGACAAAGCGCTCACCCGCCCGCCGGCTCCAGCCCGTGCGGCAGGGCGTCGTCGAGCTCGACCGTGCGCGGCATCGGCGCGCGGCCGGCCAGGTGGAAGAGCCGCACGTACCAGAGCCGGCGCACGCGGCGGGTCTGGGCGACGGCCTCGTTGTGGAAGCGGCGGGCCAGCGTCACCCGGTACCAGGCGGCCGCCAGGGCCTCCAGCACCTCGCCGCCCGGGCCCTCCCGCAGGTCGTGGACGGCCTCGGGCGAGCCGAACGCCTCCCGCAGCGTCGCCGTGAGCCCCGACTCGGCGCGCTCGCGCGCGGGGCCCAGCCCGTCCATCTTCAGCGCGGCGGCGGGCGACGTGACCGGCACGGTGTCCGACGCCGCGTAGGCGGCGTCCGCCACCAGCACCGAGCTGGCCGGGTCCAGCGCGCCCGACGCCGCCAGCTCCACCGCCGCCGAGGCCCGCCGGACGAGCTGCGCGTCCAGCGCGATCCGGGACGCCGCGACCTTGCGGTGCAGCCGGTCGATCCGGGAGGCGCCCTGCCAGGCGAACACGAGGCCGACGACGGCGGCCGCCAGCGCGACGAGCGCCATCTCGGACCAGGTCACGTGTCACCGCCGACCCGGCGCGGGAACAGCCCCATGACGCGGCGGACGGCGTCGTCGGCGATGGCGTGGTCGGCGTCGAGCGTCATCTCGTAGACCGCGAGGACCTGTTCTGTGACGCCGGACCAGTCGAACCGCTGGACCCACTGCGCGGCGTGGGCGCGGTAGGCGTCCCGCCGCGCCGGGTCGGCCAGCAGGGCCAGGACGGTCGTGGCGAGGTCGCCGGGGTCGCCGGTGCGGAACAGCGCGCCGGCCGCGCCGTCGTCCAGGACGCGCGCGAACGCGCCGAGGTCGCTGGCCACGACCACGGACCCGGCGCTCATGGCCTCCACGAGCACGATGCCGAAGCTCTCCCCGCCGGTCTGCGGCGCGACGTACAGGTCGGCGGACGCCAGCAGCGCCGCCTTGTCGGCGTCGGATACCACGCCCAGGAACTCGACGGACGCGGCCCGCTCCCCCAGCATCTCGCGCGTCTCGTCGACGATGCCGTTGCCGCGGCCCGCCACGAGGAAGCGTGTGCCGGGCATCCGGTCGAGGATCGCCGGGACGGCCTGCACCAGCACGCCGAGCCCCTTGCGCGGCTCGTCGAGGCGGCCGAGGAACGCGACGGTCGGCGCGTCGGGCGTCCCGGTCCACTCGGGCCGCCGGGGGCTGCTCGCGAACACCTGCGTGTAGACGCCGTTGGGGATGACGACGGCGTCGCCGCCCAGGTGGTCCACCAGGGTGCGGCGCGCGTCCTCGGACACGGCGATCCGGGCCGCGATCTTCTCCAGCGACTGCCGCACCAGCGGGTAGGCGACCTGCAGCGCCCGCGAGCGCACCTGCGAGGTGTGGAACGTGGCGACGACCGGCTCGGTGGTCTGCCACAGGGCGAGCATCGACAGGGACGGGACCATGGGCTCGTGCAGGTGGACGATGTCGAACGGGCGGCCGTCGATGCCGCCCTCCAGCCAGCGGCGCACCCGCGTGGCGGTCAGCGGGCCGAAGGTGAGGCGCGCGACCGACCCGTTGTAGGGCACGGGTACCGCCCGGCCGGCGGCCGTGACGACGTCGGGCAACTCGGTGTCGTCGCTGGACGGGGCCAGGACCGACACCTCGTGCCCGGCGGCCTGGAGCGCCTCCGCGAGGTCGCGCACGTGGAACTGGACGCCGCCGGGGGCGTCGAAGGAGTAGGGGCAGACGATGCCGACGCGCAGCGTGCGGTGCCCGCGCCGCCGCGCGCCTCTCATCCGTTCTCCCGCGCGGCCCGCTGCCGGGCCGGTCCCAGGTCGGCGACGAACACCCGCTGCAGCATGTGCCAGTCGTGCGTGTGCTCGACGATGGACCCCGCGAGCTGGTCGACCCAGCCCTGGGTGAGCAGGCGAGCCCGCTCGGCGCGCGGCAGCCCGACGTCGGGCACGGGCAGGGGCGGGTAGAAGTGGATGACGATGCCCCACGGCGTGCCCGCGGTGCGGCGCCGGGCGCCGCGCAGCCGCTCGTACGTGATGCCGACGGCGTGCACGGGCACCTCGGCCTCCAGGCCGACGAGCGCCGGGCCGGCGGCGACCCGGGCGCGGTGCCCGGCGAGGTCGACCTCGATGCCGGTGGAGGTCAGGTCGCGGTCGCTGAGCAGCGGCAGGAGCCGCCCGCCCTCCTTGGCGCCGCGGACCAGGGCACCCAGCACGTCGCCGTTGCCGAGGGCCAGGACGTCGATGCCGAGGGACCCGCGGAACCGCAGGAACTCCTCGAAGAGCTCGTCGGGCTTGAGCCGCTCGGCGACGGTGAGCACGCCCGCGAGGTACTGGGAGCCGTAGGCGCCGGCCAGGTCCCAGTTGCCGAGGTGGCCCAGGGCGAGCGAGACGGCGCCGCCGTCGTCGATCACGGGGCGCACGTGCTCGTCGTAGCCCTCCAGGCGCACGCGCGCCCGCAGCTTGGCGGTGGTGACGCCCTGGAGGGTGAAGGCCTCCCGGAAGTAGCGCATGTAGCTGCGCATGCCCGCCCGGGACAGCCGGCGCACGGCCGCGGCGTCGAGGTCGGGCCGCACCCGCGCGTAGTTGCTCTCCATGCGCCGCACGGCCTTGCCGTGGCGCAGCCAGGTGACGTCGGCGACCGCGGTGAACAGGCCCCGCAGCACGGGCTCGGGGATCTTCGTGGCGTTGCGCCACGCGAAGGTGTACGCCGCCGCGACGTTCATCAGGCGCCCTGTCCGGCCAGGGGACCCTCGTGCGGTTCGTCCCGGGTCTCGACCGCACGTCGCGCGAGCTGGTCGTGCACGGTGGCGATGCGCTGGACCACGGTCACCAGGCTGGCGAGCGCCAGCAGGGTGAGCACGACCTCCAGCACGACGACGGGCAGGCCCACCTGCATGAACGTGAACGGGACGAGTGCCAGCAGCAGCCGGTCGGCGCGCTCGGCGATGCCCACCTGTGCGGTGGCGCCGACGCCCTCGGCGCGGGCCCGGGCGTACGGGACGACGCTGCCGAGCACCAGGCAGGCGAGCGCGGCGGACGTGCCCCACAGGCCGTGGTGCTCGTCGGGGTGCAGCACGAACCAGAGCGTGATGCCAGCGAACACCGCGCCGTCGGACACGCGGTCCAGGGTCGAGTCAAGGAACGCGCCCCACGGTCCGGACCGCCCGGCCTGGCGCGCCATCACCCCGTCGAGGGAGTCGAAGAGGACGAAGAAGCCGATCAGCAGGCCGCCCACGAGCGTGTGCCCCATCGGGAGCAGCGTCAGGGCCACCACGGTGACCACGACGGTGCCGGCGATCGTCACCGCGTCCGGCGAGACCCGCAGCGCCAGCAGCAGCCGGGCCAGGGGTGTGAACAGCGTCGTCATGAAGGAGCGCAGGCCCCGTAACATCAGTTCTCCTCTCTGCCCCCCGCGGTCTTCCACGCGTCCGCGAGCCGACGGCGGGTGTCCGCCAGCAGCTCCGGCAACGCCTTGGTCTGGCCCACCACGGGCAGGAAGTTGGCGTCGCCCAGCCAGCGCGGCACGACGTGCTGGTGCAGGTGCGCCGCGATGCCCGCACCGGCGACCTCGCCCTGGTTGATACCAAGATTGAAGCCTGCGGGCGAGTGAACGGCGCGCGACACGCGCATGGCCTGCTGAGTCATCTGTGCCAGCTCGACCGTCTCGGCGTCGGTCAGGTCCGTGTAGTCCGAGACGTGCCGGTACGGGAGCACCATCATGTGCCCCGAGTTGTACGGGTAGAGGTTCAGCACCACGTAGCACCGCTCCCCGCGGGCGACGACGAGGCCCTGCTCGTCGTCGCCCGCCGGGATGCGGCAGAACGGGCACTGCTGGGTGGTCCCGTCGGCGGGCTTGTCCTGCCCGCCGATGTAGACCATGCGGTGCGGCGTCCAGAGCCGCTGCAGCCCGTCGTCCGAGGGGCCGAAGGCCGCCGGGGACTCGGGAGCGGGGTCGCTGTTCATCCGGGGACGACCTCTGCGGAGCCGGTCAGACCTGCACGCGGTCGCTGACCGCCTTGACGATCCGCTCGATCGCCTCGGCGACCGGCACGCCGTTCTCCTGGGTGCCGTCCCGGAACCGGAACGACACGGCGCCCGCCTCGACGTCCTCGCCGCCCGCGATGAGCACGAACGGGACCTTCTCCTTGGACGCGTTGCGGATCTTCTTGCCGAACCGGTCGTCGGACAGGTCGAGCTCGGCGCGGATGCCCTGGGCCCGGAGCTGGGCGACGACGTCCTTGAGGTAGTCGTCGAAGGCGTCGGCGACGGGCACGGCGAGCACCTGGACGGGCGCGAGCCAGGCCGGGAACTGCCCGGCGTAGTGCTCGATGAGCACGCCCATGAACCGCTCGATGGAGCCGAACTTGGCCGAGTGGATCATGACCGGCTGCTGGCGGGTGCCGTCCGCGGCGGTGTACTCCAGCCCGAAGCCCTTGGGCTGGTTGAAGTCGTACTGCACGGTGCCCATCTGCCAGGTACGGCCGATGGCGTCCTTGGCCTGCACGGAGATCTTGGGGCCGTAGAACGCGGCGCCGCCCGGGTCGGCCACGAGCTCCAGGCCGGTCTCGCGGCCCACGCGCTCCAGGATCTCGGTCGCGGCGGCCCAGTCCTCGTCCGAGCCCACGAACTTGTCCGGCTTGGAGTCGTCACGCGTGGACAGCTCCAGGTAGAAGTCGTCCAGGCCGAAGTCGCGCAGCACGCTGAGCATGAAGTCGAGCAGGTGCTTGACCTCGCCCGGCGCCTGCTCCGGCGTCACGTAGGAGTGCGAGTCGTCCTGGGTCAGGCCGCGCACGCGCGTCAGGCCCTGCACCACGCCGGACTTCTCGTACCGGTACACGGAACCGAACTCGAACAGGCGCAGCGGCAGCTCACGGTAGGAGCGCCCGCGCGCGGCGAAGATCAGGTTGTGCATGGGGCAGTTCATGGCCTTGAGCCGGTACTTGGACCCCTCGAGGTCCATCTCCGGGAACATGGTGTCCGCGTAGTAGGGCAGGTGGCCCGAGGTGTGGAACAGCCCGTCCTTGGTGATGTGCGGGGTGCCGACGTACGAGAAGCCCTCCTCGATGTGCCGCTGGCGGACGTAGTCCTCCATGACCCGCTTGATGACGCCGCCCTTGGGGTGGAACAGCGGCAGGCCGGAGCCGACCTCGTCGGAGAAGCTGAACAGGTCCATCTCGGCGCCGATGCGCCGGTGGTCGCGGCGCTCGGCCTCGGCCAGCCGCTCCAGGTACGCCTTCAGCTCGTCCTTGGACGGCCAGGCCGTGCCGTAGACGCGCTGCAGCATCGGGTTCTTCTCGCTGCCGCGCCAGTAGGCGGCGGCCGAGCGCATGAGCTGCACGCCGTTGCCGATCAGGCGCGTGTTCGGCAGGTGCGGGCCGCGGCACAGGTCCGACCAGACCACGGTCTCGCTCTCACGGCCGGCGCCACGCACGTTGTCGTAGATGGTCAGCTCGCCGCCGCCCACCTCGACGGACTCGCCGCTGTCGCCGTCGGCCGCCGCGCCGCCCTTGAGGCCGATCAGCTCCAGCTTGTACGGCTCGTTCGCCAGCTCGGCGCGCGCCTCGTCCTCGGTGACGACGCGGCGGCGGAAGGTCTGGCCCTCCTTGATGATGCGGCCCATCGTCTTGTCGAGGGCCTTGAGGTCCTCGGGCGTGAACGGCGTCTCGACGTCGAAGTCGTAGTAGAAGCCGTCGGTGACGGGCGGGCCGATGCCCAGCTTCGCGTCCGGGTTGACCTGCTGCACGGCCTGCGCCAGCACGTGGGCGGCGCTGTGCCGCAGCACGGCCAGGCCGTCGGGCTCGCTGATCGTCACCGGCTCGACCTCGCGGCCGGCCGGGATCTCGCGGTCGAGGTCCCACAGCTCGCCGTCCACCCGCACGACGACGACGTCGCGGCGGTCGCCGTACAGCTCGACGCCGGTCGTCGTCGCCTCGGTCGTCGTCGCCTGCGTGGTGTTCTCAGCCGGGGTCTCGCCACCGGCGAGGTCGGTGGGGCTGGGCGGCGATGCGACGTCGGACACAGGAGTGCTCCTTGGGGAACGGAAGACGAAATGGATCGAGGGGCACCGTCCGCACGGACGGTGCCCCTCGATCGTACCGATACAGTGCCGGTCCCGTGCCCGCGGTCGCACCGCGGGCGGACCGGCGGGATCAGCTCTTGCCGAAGTCCTTGGCCTTCTGGCCCAGGGTGTCGATCGCCCCGTCCGCCTTGTCCGGCGCGAGCTCCTTGAGCTTGTCCGTGGCTGCGTCGACGTTCTCGTCGCTGAGCTGCTCCTTGGCCTTCGCCAGGTTGTCCGGGTCCGTCACGAACTCCTTGGCCTTGTCAAAAAGCCCCATGTCCGACTCCTCTTCGACACGGGCACACGACGTGCCCCCCTGCGCGCGACGGGGTCCCGCCGCCACCCCTGAAACTACGCGCAGAGCGTCGGACGCGCGCGGCAACGGCGCCCCACCTGGGGTCCCTCCGGCGTCTCGCGCAGAGCGCAAAAGTCGGCGGACGCCGTCGGCGTCTCGTAACGTCAGCCTGTGGAGTACCTGATCGTCGCAGTCATCGCCGCCGTCCTGATCATCGCCGTCACCGCCCTGGCCCCCAAGGCCGGCGTCGCGGCCCCGCTGGTCCTGGTGGTGCTGGGCGCGGGGGTCAGCCTGCTGCCGTGGGTGCCCGCGGTCGAGATCCCGCCCGAGGTGATCCTCGGCGGCGTGCTGCCCCCGCTGCTCTACTCGGCCGCCGTCGGCCTGCCGTCGATGGACTTCCGGCGGGACTTCACGGCCATCGGCGGCCTGTCGGTGACGCTCGTGGTGATCAGCTCGGTGCTGCTCGGCCTGCTCTTCCGCTGGCTGATCCCCGACATCGACCTGGCCACGGCCATCGCGCTGGGCGCCATCGTCAGCCCGACGGACGCCGTCGCGACGTCGATCGTGAAACGGCTCGGGGCGTCGCCACGCAGCGTCACGATGCTGGAGGGCGAGTCCCTGCTCAACGACGCCTCCGCGCTGGTGCTCCTGCGATCCGCCATCGCGGCGACCGCGGCCTCGGTGAGCCTGTGGGAGGTCGTGGGCGACTTCGCCTACGCGGCCCTGGTCGCCGTGGCGATCGGCGTGCCCGTCGGCTGGCTGGGCCTGCGGGTGCGACGCCGGCTGGGTCACGCCGCCCTGAGCACCGCCATGTCGTTCGTGGTGCCGTTCGTCGCCTACATCCCGGCCGAGGAGCTCGGCGCGTCCGGCCTGGTCGCCGTCGTCGCGGCGGGCCTGGTGACGGGCAACGGCTCGCCGCGCTACCTGCGCCCGCAGGACCGCATCGCCGAACGCTCCAACTGGCACACCGTCGAGCTGCTGCTCGAGGGCACCGTGTTCCTCATCATGGGCATCGAGCTGTTCGCCCTCATCGAGGACGCCGAGTCCGGCACGGGCTCGGTCTGGCAGGCGGCCGTCGTCGCGGCCATCGCCGGTGCGGCGATCCTCGTGGTGCGCGCCGCCTTCGTGACGCCGCTGATCGGCATCCAGGGGCGCCGGGCCCGGCGCGGCGAGGCGGTGCGCGAGACGCTCACCGCGTTCCAGGACCGCATCGACCAGCGGGCCGCGGCGGCACCACCCCCGACCGAGACGGACGAGGGCACGGGACGGCGCAAGGGCCGCCGCTCGACCGCCCAGCGCCTGGAACGCATCCAGGGCACCCTGCGGCGCCGCACCGCCGACATCGACTACGACCTGGCCCGGCCCCTCGGCTGGCGCGAGGGCACGCTCCTGGTGTGGGCGGGCATGCGTGGCGTGGTGACGCTGGCGGCGGCGCAGACGCTGCCGGCCGACACGCCGAACCGGTCCTTCCTGATCCTGGTCGCCTTCGGCGTCGCGTTCGGCACGCTCCTGCTCCAGGGCAGCACCCTGCCCTGGGTGACCCGGCGCCTCGGGCTGATCGGGCAGGACACGACCGGCGACCTGCCCGCCCTGCGCCGCGAGACCGAGCAGGCGGCCCGCCAGTTCCTCGCCGAGCCGCAGCGCCCGGACGGCACGCCGTACGACGCCGGGGTCGTCGCCCGGGTGCGCAAGGACACCTTCCGCGAGCACGAGTCGCAGGACGAGGACGCGGTGCTGACCAAGGACCGCTTCATCCAGTACCGGGAGCTGCGGCTCGCGACCATCGCCGCCCAGCGCGAGGAGCTGCTCGCCGCACGCTCCCACGGCACCTTCGACTCGGCCCAGCTCGGCAACGCCCTCGACCTGCTGGACGCCGAGCAGATCGCCGTCGAGATGCGCAAGGGCAAGTTTTCGATGCACGAGGAAGACCCGGAGCGCTAGGTTCGCGGCGTGACGCCTTACACGCCGCTCCACCTGGACTGGGCGGGCTGCCTCAACGCCCGTGACCTCGGCGGGCTCCCGCTCACGGGCGGGGGCACCGTCCGCGAGCGCGTCCTGGTGCGCTCCGAGTCCCCCAGCTACCTGACCGACGACGGCGTCGCCGCCGCCGGCGCCTACGGCCTCTCGCGGATCATCGACCTGCGCCGGCCGGAGGAGCTCGCCGAGTGGCCGAGCCGGCTCGCGGACAGGCCCGCCTACCTGCACCTGCCGGTGCAGGCCCCCGGTGACCCCGAGGAGGGGCCCTGGGTGCACCTCTACCAGGGCATGCTGGACCGGCACCCGGAGCTGTTCGCGCGCGCCGTCGGCGCCGTCGCTGACGCCCCCGAGGGTCCCGTGCTGGTGCACTGCGCCGCCGGGAAGGACCGCACGGGCCTGGTGGTGGCGCTCGCGCTCACCCTGGCCGGAGCCGACGTCGACGCCCTCGCCGACGACTACGAGGTCACCAACGCGCGGCTCGCGCCCCGGTACGAGCTGCGGGCGGCCGGGGCGGGCGACGACCGGCCCGCCGAACGCAAGGTCCCGCCCACCCGGCACGTCATCCTCGGCGCGCTGGAGCACCTGTCGGCGCGGCACGGCGGCGTCGAGGCGTACCTGACCGGGGGCGGGCTCACGCCGGGGCACGTGCGGGCGCTGCGGGCCCGGCTCGTCGGGCAGGGCTGACCGGGTAGGACGACGTCGGCCGCCGTCGGGAACGACGAAGGCCCCGGACCGTGGTCCGGGGCCTTGCTGGTGGGCGATACTGGGATCGAACCAGTGACCTCTTCCGTGTCAGGGAAGCGCGCTACCGCTGCGCCAATCGCCCGAGGTGGGTACGGGATTCGAACCCGTGTGTACGGCTTTGCAGGCCGCTGCCTCGCCTCTCGGCCAACCCACCGTGCTCCCCACAAAAGCGGGTATCGAGCGGATGACGGGACTTGAACCCGCGACCCTCACCTTGGCAAGGTGATGCTCTACCACTGAGCTACATCCGCGCTATGACCATCCTGGACCCTTCGGTCCTGGCGTGGTGACGCTCCGGAAGAGTAGTTCACAAACGGCGTGCCGGTCCAATCGAAAAGCCCGCGCCACCTGCGCCGCGCCCCACGACGCCGAACAGCACGCGGGCGGCGCCGCCGGAATCGTCCGGCGACGCCGCCCGCGCAGGTCAGGAACGGGTGCGCGTCAGTAGATCGAGACGCCGTACGCGCTGAGCGCCTCGGTGACCGGCTGGAAGAACGTGGTGCCGCCCGAGGAGCAGTTACCACTGCCGCCGGACGTGATGCCCAGCGCCGTCGACCCGCTGTAGAGCGCGCCGCCGGAGTCGCCGGGCTCGGCGCAGACGTTGGTCTGGATCATGCCCGACACCACGCCCTCCGCGTACCGGACGGACACGTTCAGCGCGGTGACGGTGCCGGAGTGCACCCCGGTCGTGGAGCCGTCGCGCGTGACGCGCTGGCCCACGGAGGCGTTGCCGGCGGTGTAGCCGCCCGGGTGGCTCAGCGACGTGTTGTCGTACCGGACGATCGCGTAGTCGTTGCCGGGGAAGCTGGAGCCCACGGTGGCGCCCACCAGGGTGGTCTGCGCCGAGTTGGTGTACCAGGTCGGGACGCCGTTGCCGCAGTGGCCCGCGGTGATCAGGTAGTACGTGCTGCCGCTGCGGACGTTGAAGCCCACGGAGCAGCGGTAGCCGGAGCCGTAGATCGCGTCGCCGGAGCCCAGCAGCGGCTTGAAGGTGCCGGACGTCCGCTTGATCGTCAGGGCGTCGGCCTCGGCGCCGGCCGCCTTGCGGATCGTGCCCAGCTCGGCCGCGGAGACGGTCGAGTCCGCCGTCACGACGACCTTGCCGGTGGCCGTGTCCGTGTACCAGGCGACGCCGACGACGTCCGCCTGTCCGACGGCGGCGTGCGCGGTGGCGAGCTCGGCCCTCGTCGGCCGGTCGTCGGGCGCGGCGGCGGCCGCCGGTCCGGCGAGCGTGGACGCCGCGAGCCCGAGCCCCGCGGCGAGCGCGATCAGACGGGACTTCCTGGCCGAACCGGGGCGGTGCGTGGTGCGAGTGAGCCTCATGGCTACCTCCTGGGTGTGGGGCACGCTGGTGGCGTGCCCTGCTCGGCAGGGACGGATCGTCGTCGCCCGCCGTCTCGCTGGCCGGAAGTATTGCCCCGGAATAATTCACCCCACAAGGCCCCGAACCAGATGTAACCGCCCGGAAATGAAATCAGCGCATCTGAAGGCATTTCACCCTGCGTATACATCTACCTCCCGGGTGAAACCTCGCTCCGTGATGTCTTTTCATCCCATAACTCCGACCACTGCCCGGAGGGGTTATGTTCGGCGGCATGAGTGCAACCGACATCGTCCCCGCCCACCTGATGCACCTGCTCGAGGCACCGAACTACGCGTTCCTCGGCACGATCCGCCCGGACGACACCGTCCAGGTCAACCCGATGTGGTTCGACTTCGACGGCGAGAACCTCCGCTTCACGCACACCACGTACCGCGCCAAGTACCGCAACCTGCAGCACAACCCGTCGATGAGCCTCGCGATCCTCAACGACGAGAACGCCTTCAACTACATCGAGGTGCGCGGAAAGCTGGTCGAGGTGGTCCCGGACCCGACCGGCGACTTCTACGTGCACCTGGGCAAGCGGTACGGCAACGCCGAGCAGCAGCCGCCCGCGGACAGCGCCGACCGCGTCATCCTGGTGATGAGCATCGAGCACTACACGACGCAGTAGTCGGCCGCCGGACGGCGGGCCTCTCTTGCGCAGGGGCGAGGGGGCCCGCCGTCCACCGATGAGTTTTCCCCGCTCGGGCGGTCACCACGGGCACACGCCACACCGAGGAGGAACGAATGCAGAAGCTCATGGTGGACTTCATCATCTCGCTGGACGGCTACGCGTCCGCGGAGGGCTGGCCCGGTTTCTGGGGCCTGGAGGGACCGGAATACCTCGCCTTTCTCGGGGAGGACGGCGAGAACCAGCACACCACCCTGATGGGCGCGACGACGTACCGGCTGATGCACGGGATGCTGGCCGACGCCCCCGAGGACCCGATGGCCGACATGCCCAAGGTCGTGTTCTCCTCCAGCCTGGAGGCGCCGCTGGCCTGGGCCAACAGCGACCTGGTCACCGGAGACGCCGTCGAGGCCGTGCGGGCGCTCAAGGAGACCTCGTCACGCCCGCTGCGTACCCTCGGCAGCCTCAGCCTGAGCCGGTCGCTGCTGACGGCCGGGCTGGTGGACAGCTTCCGGGTGGTCCTGTTCCCGGTCATCACGGGCGCGACCGGCAGCGAGCGCATCTTCGACGCCTACCCCGACGTCGCCCTGGAGCTGACGGACCACCGCATGTTCGACGGCCGACTCCAGCTCCTGGAGTACACGCCCACCCTGCTCGACGCGCCGCCCGGGGACGGCAGCTGAGCGCCGGCCCACCCCAGCGGACCGCGCACCACGACTGGAGGGACAAGCCATGCTGACGCAGGTCGCACAGGGCGTTCTGGTCCACCGGAGCGAGCTGCTCCGCAACAACACCGTCGTCGTGCGGGGCCGCACCGGCGTGCTGCTCGTCGACGCCGGGATCACGGGCGCCGAGATGTCCTGTCTCGCGAACGACCTGGACGAGCTGGACCTGCCCGTCGTGGCGGGTTTCTCGACGCACCCCGACTGGGACCACGTCCTGTGGCACCCCGGGCTCGGCGACGCGCCCCGCTACGGCACGGCCCGCTGCGCGGCCGCCCTGCGGGACCTGCGGTCGGACGACGGATGGCGGGCCCGCGTGACCGAGGGGCTGCCGCCCGAGATCGCCGACGAGGTGCCGCTGGACCTCTTCGGGCTCGTCACGGGCCTGCCCGCCGGGACCGTCCGGATTCCGTGGGACGGCCCCGACGTCTGGGTCATCGAGCACCCGGCCCACTCCCCCGGCCACGCGGCGCTGCTGGTCGAGGACTCCGGCGTGCTGGTCGCCGGCGACATGCTGTCCGACGTCTTCGTGCCGATGCTCGACGACTTCACGGACACCAGCGACCCCGTCGAGGAATACCTCGCCGGGCTGCGGGTGCTGGAGGACGTCGCGGACGACGTCGCCGTGCTCGTGCCGGGGCACGGCACCGCCGTCGCCGGAACCGAGAACGTCCGTGACCGGATCGGGCGGGACCGCGCGTATTTGCGCGCCCTGCGGGACGGGCGCAGGCCCGACGACCCGCGCATCGACGCGCCCGAACCCGGCTGGGAGTGGGTGAGCGGCATCCACGAGGGCCAGGCCGCGGGCCTGGCCCGGTGGAACGAGGGTCACTTGTAGTAGAGCTGCACCCCGTACGCCGCGAGCACCGGCTTGATGGGCTGGTAGAACGAGATCCCGCCGGAGGGGCAGTCACCGGTGCCGCCGGACAGGATGCCCAGGGCGCGCTTGCCGCTGAACAACGGCCCCCCGGAGTCGCCGGGCTCGGCGCAGATGTCGGCCTGGATCAGGTTCGGCACCATGTCACCGCCGGAGAACCTGACGGTCACGCCGGTAGCGGTCACGAACCCCGAGTGCTGTCCGGTCGTGGAGCCGACACGGGTCGCGGCCTGGCCCACGAAGGCGTTCCCGGGCGTGTAGCCGCCGGGCCGCTTGACCGACCGGTTGTCGTACCGAACCAGCGCGTAGTCGCCGCCCGGGAACCGAGACTGGACGGTGGGGCCGATCTTCTGGGCGTTTTTGATCCCGACCTTCCAGGAGGGCACCTTGTTGGCGCAGTGTCCGGCGGTGATGAGGTACTTCATGTTGCCCTTGCGGACGTTGAAGCCGAGGGTGCAGCGCACGCCCGAGCCGAGGATGGTTGTCCCCGGAGGCGCCGACCGCTGCAACGTCCTGAACTCACCCTCCGTCCGCTGGAGCTCCAGCGCGCCGATCTTGTCGCCGGCCGCCCGGCGCACGTCGTTGCGGTCGCCACCGTCGACCGTGGAGTCGGCGATCACCACCACCTCGCCGGCGGCCTCGTCGGTGTACCAGGCGACACCCTCGACCTCGGACTCCCCGATGGCCTCGTGCAGCTCGGCGAGCTCCGCGTCGGTCGGCTCGTCGGAGCCCTTGGCCTGCGCGGGGCCGGCCGTGGCCGGTGCGACGAGCACGGCGACGACGGCGAGAACGGCCAGACGTAGCCGCATCGTGGTGGGGCGGGATGCAGTGGGGCGGGATGCAGTGGGGCGTGTCTTCATGGTGACCTCTCAGGGTCGAGGCCAGCCGCCCGCTCGTTCCGCGAGGCACGCGACCACGCGTCCTCGGCGGTCTTCCGTCCGGGCGGCACGGTCCTGGTCAACCCGATGTGGTTCGACTTCGGCGGCGAAGCTCTGAGTCACCCGCTCCGCGCGTGGTGGGCGCAACCTGCAGCGCGTGCGATACGGCGGCCGGGACCTGGGGGTACCGGCGGACTGCGCCGACCGCGTCGTCCTCGTGACGGCAAGCAACACCACGAGAGGGTGAAACTTTGCCTTCCTTGCCGAACTTAACCCGCTCCGCGCGAGGACGCATGACGGGACCGGACATGCGAAAGGCCCCCGGGCGGCATCTCTGCCGGCCGGGGGCCTGTTCTACGCGTGGGCGATACTGGGATCGAACCAGTGACCTCTTCCGTGTCAGGGAAGCGCGCTACCGCTGCGCCAATCGCCCGTCGTGCTGCGAGGTGGGTACGGGATTCGAACCCGTGTGTACGGCTTTGCAGGCCGCTGCCTCGCCTCTCGGCCAACCCACCGCTCGGCCAGACCACAGCCGACGGCTGCTCTCTTCAGCCGAAGAATCACGAGAGCGACTTTCCGAGCGGATGACGGGACTTGAACCCGCGACCCTCACCTTGGCAAGGTGATGCTCTACCACTGAGCTACATCCGCGAAGCCGGGCATCCTGGGGTTTCCCCCGGTGTTCCGGCGTTCTGAACATTAATCGAACGGAGGGCGAACCGTCCAATCGCGCGCGCCGCCCGTACGGTTGTCCCGTGTCACCCCGCCCGGCCCATCTGCCCGCAAACCGCACGATCCCACCGGTTCCGTCCCGCCGAGGCGCTCCCCCGGCCCCGGCCGACGTGACGGGCGCCACCGGCTGGGCGAGCTTCGACGGACGCGTCGCGACCGACGCCGTCGAGTGCGTCGACGTGCTGGAACAGCCGGAACGCCTGGAGACCGGCACGTGGTTCGTCGTCGCCGACTTCGAGGGACGGGCGCGCGCATGGCGCTTCGCCCGGGTGCACGACGCCGTGGATGCGCCCGCGGGCGCATCCACCAGGTGGCACGGACCGCCGTCCGAAACGTGGACGTCCTCGATGGACCAGGCCGCCTACGAGGCCGCCGTCGAACGCGTCCGCGAGTACGTGCGCGACGGCGAGGTCTACCAGGCCAACATCTGCCGGGTGCTGTCCGCTCCCCTTGCCGCCGGGGCCGACGCGGCCGGCCGGCTCGCCGAGCCCGACGCCCGGGCGCTCGCCGCGCGGCTGGCCGCCGGCAACCCGGCACCGCACGCCGCGGCCGTCCACGTGCCCGCCACGTCCGGGCTGGACCCCGTGTGGGTGGTGAGCGCGTCGCCGGAGCTGTACCTGGCCGTGTCGGACGGGCCGGACGGCACGTTCGTGGAGTCCGGCCCGATCAAGGGCACCGCCCGCACGCCCGACGGCCTCACGGAGAAGGACCGCGCCGAGAACGTGATGATCACGGACCTGGTGCGCAACGACCTGCAGACCGTCAGCCGCCCCGGCACGGTCGCGGTCACGTCGCTCCTCGCGGTCGAGCAGCACCCCGGCCTGGTCCACCTGGTCTCGCGGGTGCGCGGCACCCTGGCCGACGACGTCGTCCGCCCCGGCGAGCTGTGGCGCAGGCTGCTGGCCGGCACCTTCCCGCCCGGCTCGGTCTCGGGCGCCCCGAAGTCGAGCGCGCTGCGGATCATCCGCGAGCTGGAGACCGCCCCGCGCGGCCCCTACTGCGGCGCGGTGGGCTGGGTCGACGGCGGCCGGGCGTCGCTCGCCGTCGGCATCCGGACCTTCTGGTGGGCCGACGGCGTGCTGCGGTTCGGCACGGGCGCCGGCATCACCTGGGGCTCCGACCCGACGGCGGAGTGGCACGAGACCGAGCTCAAGGCGGAGCGGCTGGTCGCGCTGGCGTCGTCCTGACGCCGAGCCCACATTGCCGGAGGGGCCGCCGATGAGTTCCGGCGGCCGCCGTCGTCGGACGGGCATGGGAATCGTCAAAGCAGACCTGGCAGTTTCGCTCGACGGCTACTCGGCCGGCCACGACCAGAGCCTGGAGCACCCGTTCGGGCCGCTCGCGGGCGAGCGGCTGCACACCTGGATGTTCGAGCACGGCGACGCGCACCAGGCCGAGAGGGACGCCATCGTCGGCGCGGGCGCGTACATCATGGGCCGCAACATGTTCACGGCCGGCCGCGGTGAGTGGGACCTCGACTGGACGGGCTGGTGGGGCGAGGACCCGCCGTACCACGGGCCGGTCTTCGTGCTCACGCACCACCCGCGCGAGTCGGTCGAGATGAAGGGCGGCACCACGTTCCACTTCGTCACCGACGGCATCGAGAGCGCGCTCGCCCAGGCTCGGGAGGCGGCCGGGGACAGGGAGATCTCCGTCACCGGTGGGGCCACCACCGTGAACGAGTACCTCGCCGCCGGACACATCGACGAGCTGCGCCTGCACGTGGTCCCGTTCACGCTCGGCTCCGGCACCCGCGTGTTCGACGGCGTGCCGCCCATCGAGTTCTCGTCCACGAGCGTGCGGCACACCCCGGAGGTGACCCACGTGACGCTGCGCCGGTGACAGACTGGGCTGCATGACGGTCATCTGGACAGAGGGGCGCATGGTCGCGCCCGGCGAGGCCGCGCTCAGCGCGGTGGACCACGGCATCACGGTCGGCGACGGCGTCTTCGAGACCTGCGCCGTCCTGAACGGGCAGGCGTTCGCGCTGACGCGGCACCTGGCGCGCCTGGAGCGGTCGGCGTCCGGCATGGGCATGGCGCCGCTGGACCTGCGCAAGGTGCGCGACGGCGTGGACGCCGTCCTGTCCGCGTCGCCCGACGCCGGCCGCCTGCGCATCACGGTGACCGACGGCATCGGGCCGCTGGGCTCGGGCCGCTCGGACACCCCGCAGACGGTCGTGGTGGCGGCGACGGAGGCCGTCGTCGTACACACCGGACGGGCCGCGCGCTCCCCGTGGACGCGCAACGAGAACAGTGCCGTCGCGGGCCTGAAGACGACGTCGTACGCCGAGAACGTGGTGGCGCTGGCCGACGCGATCGGCAAGGGCGCCGACGAGTCCGTCTTCGCGAACACCGCGGGCGACCTGTGCGAGGGCACCGGCTCGAACGTGTTCCTGGAGCTCGACGGCGAGCTGGTCACTCCCCCGCTGAGCGTCGGCTGCCTGGCCGGCATCACGCGCGAGCTGCTGCTCGAGTGGGGCGCCGAGGCGGGGCTGCCCGTGCGCGAGGCCAAGGACGGCGAGCTGCCGTTCTCGGTGCTCGACCGGGTCTCGGCCGGCGAGGCGCAGATGCTGCTGACCGGCTCGGTCCGCAACGTGCAGCCGACGGTGTGGCTCGACGGCGCCGACCTGCGGATCGGCGAGCTCTCGGCCGCCGCGCGCGACCTGTTCGAGCGGAACATGCGCGAGCGAACCGACCCCTGACGCGGCCCGGCGATTCGGATTTCGCATCCGCGCTGGAACCAGGCTAATATCGTCCACGCACGCCCTACCGGGCAGGCAGCACGGGCGATTGGCGCAGGGGTAGCGCGCTTCGTTCACACCGAAGAGGTCACTGGTTCGATCCCAGTATCGCCCACCAGCAAGGCAAGGCCCTCTGGCCAGCGGAAACGCAGGTCAGAGGGCCTTTTGCATGCATGGTGCTGATGGACTGGTGTGGACAGCAGGAGCCCCTTCGGGACTCCCGGGGTCCCACAGCGGTCCCACAGGCCGGTGTTCGCAGAACACCTGACTGTGGGAGGTAGTGCCATGACAGAGAAGCGTGGTTTCGGGATGGTCGAGCGTCGCAAGAACGCCCGGACTGGCAGGACGACGGGCTTCCGTGCCCGGTACGTCGGACCGGACACGGCAAAGCACTCGCTGACGTTCACCGCGAAGGTCGACGCCGAGGCATGGCTGTCTCGGGAAGAAAGCTTGATCGCTCGTGGGGAGTGGACGCCGCCGGGGTGGCGAACCGCTGCCGTGTCGATCACGGTGGACCAGTACGCGGAACGCAACCTCGTCCTGCGGCACTTGTCGCCGCGCAGCCGGGAGGAGTACGACCGCTACCGGGAGCGGTTCATCACGGACAAGCCGATCGGGCGTGCCGGGCTTCGGTCGGTGACGTCGACGGACGTCACGGCGTGGCTGACCGACGTACGGGCCGCTACGGGCCCGACGATGGCTGCCCGCGTCTACGGGTTCCTCTCCTCGATTTTCAACGCTGCCCTCCGTGACGGGTTGGTGGACCGGAGCCCGTGCACCGTCCGCGGAGCCTCCGGCGCACCGCGAGCCTCGGCCAAGGCCATCGCGACGCCAGCGGAGGTCGCTGCCCTGCTGGGGCACCTTCCCGAGCGGTATCGGGTGATGGTGCTCCTTGCGGCTTGGAGCGGCCTGCGGTCGGGCGAACTGCGTAACCTCCGTCGGAGGGACGTAGGCGTGGCAGGCGGGACCGTGAGTGTGCACAGCCAGGTCCAGAACCTTCGTGGGCAGGGCAAGGTCGTACGAGACGTCAAGACGGCCGCTGCGCGCCGTGTAGTGGCCTTGCCGCCCGCTGTGGCGTCCGTTCTCAAGGAACACCTTGGCAGCGCCGCACAGCCCGGCCCAGACGGGCTCGTGTTCCCGTCGACGGTGGGGACACCAATCTCGCAGTCGACGTTCTGGGAAGCCTGGGACAAGGCGCGCAAAGCAATCGGCCGACCGGATCTGCGGCTGCACGACCTGCGCACCACGGCCGCCACGCTCGCCGCAGGCACGGGGGCGACCATCGCCGAACTCATGGCTCGGCTTGGACATACGACGCCGAACGCAGCCATGCGCTACCAGACGGCAGTGCAAGGTGCAGATGCTCGGATCGCCGGGGCTCTGGACGGACTCGTGGTGCTTCCCGCGTCAGCCGGCACCACCGCCTGATCTGACCGCGAGAAGCACGCGCTCCCACGCGTGTCACGCGAAAGCCATGCATGACCTGCACAGACGCCTGTGAAGTCCGGGCGGCGGTCCCACAACGGGCCGTCGCCCGGACCCGTGTCCGGAGACAATCATTCGGTGTCGCGGCGATGAGCACTTGCCACTGGTACCGCCAGCCTTGCACGCAACTCATCCAGATCAACTCGGATGAGCCGCCCGATTCGATAACCTGTGACCGTCCCGTCAGCGATCCGACGACGGATCGTCTTGACTGACACGCAGAAGACCTCAGCGGCCACGGACAGCGGCACGAGCTGGTGGTTACCGGCACGCGAATCTCGGGCGGCATGCGGACTGTGTGGAAGTGCGCTACCCATCTCGACTCTCCTTCTCGGCGCCCGAGCGTTTGTGCAGGTCATATGGTCCTGCCAAATCGGCGGAACCATTATTTTCCCTTTTGTCCCCGGGGTCCTGGCCGGTGGTCTGGCTCTCATCCGTTACGGCGGGAAGCCAGTTCATGCGGTGGTGCCAAATTGGCACCACCGCAACTGTCCGAATTAGCCCAAGGGATGGTGAGCGCCAGACTTGGATGGTGCTGGGCGGAGCCGGGGCGAACCTGCTCGTCACGCGGTGGTGGCAACTTGCCACCACCGCGGATGTCCGAATTAGCCCGTGTGCATCTGCACCTGTGCGCCTCATGCTCGCGATTGTGCACGGTGCCTGTACCCGTCGATGTACCACTCGACGTCCCCCATGGAGCATCTCGGGGCATGTCTCAGGTGGGGGACATGGCGGCGACCAGGGCGGACGCATGTCCCCCAACTCGTGGGCATGACCTACGGAGCAAACATCGAAACTGCTGTGTGCTCGCTCGCGGGCCCGGCACAGCGACCGGTCCAGCGGGCTCCACCTGTTGGCCTGCACCCGGCGGCCCGGGTGTACGTACATGTTCATGCGTCGAGGATGGCTTCAGTGCGCGCGCCCTGCGCACACCAAGAGGCGCGCACACCAAGGTGTGCAGACACGTTTGTGCAGGTCAGGTGCGCGCACCACTTCGACCCTGCTGGACACACGGAGACTCGGTCAGGACGCGCCGAAGGCATCGGCGAGTGCGGCGAATCGGGGTCCGCGTCGTCTGGTGGCGCGGTCGAGCAGCGCGCGCATTGTGATGACGCCCAGGGGTTGGCTGGTGGCCCAGTCTGGGGCGAGGCGATGGGCCTGGTCGAGGTGGTGCAGCGCCTCGTCGTATCGCCTGGTCTTGAGGGAGGCGGACGCGATGTGCAAGGCGGAACCGGCCTCCCAGAATGCAGGGAGCTGGCCGGGCACCGACTGCAAGGTGGCCGCCTGGTGGAGCGCCGTCTCAGGGTCGTTGCTCCGTGACCAGTGGTCGACTTCTTGAAGCGCGACCGCGCGCGGGCTGAAGATCGCCGCTTCGGTCACGACGCTGGTCATGGTCCTAGCGGCGGCCGACCGCGCCTCGGCCAGCAGATCGGCCGCCCGGTGCACAGCACCAGCCTTGACGGCAGCGGTGGCCGCGTTGAACAGCAGGTTTCCGAACACGGCGGTACGCACCGGTTCTGCATCGAGCATCGTGGGCTGGATGGCCTCGGCGGCGTTCGTTGCGACCTGTTCGGCTTCGTTCTCCCGGCCTTGTCGGACCAGGGTCCAGGCGAGGTAGCGCAGCGCGATGGCTTCTTGAAGTTCGGGGTCATCTGAACTGCGTGCGACGTCGAGTGCTCGTTCTGCCGCCGTCCATGCCAGGTCGTCCTGGCCCAGGCGGCCGGCGATTCCCGCCGCGATGCGATACGTGGTGGCCAGGAGGCGCCGTCCGGCAGCGGCTTCATCGCCGTGGTTTGTCTCGACCAGCCGGCGGGCGTCAGCGAGCACACCGGGGAGCAACGCCAGCAGCTCGGTGTGGCGCCCGTCCACGTAGAGCCGCCATACCGCCGTGGTCTGACGCTCCGCGCCGGTCAACGACACAGTTTCGGTGTTCTCCGCGAAGTCAGACAGACCCGGGACCAGGCCGCCGCTGGTGATGGCTTGCCGCAGCCTGACCATCTCCGCATTGGTCGCCAGAGCCGACTGCCGGTGGTCGTCTCCTGTAAGAAGCGCCTGGGCAGGGACGGAAAGCGCTGCCGCGAGGCGGTGAAGCGTGGCCGGGCGACAGGTGGTACGGGTACCGCGTTCAATGCGCGCCACCGTGTCGACACCCACTCCGGCACGCTCGGCGAGCGCTTCTTGTGACAGGTCCTTGGCCTTGCGTAGTCGTGCAAGGTTCTCGGCGAGGTCCGTCATGGCGTACCCGAGATTGGCACTCCGTCGTCGCACAGGACCGGGGCAAGACTGCTCTTCACAGCGGCGAGCGCGGTCGACAACCTGCGGGCAAGCGGGCCGGTCGTCTTGCCGGTGACCTCGTCCAGCCGGTACAGGCCCACCGAGACGACCTCGGGGTCATCAAGTGACAGCGCCGCCAACTTGTGTTCGCTGATGGCGCCGTCGTCGAAGACCCAGGCGATGCCGTCCGGCATCCCGTCGTCCGTAGGGGCCTCGTGGTCGATGACCAGAGGTCGCATCTGCTGGCGCACGAGCCCGAGCTCTTCGGTCAGCTCACGTGAAGCGGCATGCCAGGGCGCCTCACCATCGTCTACGACACCGCCGGGGATATCCCACTCCGGCTTGTACGACGGCTCGACGAGGACGACCCGGCCCGCGTCGTCATACAGCAGGACACCCGCGGACATGCGCTTGCGCGGGAGCGAGGCGACGTACTCGTCGAAAGGCAGCAGCTTCACCGTTCGACCATAGCGGCGCGCCCGTGCCAGAACCATGCCTGCCAGGCAGGGTTCACCAGCCCCGATCGGCCCAACCCTGCACGAGCGGCCGTGGTGCGAGCCGCAGTGCCGGCGGAGGCTCGTCCTGCGAGTTCACGGGGAACCCGCAGGAGGGGGCCGACCATGCGAACAACACCGCTACTGACCGAGAACGACGACGGCCTGCTGCGCGCGATCGAGCACGCCGGGGCCTCCGTCAGCGAGGTCGGCGCGCACCGGATCGAGGTCGTGACCATCACCCGGAACCGCATGTGCCTGCACCCCATCCACCTCGCCGAGGGCGAAGCCATCGCACGCTCGCTCGGGCTGGACCTGCCACTGGACCATCGAATGTTTGTCCCCGGCAACACACTGTGGACCGGAGAGCGCGACGGTCTAGAAGTCCAGGTGCGCTCGGTGCTTCGTCAGGCGGTGGCCCGATGAGCACGGCGACAACCACCAGCACTCGCGCCCTGGTCGCTCTCGACATCGACGGAACCTTGGTGGACGGCGAGCAGCGGATAACTACGGGCACGGTCGAGGCTCTGGACCTGGTCCGCGCAGCGGGGCACGAGATCGTGCCTGCTTCGGGCCGTTCCCTGGCCGGGCTGTTGCCGATCGTCACCCGGCTGGGTCTGACACACGGGTGGGCGGTGTGCTCCAACGGAGCCGTGACCGTGCGTCTCGACCGGGCTGCGCCTTCCGGGTATGACGTGGTCGAGGCACGCACCTTCGATCCTGCACCTGTGATCCGTCGTGCCCTGGACCTTGCCCCGGCCGTGCACATCGCGATCGAAGAGGTCGGGTGGGGGTGGCGCACCAGCGGCGTCTTCGAGCCCGGCGAACTGAACGGGCAGCAGAAGACCGTCCTACTGACCGATCTGATGGCCGAACCAGCGACGCGGGTCGTGCTCACCGCGCCCGGTATCCGCCGGTACACCGACGCCCTACGCGCTTGCGGGGTTACCGTCGCTGCACAGGGCCCGGATTGGCTCGACGTGACTGCAGCGGGCGTGAACAAGGCCGTCGCACTCGACACCGTCCGCGCCCACCTGGGCATCCCCGCCGATCGGACGGTGGCGGTCGGAGACGGGGTCAACGATCTGGACATGCTGGCCTGGGCCGCACGCTCGGTCGCGATGGGCCAGGCGCCCGCGATCGTGCGCAGCGCAGCCGGAGAGACCACCGACAGCATCGATCAGGCCGGGGTGCTCCCCGTGCTCGCTTCCCTGATCCCGGCCGTGGACCACACGCTGTCGCGGCTGGCCGCCCAGATTGCTACCGCTGAGCGCATCGCGCCGGGGCCGGTGGTGCTGCGGGTGTGGCATGGCAGCGGACCCGACCTGGCCCGCTGCGAGGCCTGGACCCTCCAGGACGGCCACTGGGTGCGGCATGCGCCGATCCCGTCCGGAGTCGGGGTCACGATGCGGGCCATCGAGACCGCCGCCCTAGACGCCGGGATGCCGTTCCCGCGTGGCGAGGAGGGCCGCCGTCGAGCGTGGTGGCGCAGCGTGACCGCTGATGGCCCGGCTGGGTTCGAGCTACCCCTGAGCGGCCTGTAACAGGGCTCGCCGATTGATCTTGCGGCTGGGTGGCGCCCCAGACCCCTGTACCCCTGCCCAGCCGCAAGCCCGCTTCTGGCGGGCATGTCCAGCACCACCCCGCACCACGAGGAGGAACCAACATGACCACCACCACCGCACGAGAACTGCGAGAGGGCCGGTCGCTCGTCGAGCCGGAGCTGTTCCACCGGCTCGTCCGGCGAGTCGCCGAGGAGCACGACCACGACCCGGGCATGGCGGCACGGATCGTGGACCAGGCTCTGGCGTTCCTGGGCACCACCGCCACCCACCAGGGCCGGCCCTTGTCGCCGTCCGACATCGTGGACCCGGGGTGGCACGAGTTCATCCTGCACACCGTTGACTACACCGCGTTCTGCGAGCAGATTGCTGGACGGTTCCTGCACCACGTGCCCACCGACCCTCAGGACCCGTCGACCCGGGGCGACTCCGCTCACGACGCGATCCAGTACACGGTGGACGCGATCGCCGAGGCCGGGTTCTACGTCGACACTGACCTGTGGCCCACCGCGCACTCGGTCGCCTGCTCGCAGTGCCACCAGGGCTGCACCAGCTCCACCACACCCTGACCAACCACCAGGAGCCACGAGGAGGCACGATGCACCGCCGCTCATGGGAGGACCTACCCAGCACACTGCGCCGCGCCGTCGAAGCCGAGACCGGGACCGTGGTCCGTGCCGAGGCGCCATCGGCAGGGCGTAACTCGACCTTCGCCGCGTTCCTGCACACGGCAAACGGGTCGGTGTTCGTCAAGGGTGTTCCTAACTATGACCGGCTGGTGACGGTGCACGAACACGAGATCCAGGTCAACGCCCGACTGCGCGACGCGGTGCGTGAGGCGCCTCGCCTGTTGTGGGTCGTGCGTGCCGAGGGATGGCTGCTCGCCGGGTACGAGACCGTGCCCGGCGAGCACGCCGACCTCACACCCGGCTCACCGGACCTCCCGGCCGTGGTCTATGCCCTCTCCCAGCTCGCACGGCAACTCACTCCGAGCCCTGCCGCTGGCGTCGCACCGCTGCGCAAGCGGTACGCACGCCTGGCAGGGTGGCAGTGGCTCGCAGAGCACCACCCGGACCAGCTCGACGCCTGGGAGCAGCAGCACCTCGATCTACTGGTCCAGTCCGACGCCGAGGTACCAAGCAGCCTGCTCGGGGATTCCCTGGTCCACGGCGACATCCACCAGCTCAACCTGCTCGTCACCGGCGACCAGGTCCGCCTAATCGACTGGGCATGGTCCCGAATCGGCCCGCCTTGGGTCGACGCCGCGCTACTCGTTCCCCGACTGATCGGCGAAAGGCACGAACCGGCCGACGCCGAAAGCCTGGTGTCCGACACCTGGGGCATGAAGCACCCCAGCGCCACCCCAGACGCCCTCACGGCGTTCGCCGCGACCACCTACGGCCAATGGCGTCGCCTGGCAATTGAGTTCCCCAGCCCACACCGTGAGGCAGCCCTGCGCGGTGCGTGCCAGTGGACCCGATACCGACTCCACGGCAACAAGAAGCCGTCGTAGGTTCAGGTGAGAACCCAGCACCATCGGCCCAGCAGTTGCTCTCGACAGAGCCCACCTTGGCCGCCAAGCATCAGCGCAATGAGGCCCCCGTCCCGGTACCGGCGATGGGGGCCTCCCTACATCCCCTTCGGAGCGGTTGACGCACCGGAGAGACCCAGCGCTGCGGTCATCGAGCGACTGGCAGCACGGACAGGGCTGACGGACTATGGCAGCGACGCGCGAACGTGTGACGACGCGCGTGCGGCTGCGTGGCGAGGGCAGTCGAGCGAACGGACAGCGGGTCCCGCGGACCGCTTCGGTAAGGGCCACACACCTACTGCACAAGCTGTGAGCGGTTTCGTCCGTACGAAAGGTTTGAGGTGCGCACATGAGCGTCGATAGCAGTCCCGGTGAGCCGGAAGGCGACAGGTCTCGCAAGCCCACCGAGCCCCGCTCCGCTGGTCATCGCGTAGGCACCCGTGGCTTGTGCCCCCGATGCGGGGACCCCATTCCGGTAAGGACCACAGGACGGCCCGCGCAGTGGTGCTCGCAGCGGTGTCGGCGCGCCGCATACGAAGAACGCCGAGCCGCGTTCGCCGGGGCTATCGCTGTTGAAGTCGTGGAGACCGTCACGACGACCGAGCACGGGCTCGATGAGTGCGTCAGGCGGGTGGAGTCTTCTCCTGTCGCAATACGCAAAGTGCTGACGCACCTGAGGACACTGCTGGCGACGGAAGATCTACGTGACCCGAAGTGGACATCGACGGTAGATGCCGCGGTACTGCTGGCGAGCGCAGTCGGCGCTAGCCGCCGTACCTCAGTTCACTTCCCTCCGCCGGGATACGTCAAGCCAAGTTGGTAGGGCGAATCGGCGCCACGATGTTCTGCGTGCGGGTCCGACTGTTTGAAGCCGACTCGCAGGTCGTGAACCGGCGCGCGCTCACCTAGGTGTTCGCGTAGAAAAGTCTGGCGCGGAGCGAACACCTGACAGGTGGGCGATATCCCGCACTAGAGGGAGACGAGGAATCCATGGCAGCCAAGGATGTGTACCTACTGGCACTGCACGAGCCGTACCAATCGGCCGCGCATCCAGTCCCGATCAACGCGACCATCGTCCACGCTCGAACACTCTTACACCCGGCGGTCCCGCAGCCCGACGGCGGAAGGATGTATCGGTGCCTGACCGAGTTCCCCGGACGCGTTGAGGGCGGTCTCGTACCTTTATCGACTCTGACGTTCGAGCTAGACGGCGGCCGACTCTGGTACGAGGTCGCTGATTGGGAAGCCGTGGTCGAAGCCGTCGTGAAGCTTTCCCACAGCGGGGAATGCGATGCGATGCCCCTGGGCCTACCGCAGCCAGTAGGCGCGCTGCTCGCCAACGGACCACGTGTCCAACTCGACGTCTATTCGCGAAATGGACCGGCGACACTCGGCCCCGCGGACCGGGAACGGGAACTCAACGTACTGACAGCACATGTGCGCGAGTTCTTACTCGACGGCCTGTTTTGGCCCGGTGACGACCTGGTCGAGCCTCCTCGACGTCCGCGGAAGATGCCCTACCGGCCGATGCGGCCGTAGTAGCAGGGGCGCCGGGTTGGATTGCGTAATGCTAGGCGCTGTTCGACACCGAGAATTCAATCGAGCAAGACCACCACGGGCTTTCGCGAACGCCGGGAGGCCACCAGACGCTTCTCTGCGGCAAGCATCGTCATGACGTGCAGGGTCTTGACCAGGCCGCGGCCGGCAAACCCAAGAGTGAGTAGCGCGAACAGTGCTGTGTGGATGCCGAGGTAGATCAGGTAGGGAGTCGCGTCGTTCATCCTGAGGCTGGTGCTCGCAAGACCTGTGATGAGTAGAGCCAGGAGCGAGAATGTGTAGGCAACGCCATGGCCGACCCAACTCCAAAGTCGCTGCTGGAAAACGTAGGCGACTGCGGCCTCGCGACTCTGAATAGCGGCGCCGAACCAGATGAGCGCTACCAGCCCCATGACGACGACCTGGGCTACCCCCACAGGTAGCAGAGCGATCACGGACGCGCCGGAGGCAAGCGTGAGCGTGGCCAGGAGAGTCCAGCGGGCGGATGCCAGGCGGTCGAGAGGCAGGGGGTACGCCGCCTGTTCTACAGCATGCTCGATCCGCGTCCGGTCTGCCTTACGCACATCATGAGCGAATGCGGTCGAGTACCGGACCTTCTGCATCTGGATGAAGATCCATGCCCCGAGGCTGGCCGAGGTGAGCCCGTTCAGGGCCCAGCCGTCGCCGCCATACCGCCAGTATGATGCGGTCAAGAGGATGCATGCGGTGATGAACAGGTGGCAGGCCAGCCACTCGATACCGTTGATGCGGTCGAGCAAGCGCAGTTCGCGCACGAGCAACGCATCGTTGCGGCGGCCCCGACCACGGTTAAGGCGTGCGACGGTCTGCCCACGGCGGACGGTGTCCATCAAGGCGAACGTTGCAGCGACCGCGATACCCACCAGGGTCTGGAGCATGCCCAGCTGACCGCCCGGCCCCATCGGCATGAATCTGTCGAATCCATCTCGGACCGCATCCCATAGCGACCAATCGGTCGCGGGGTTCTGGAGCAGGACGCCCACGATGATGGGGAGCCCGAGCGCCAGGAGCACCGGGAGCAGTACCTCGACCCACCAGAGGCTCGTCCAGAGCTCGGCATGAGCCGTACTCCCTGTCGCCGTCGAACGCGCACGTCCCACTCGACCAGTTTCGGGCGAAGCCCTCCGACGCGGCGCGGATCGAACTCGGGCTCGGGCCGGACGGCGGTTGATACGCATCGCTGCACCTTGGCCGAAGGGTCGGCAACTGTCCATCACGTGCGGTGAAGCCATCGGCGTTCAGTAACGAGGATGATTTCGTACCAAGGGTCGGGCATCGGAACTGTCGCACGCCACATGGTGCTCGGCGCACGGGATCACACACCATGGAGAACCGATGACAGAGTCCGAGCTGACCCCTAAGCGATCCGACTACCTACGCGAAGCACTCTTCAGCGCCCTTGAGCAGAGAGAACGAGTGCGGGGAATTTCTCGGCACGAAGTCTGGGTGCTCACCGGGGTAGTTCACATCCTCGATGATGGCTACCAGATCACGTACATCCCCCTTTACTACGATGGCAGTACGATCGAGTCGTACTGGCTTAAGCGCGGCTTCATCGACATCGGCAGCATCCACGGCCGGACACTGATCGTCGTGGCCGAGAACGTCCCGAAGAGCCAGTCTGTGATCCGGGCATGGCAGATCGATCACCAACGCGAAGACAAGCGTCCCCTGCGTGCGCGCGGCATCCCTGCGAACTCTGTTCGGCGGGAAGTGGAATCGTTCTTGCGATACCGGAAGGATGTCGCGGCGCATGCCGTTGGACCGGACGACAGCCTCAGCCCCCAGCAGATCCCGATCCGATGGTCGGACTTCGGAGCCCGAGACAGTGAGTCCTTCGTCATCGGGGAAGAACTCACCGCACCCCGTGGATAGCAGTGTCGTGGAGCTGAGCCCCGAGATGGAAGGTGACTTCCGGACGCCTTTGCACCGGCGATGCTGTCCCCGGCCTGTGGCAGCGCCTTCTGCACAGCCCGCCGTCCTGCTAAGACCCTGGTCCCACTGGGTCCCACGCTCGGCTCAGGGACCACATGCGGTCGGGGTAGGTAGCCGAAGCGCCCGGCGCTTCCCGTACGGGGGACGATCAAGCCAGGGTACGCAGCGACCGAAGATCCGGCGTCTGAGCGTGGTACCCGCTGTATGGGTGGTAGCAACAAGCGCCACCCATCTGACGTACTGCGATCTGCTGAGCAGTCTCGCGAGGCGAGGGTGAACTGTGGACGAACCAGCCCAATCACCTCACGAGGAGATGCTTTGGACCCTATTGTGAGTCGATGAGCATGATGGAGTCCGACCATGTGGATCACCGGTGACGTTGACCTACCCGCAGAGATTCTCGATGCGCACGTCGAGCATCGCCTGGTCTTCTTCGTCGGAGCTGGTGCCTCGGTAGATCCGCCGTCTAGCCTGCCACTGTTTGGGTCACTCGCTCGTCAACTGGCCGACGCCGCGCGAGTGGAATTCGACGAGAAGCAAGCGATCGATGCGTTCCTTGGTTCAATGCCTGCGTCTTTTGAGACGCACGTGCACGCGAGTAGGCTCATCGCTCGGGAGGGCTCGACATACAACGCGACCCATTCCGCAATTATCCGACTCGCCTCTGCTATCGGCCCTGTCCGAGTCGTAACGACAAACTTCGACGACCACCTCACCTCGGCGGCCATCGCGGAGTCGGTCCGGATCGATGACAAGTGGGTCGGCCCAGCACTTCCCCTTGGCGACACGTTCAACGGGATCGTTCACCTGCACGGATCAATCCTTCGACCACCGCAGGAACTCGTACTCATCGACCGCGACTTTGGGCGCGCGTACCTCACTGACGCGTGGGCGACTCGGTTCCTACAGAAGATGTTTGACTCCTTCACAGTGCTCTTTGTCGGCTACAGCCACGATGATCCAATCATGCGGTACTTGTCCCTCGGGCTGCCGTCAAATACACGCCGGTATGTGTTGACGCACCAACCCGACAACCAGCAGAAATGGGGACCTCTGGGAATCTGGCCGATCGGATACCCGGCTCCAAACAACGACCACAGTGCACTCGTACTAGCTCTACAAGCCTGGGATTCCCGCGCCCGCATGGGCCGACTGGAACATCGCGCATCGATGCAAGAGATCATTGCGGCCGGGCCGTCGCTGACCCCCGTCGACCGCGACTACCTCACGAGCAGGGTGCAAACGGTCGATGGGGCTCGCGATTTCACGGATCTCGCCAACGGACCGGAATGGCTCCAGTGGGCTGAAAGCCTGCCCGAGTTCCAGGCGCTCTTCACCGGAAAAGCCGAGTCGGACGCCGCGAGGGTCCTCGGCAATTGGTTCGGGAAGGCTTACGTGGCCAACCCCGCCCTTCACGGCGCGGCGCTGCAAACGGTGCAGAGGCTGGGACAGCGGTTCAGTGAAGGGCTGTTCCAATCGGCGACCTGGGCTGCCGAGCAACTCAGCAAGACCGACTCCGCAGCCGGTCAACGATGGAAGACGTTCCTCGCCACGTCGGTGTATGGAAGATCGGCGCCGGCCAACTTGGAAATGTTGCTTCCATATATGCCCGGAGACAGCGCCGAACACCCTGCCGTGATACACGCTGCTCTGCAACCTATTCTAGCACTCAAGCGACGCTGGGCGGTTAGCGAGGACGACGGTACTAAACCACCGGATGCCGAAGTGAAATGGCAGATCGATACAGACTCTCTGACTGCACATGCGCTGAAACTAGTCAATACATCTGATCCCGGTGATCTGTCAATTGGGCTGCTTCTCGAAGACTCTCTCAATAACGCCTACAGCCTCCTCGTCGGCTACCACGGCGACGATTTCTTCGATGGCTTTGACTTCGGTCGCTCGGCAATCGAGCCACATCCCCAGGACGACCTCCGTAACCCCGTCGACGCGTTGATCGACGCTCTTCGCGAGTACGGACAGAGATCACTGCCAAATAGGCCGGACCTTCCGGAACGGTGGTGGGCCCTCGATCATGCGATCTTCCGTCGCCTTGCCTTGCACCTCATCGATCTAGAGCCAGCACGTAGCGCTGACGACAAACTTCGATGGATCCTCGACCGCGACCTGCTGTACGAGGCCACCGTCAAACACGAGGCGTACCGAGTACTGGCGACGGTCGTTCCGGAGGCAAGCCCGGTTAGTCGCGAGGCACTCCTTACCGCAGCTTTGGCAGGACCGGACTTCCCAGACGGCACACCCGATCGGGATAAGCACGCCTCGTACTCCACCTACAACCTGCTCGTTTGGATGAGCCGATCCGCGCCAGACTGGAGCGAAGTCGGTACAGCCCTCCAAGAAGCCCAGGCGAATAATCCGGCCTTCGCGCCCCGCGAGCACCCTGATATGGACATGTGGGTGTCGAGTGGCGTCTGGGGCGGAACGCTCACCATTGAACCCGAAGAGTTGGTCCAGCTAATTGACACTGACCCGGGTGAGGCAATGGATGAGCTCCTCAGTCATGACTACTCCGAACGCAACTTTGGCAAACCAAGCTGGGACGACGCCTTGTCGGTCGTTCGGCGAGCGGCAGAGATCCGCCCTGATGCCGGAGCTCGGCTGTGGAGGCGGATCGGACAACAAGACAAACTCGGAACGAAGGCCAACGACCTGCGGCACGCGATCATCGGTGGATGGGAGGTTGCGGATCTCGGAGTCACGGCAGAAGCGGTCATTGCGCTGATTAGGGCTCGAACGAGCGAAGCTGAGTCGGCGCGGCCGATAAGCAGATTCTTGCTCGCCCAGATACGCAAACAGGTTGAGGGCGCAGAGTCGCCAACCATCGCGGCCATGCGCGACGTCGCCCGAGACCTTTGGTTGGCGCACCACAGCGCGTTCGCCCACCGTGGTGAGTCCGACCCAACCTTCTTGGCTCTAAACTCCTGGCCGGGCGAGTTGACTTCCTACTGGCTCACGGAGATTGATCGTCGATGGCGGCGCGATCGGGACGGCTGGACAGGACTCAATGATTCTGAGCGGGGCGCGCTTCTCGAACTGCTCAGCGGCCCGGAACCCACGCTCGACGCCACACGTCCAGCACTGGCAGGCGAGGTTTACTTCCTGTTCGTTGCCGACGCAGCATTTACAGAAGCGAACGTCCTTCCGCTGTTCCAGGAGGAGGCAACAGCAGCACAGGCTTGGGGCGCGTACCTGTATAATCCACGGTGCAACGATCGGATGCTGAAGGTGGGCTTCTTGGACAGCGTTGTCGCTGAATGGGACCGCCTCGATGCGTTCGAGAACCGAGGGCACAAGGATCAGTTCTTCGGCCTTGTTGCGTGGATCCTGACGTTCGCTGGGATCAGCAAGAGCGACCGACAAGAACTACTCGATCGATCAGTGCTTGCAGCGGACGGCGCCTATGCACCAGAGTTTGCTGCCACTGTCGTTCGGCTTCTCCATGCCGATGGAGTGGACGGCGCACAAGTCTGGGAGTTGTGGCTACGGGACCATCTGGCTGCACGGCTCGCGGGCATACCTCGGACGGCCAGGAAGGAGGAGCTTGCACGATGGGCCGATGCCGTGCCGTACCTGGCCGGCCACATCCCAGACGCGATCAGCCTCCTGGGAAGCCACAGGATCGGGCTAGGTGATCAGTACCGGCCCCCGGATTTTCCAGTCGGTGCCCTCGAATCACACGGACCGGACCTCGTCAACCACCTCGCCGACCGAATCCGCAACTCATCACCGACCGGATGGCTCATCCCGCACGCGGTGCGCAGGCTCCTGGAGGCGGTGCGCGCGAAGCTTGGGGACGCAGCCTCGCTACCGCTCATGGATGCCGCAGCGCAGAGCGGATTTCCTGCTGGCGGCCCGGGTTGACTATCGGAGGTGTTGAGCAGTTTTGATCGCAATAACCACCTGGATCGTGCGTGCCTACTGCCGCCACCAGATCGTCTTGGCTCATCGACCTGATCGCTCACGAATCAAACTTTGCCGCTCAGTTCACCCTCGCCGCAGCCGCAACACGACTGTCAAGTCGCCACATCCCGACCCCCAAGCGGTCTACGCTGCCGAATCCCGAACTCCGCGACCTCATGCATCAAGAGGACGACCCCATCGGGATGATAGTCCCGACGACCGACAGGAGAGAGACGATGTGGGTAAGCAGGATTGCCTTCAATGGTTACCGCCGTCTCGCCGAGACCGCGACCAATATCGATGGCCCGATCACGGCCTTCGTCGGGTTCAACGAGGCGGGCAAGACCTCGCTGCTTAGCGCACTCGAATGGTTCACTGAAGGCGGTGAACTATCCTCGGTAGACTACAATCGTAGTCGAGCACCACGTTCTGGCACGGATGTCGTGAAGGTGTTTTTCCAGTTGGAAGACGACGACAAGAAGGCGTTCTCGTCCATCCCGTTGGACAACCCGCCGACATCGCTGGTGCTCTACCGGATGCGAGATGGCAGCCGGGTCCGAGAGCTCGAGCCACGGCCGCAGCGCCAGGCAAAGCCGTTTGTTGCGGCGTCCGAGCGCCTTGCGAGGGCCATCGTCACACTTGCGCCGCAGTTCGCTGCCGCCGCTGACCAAGATGAGCGTGATCCCAACGACTGGGCTGCTGTAGTGATCGAAGCCCTAACGGAGCCGGACGCGGAGTGGTCGGATGACTGGATGGAGGATCTTGCGGCACTGTCCAAGTGGCTAGACGATATTCCAGACGGCCGGAAACGGCCTCGCGACGCGAAACTCGCCGGCTTCCTTAACGAGGTTCACAGCCTGGTCTCTGCCGACCACCCGATTGAATCAGTCTGGAAAGCGATCGAAGACAGGGTGCCCGCCTTCGTGCTTTTCAAGGACGCGGACCGTACTCTTGAAACGTCCTACACCCTCCAGCCAGGGGAGCGCGATATCCCTCCGGCCGTTCAGAGGCTTCTGATGCTTGCGGGGCTGAACGCTGAAGCCATGTGGGCACACATCGAGGTGGGCGACTCCACGAAACGCGAGACCGCGCTGGAACGGGCCAATGATCGCTTGAGGGTCATTTTCGACAAAGCTTGGAATCAGAGCAAGGTCACTGTACGGTTCAACGTGAACGGGAAGCGTCTCGAAGTCTTGCTCAAGGAGCTTCACGGCGACGGCGATGTCACCAACATCAGCGAGCGCAGCGACGGACTCAAGACTTTCGTCGCCCTCGTAGCATTTCTCGAATCCGGTGGGTACGCGGTGCCGCCGGTCCTGCTTATCGACGAAGCCGAGACTCATCTCCACTACGATGCCCAGGCAGACCTCGTCGGAGTCCTCCTCAAGAGCGTCAACGCCGCCCAGATCTTCTATACCACACACTCGCCAGGCTGTTTGCCTGGTGACCTCGGCACTGGTATCCGAGTTGTTGCACGTGATCCGCAGTACGCGGACGCTAGCATTCTCAAGAACAACTTCTGGGAAGGGGAGGGGCCGGGGTTCTCGCCGCTGTTGTTTGCGATGGGTGCTGGGGCAGCAGCGTTCTCTATGTGCCGCAACGCAGTCCTTGCTGAAGGCGCGTCTGACATGGTGCTCCTGCCTAGCCTCATTCGACAGGCAACGCGGCTAAACGATCTCGATTACCAGGTCGCGCCGGGGCTCGCCAATGCCCACGGCTCAGGAATCCGTGTCGAGGAGGTCGCGGCCAGGGTCGTCTACCTGACGGATGGCGACAAGGGTGGCGAGGACCACAAACTTGCCCTCAAGAAAGTCGGTGTCGACGGCGCTCGTATCTTTGCTCTCCCGAACGCTCACGCAGTCGAGGACCTTATCAACCGCAGTGACTATCTCGCCGTTGTAAACGAGTTCCTCCACACGATGGGACAGACCAAGCAGTTCAGAATGTCCGATATCCCACCCGGTGTGCCTGTCGGCAAGGCTTTGAACGACTGGGCCAAGAAGAGCAGGGTTTTAATCCCGAGCAAGGTCGAGGTCGCCTATGCGCTTCTCCGGAAGAACGCCCGGCTGACAAGGGAGGGAAGGCGTGCCCTTGGCGCGCTTCACGAAAAGTTCACTGTAGCCTTCAATGTGGTACCCCAACGCACATGAGTCTCGGCGCTGCAATTCAGGAGTGCGCACGCGGGTCGACCCGAGGAGTTCACTAACCGTGCCACATGTGTTGGGCTTGGAGCGTCACGTTCGGCGCTACAGGTTCGCGCACATCGGAGTGTCGCGGACCGGAGCTCGGAGACGTAGAGTGAGGAGCGGGCGTCGTCGCACCCGCGTCGTCGTTCCCGGCCTGTGACAGCACTGTCTGCGCGGCCCGCCGTCCTGCTAGGGCCAAGTCCCTCTGGGGTCCCACGCTCGGCTCAGAGACCCACGTCGTTGCAGGTGAGAGCCGGTACTGGAACTGGTTCGATCCCAGTATCGCCCACCGTGCGGAAAGGCCCTCCGGCCAGCGGAAACGCTGAGCGGGAGGGCCTTTTGCTTTGCCCGCATCCGGCTCTGAGTCCCGGCTGCGTGACGGCGTGGACCGCCGCCAGGGCGAGCGCCGAGCCGGCGCCGTGCCAGCGCTGCCAAGACCCCTGCATCTTTCATTGAGTACGGGCTCTCACACCGTTACGTTCAGTCGCACGGAGCACTTCCCTCCAAGCAAGGGATGACATAGATGCAGATCTCGACCCCGAGTCGGCTTGCTCGAAGAATGACGGCTCTCGCCATGGCGGCAACCCTGACCGCCACGCTGGGAGTCGCCGCGGTGGCGACCACGCAGCCCGCCAGCGCGGCAGACAGTGCGGTAGAAGCGGTAGAAGAGGTCCCCAGCTACGCGATGGGCATCGTGGGTAGGCCCTGGACGATCCAGAACCCCACCCTGTGCGGTCCGACGATCGGTGACGGCGGCAACCTCGTGGAGAACGGGCGCACCTACGAGGGCAGGTGTCAGGGAGCAGGCCAGGTACCCACCATCACCGGGACCTCGGACGCACCGGCGCTGACGTTCCGGACGCAGCACGAATACAGGTACCCGGGCGCCATCCTGGACGACCCCGAGGCGAACACCTGGGTGGACGCCAACGGCGACAGGCTCCGGGACCGCACGGAGCTGGCGACGCCGGGGCGAACCCTTCCGTTCGACACCAACGTGTGGGTCGGGTTCGACATCCGCATCCCCGCAGGCGTCGACAGCGTGACCGGCAGCGGGGCGTACGTGATGCAGCTCTGGCAGTGCGCCGCGAACCCGATCGGCGGCATCCGTATCCAGTCCGGCGCCGGCAACGGGCACAACCTCCAGTTCACGCGCCGGGGCGACGAGCCGGGCGTGGACTACAACCCGGCGATGGTGACGAAGAGCGTCGGCACCAACGAGTGGCACTCCTTCGTCATCAAGTACCACGTGAAGCCCTACAGCGCCGGCGGCGCCAAGGGGCTCATCGAGGTCTGGCACCGGAGAGTGGGAGCGACCACCGTCGAGACGAAGATCCTCGAGCAGGAGGACTACTTCGGCTATGGCCCAAACTCCGCGTGCGAGAACGGTACCTACGACGACATGTTCCGGATCAAGTACGGCATGTACAAGGACTACCAGCCGGGCGCGACGTTCCGGGCCGACTACCGGAACGTGAGGATCGGCGCCAGCAAGGCGGAGGTCCAGCCCTACTACCGCGACTGATCCCCTGATCCGTCTGCGGTGATCAGCAGAGGCCCTCCGGCCAGCAGAAACGCAGGCCGGAGGGCCTTTCGCTTGCCTGCCCCACTGCTGACTCACGTTCACCAGGCCGGATCGAGCCGCATCGCCCACGGATACGGTCGCCCAGCGCCTGTTCGCACGCCGAACACGATTTTCCTGGCCACCGCGCTCGCCCGGCCAGGACCATGTGCCGCATGACCGATGCGATCGAGAACGTCCAGAACTCCCCGACCACGGCCAACAGGTCCGCCGGCCCGATCACCCTGGGGCTGGCCGGGCTGATCGTCGGAACGTTCCTCATCACCGTCGGCGCCGCCATCGGCACGGTGGCCGTGATCATCGGGGTCGCGGCCCTTCTGGTCGGGCTCTCCGCCCTGCTCGACGGCGTGCACAAGCTGGTCGAGAACCTCGACAACGCCACCCAGGCGATCCTGGACCAGCGGCACTAAATCACCCACCAGGGTGAAAAAGGGTGTCCGACTCGTGACATTGGCAGGGTTCCTCACTAATATCCGATTCCCTGACAGTCCAGTAAGTACAACGGCGTGCTACCCGGATACACGAGGAGATCTCCCCATGTCACGAACCCCGTCACATGCCCGAAGGCCCCGGCCCCGCGGCAGCAGCAGGCTCCGCAACGTGCTCGCCACGTTCGGTGCGTTCGCCGTCGTCGCGGCCACGCTCGTCGTCGCGCAACCCACCCCGGCGGCCGCCGTGCCCGCCACGATCCCCCTGACCATCACCAACGACTCCGGGCGGGGCGACCAGGTCTTCGTCTACGTCCTGGGCGACCCGGGCACCGGGCGGCTCGGCTGGGCCGACGCGTCCGGCGCGTTCCACGCCTGGCCCACCGTCGGCGGCACGCCGGTCGACGCACCCGACGCCTCGATCGCCGGCCCGGCGGACGGGCAGTCGAAGACCATCCAGCTGCCCAAGATGTCGGGCCGCGTGTACTTCTCGTACGGCAGCAAGCTGTCGTTCAAGATCGTCAACGACGGCCGGCTGGTCCAGCCCGCCGTCCAGAACCCGAGCGACCCGAACCGGAACAAGCTGTTCAGCTGGACCGAGTTCACGCTCAACGACTCGGGTCTATGGATCAACAGCACCCAGGTCGACTTCCTCTCCGCGCCGTACCAGACGGGCCTGCGCAAGGCCGACGGCACGGTGATCAGCACCGGCATGCTCAAGCCGAACGGCTACCAGAACGTCGTCAACGCCCTGGCCGGCACGCCCGGCTGGAGCAACCTGGCGCAGCGCGCCCCCGACGGCTCGCTGCTGCGCGTCCTGGCGCCCGGGCACGCGATCGGGACGGGTCAGATCGACGCGAACATCCTGTCGTCGTACGTGGACCAGGTGTGGTCCAAGTACACCAACGAGAACCTCACCGTCGCGCCCTACTCCTACGACCCCGCCGCGGTCTTCACGGGCCGGGTGCAGAACGGCGTCATGCGGTTCACCAACGCGTCGGGCGCGTACGTCACCGAGTTCCGCAAGCCGTCGAGCGACTCGATCTTCGGCTGCTACAACGACCTCGCCGCGCCGAACAACGACATCGGCGCCATCGCCCGCACCCTGTGCGCCGGCTTCCACCGCTCGACGCTGCTGACCCGCACCACCCAGCCGGGCACCAGCACCTCCGGGTTCTACGAGGCGTCCGTCACCGACTACTACTCCAAGTACATCCACCAGCAGATGGCGAACGGCAAGGCCTACGGCTTCGCGTTCGACGACGTGCTGGCGCAGGAGTCGCTGGTGCACGACGGCAACCCGTCGGCCGCCTACATCCAGCTCGACCCGTTCTCCGGCACCGCGACCCCGATCGCCGGTTCCGGCGGCGGCGACGGCGGTGGGGGCGACGGCGGCAGCGGCAGCGGGCCGCTGCCCTCCGGCACGGGCCCGGTGCGCGCGTCCAACGGCATGTGCGTGGACATCCCCTGGGCCGACTCGGTCAACGGCAACCCGCTGCAGATCGTGAACTGCAGCGGCAACGCCGCCCAGTCCTGGACCCGGTCGGGCTCGACGCTCAGCGCCCTCGGCCGGTGCGTCGACGTGGCTTCCGGCGGCACGACGGACGGCTCCGTGGTGCAGCTCTGGGAGTGCAACGGCACCGGCGCGCAGAGCTGGACCTACCAGTCCGCGAACCAGGCCCTCGTCAACCCCCAGTCGGGCAAGTGCCTGACGGCGGTCGGGGGCGCGCCCCTGCACGACGGCCAGCGCCTGGAGATCCGCACCTGCTCCGGCACCGCGGCGCAGCGCTGGACCTTCTGACCCGGCGTACGCCTGCACGGCACGGCCCCCGGTCGGCGTTCCTCGCCGGCCGGGGGCCGTGCCCTTCTCCTGGCCTACGTCTTCCTAGCCGGCGTCATTCCTGGCCGACGACGAACGCAAGGCTTCAGAGCCCACCCGCGAAGTCGCCGAGGATCGTGCGCCACAGCTCCCGCACCTCGTCGTTGCGCTCGGGCGTCTCGGCGCCGAGGTGCTGCACCACCAGCGCCGCCGTCCCGTTCCTCTTGGGCTCGCTGATGACGACGACGGACTCGCCGTCGCGCCCCTTCGCCCGCCAGGTGATGCGGTGCTCGGTGCCGCTGACCCCCACGTCGCCGACGATCAGGCCCCGCACGTCCTCGTTGGCGGCGGCGAAATCGGTCCACGCGCCCATGAGGGCCTCCATGCCGAGCGACGTCGACCGGCTGACGCTCGTCCGGAACGTGCCGTCCGGCCGCCCGCCAGGGATGCGCGAGCTCGTCGCCATGTCAGCATCCTGGCACGACGTCGCTCAGCGGCGCACCGGGTACCGCAGGTGCAGGGCGCGGCTCCCCTGCACGACCTCCGGGTCCTCCAGCAGCACGTGCCGGCCGAGGTTCGCGAAGTACGGGATGCCCTCGCCGAGCAGCACGGGCGCGAGGCTGACGCAGACGTCGTCGACCAGGCCGAGCGCCAGGGCCTGCTGGATGACGTCGGCGCTGGCGATCGTCACGTCCTTGTCGCCCGCGATCTCCCGGGCCCGGGCGACGGCCTCCGCGACACCGCTGACGAACGTCGTGCGCGGCCACCGGTCCGCGTGCCGCGGCGGGCGGTGGGTCACGACGACGACGGGGGCGCCCACGGGGTGGCTGTCGCCCCAGCCCTCGGTGATGTCGAACAGCCGGCGGCCCGAGACGAGGGCCCCGGTCCGCTCGGTCAGGTCGCGCAGCATCGCCGCGCCGGCCTCGTCGACCTTGAACGAGACACCCTCGTTGGCGGTGGTCATGGCGACGTCGCCGGCGTCGTACCAGTCGAAGAGGTCGTCGATGCGGTCGTCCGGGGCGGCGATGAACCCGTCCAGGGACATCGTCATGTGCGTGATCACCTTGCTCATCGCGTTCTCCTTTCCGGTTTCCCTCACCCTCCGACTGCGGAGGACCCCATTACTCATCGGCACCGGGCTCCCTACGCTGGAGCGATGGATCACTGGGAGACGGCGGACGGCGTCGTGGAGCTGCCCGACGGGCGGCGCGTGCGGGGCACGGGGCTGCGCCGTCCGCGCGGGGACGTGCCCCTACCCGACCTCGCGGTCTACCTGCAGGGCCGGGACCCGGGGTTCGCCGACCGGGAGTACCGCTGGGTGCGCTGGCGCGACTTCCGGCTGCCCGACTCGACGGAGCAGGCGCTGGCGGCCCTGCGGGAGGCCCACGTCCGGGCCGAGTCGGAGCGCGTGGAGATCGCCTGCGGCGGCGGCATCGGCAGGACGGGGACGGCGCTGTCGGTGCTGGCGATCATGAGCGGCGTGGCGCCCGACGACGCCGTGGCGTGGGTCCGCGCGCACTACCACCGGCGCGCGGTGGAGACCCGGGCGCAGCGGCGCTGGATCGCGGAGGTGGCGGCGTCGGCGCGGGCGTGAGCGGCGCTGGTGGGTGCGGCGGGTGGTCGGCACATGCGGGTGGTCGGCAAAAGGTCAGGTGATCGGCATTCGGAGCTGCCGACCACCTGACGTTCTACCGACCACCTGACGTTCTGCCGTGCAGCAGCAGCTCGTCCCGGGTCAGCCCGGGCGAGCGCGTCAGCCCTGGGCGAGCATCTCCAGCGTGTCGATCACGCGGTTCGAGAAGCCCCACTCGTTGTCGTACCAGGCCACGACCTTGACGTGGTTGCCGTCGACGCGCACCAGGGCGGCGTCGAAGATCGCGGAGGCTGCCTCACCGGTGATGTCGCTGGAGACCAGCGGCTCGTCGGAGTAATCGAGGATGCCGTTGAGGGCGCCGTCGGCCGCGGTGCGGTAGGCCGCCAGCACGTCCTCGCGGGTGACCTCGCGCGTGACCGTGGTGTTCAGCTCCACGAGGGAGCCCACGGGCACCGGCACGCGGATGGAGTCGCCCGAGAGCTTGCCGTTGAGGTTCGGCAGCACCAGGCCGATCGCCTTGGCGGCGCCCGTCGACGTCGGCGCGATGTTCACGGCGGCGGCCCGGGCACGGCGCAGGTCGCGGTGCGGCCCGTCCTGGAGGTTCTGCTCCTGGGTGTACGCGTGCACGGTGGTCATGAAGCCGTGCTCGATGCCGGCCAGGTCGTCCAGCACGGAGGCCAGCGGCGCCAGCGCGTTCGTGGTGCACGACGCGTTGGAGACGACGAAGTGCCGCTCCGGGTCGTAGGCGTCGGTGTTCACGCCGTAGGCGAGCGTCACGTCGGCCCCGGCGGCGGGGGCGCTGACCAGCACCTTCCGGGCCCCGGCGTCGATGTGCGCGCGGGCGGCCTCGGCCGAGGTGAAGCGACCGGTCGACTCCAGCACGAGGTCGACCTCCAGCTCCGCCCACGGAAGCTTGGCGGGCTCGCGCTCGGCGAGCACCTTGATCCGGTGGCCGTCGACGACGAGCACGTCGCCGTCCACCTCCACGAGGCGGCCCAGGCGGCCGAGCGCGCTGTCGTACTTGAGCAGGTGCGCCAGGGAGTCCGGGGCGGTGAGGTCGTTGATCGCGACCACCTCGAGCGTGCTGTCACGCTCCAGCAGGGCGCGGAGGGTGTTGCGGCCGATGCGGCCGAAACCGTTGATGGCGATGCGGGTCATGGGGTTCCTTTCGTCAGGTCCCATGCTCCGCGCGCGCGGCGTCGTCCGAAAGAGGCTGGAAGGCCACCGTGCGCAAGGATCTCGCCAGACACTTCGCCACCGGTCGCAAGGATCTCGCCAGCCCTGGTCAGAGCCCCTCGCACGTGTCAGACCCACAGGTCACCCGAGGGACCTGTAGGTCTGACACGTGCGACGTCTGACACGGGCCGTGACGGCTACGCGTCGCCGCCCGGGCCCGACGAGAACGTGTGCCGGTACTCCGTCGGCGACGTCCCCAGGATGCGGTGGAAGTGCAGGCGCAGGTTGGCGGCGGTGCCGAGCCCGACGCGGTGCGCGATCTGCTCGACGCTGAGGTCGCTGCGTTCCAGCAGCTCACGGGCCAGGTCGACGCGCGCCCGGAGCACCCACTGCATGGGCGTGTAGCCGGTGTCCTGGACGAACCGCCGCGAGAACGTGCGGGCCGACACCCGCGCGTTGCGCGCGAGCGCCTCCAGGGTGAGCTGTTCGGCGAGGTGCTCCAGGGCCCACTCGCGGGTGTCGGCGAACAGGTCGCCGAGCGGTTCGGGCACGCTGCGGGGCACGTACTGCGCCTGTCCCCCGCTGCGGTAGGGCGCGGCCACGAGCCGCCGGGCCACGTGGTTGGACAGGCCGACGCCGTGGTCGCGCCGGACGAGGTGCAGGCACAGGTCGATGCCGGACGCCGCGCCCGCGGAGGTGAGCACGCCGCCCTCGTCGACGAACAGCACGTTCTCGTCGACCTGCACCAGGGGGTGCCGCTCCCGCAGCGCCCTGGTGTAGTGCCAGTGGGTCGTGGCGCGCTTGCCGTCGAGCAGGCCGGTCGCCGCGAGCGCGAACGCGCCGGTCGAGATGGCCGCGAGCCGTGCCCCGCGCGCGTGCGCGGCGCGCAGCGCGTCGACGACGACGGCGGGCGGGTCGGCGGCGGCGGGCGTCCGGTACCCGGGGACGAACACGGTGTCGGCGCGCTCGAGCGCGTCCAGCCCCTCGGCCACGTGGTACGAGAGGCCGTCGCCGCCGGTCACGAGGCCGGGGGCGGCGCCGCAGACGCGCACCTCGTACGGCATGCTCGGCCGGTTCGAGAACACCTGCGCGGGGATGCCGACGTCGAGCGGCTTGGCGCCCTCCAGCACGAGCACGGCGACCTGGTGGTTCTTCCGGCGGGCAGGACTCACGCGAGGAATCCTAGGCCGCGCCGCCGTCGCGGACCCGTGCCAGCATGGGCCGGTGCCGTCAGACCTCGTGATCAGATCCGCCACCCTCGCCGACGCCCCGGCCCTGTCCGCGCTGCGGTGGCGCTGGGCCCAGCCCGGCCGCACGCCCGACGCAGGCGAGGCCCAGGACTTCGCCGCCGCGCTGGCCCGGTGGATGGAGACCCAGGGCGAGCGGTCCGCGTGCCAGGTCGCCGAGCTGGACGGCGCCCTGGTCGGGATGGCCTGGCTGGCGGTGTTCGAGCGCGTCCCCAACCCGGGCGACGCCGTCCGCCGCTCCGGTGACGTGCAGAGCGTGTTCGTCGTGCCCGAGCACCAGGGACGCGGCATCGGCCTGCGGCTGATGGAGTCGCTGTGCGCCGTGGCCGACGACCTGGGCATTCGCAAGCTCACGCTCGACTCCCGCGACTCGGTGATGCCGTTCTACGAGCGCCTGGGCTTCCGCTCCCAGGGGACCGTGATGACGAGGACCCGCTCCACGGCGCCTACCGTTCCAGCAGGCGCTCGCTGAGCTCCCAGAGCCGTCGGGCCGAGACCGGGTCGATCGCGTGCGGCACCACCGTGGCCGAGGGGTTCTGCTCGGTGGTGAAGTCCTGCTGCTGCTGCGGGTCCTCGTCCAGCGGCGAGACGTCGTTGTCCTTGAGGTAGACGCCGCCGACGTCGGCCAGCAGCGGGCTGGTGGCGGCGAACACGCTGGTGCTGGCGCCCTGCTGCACGGTCTTCTTCTCGTGCTCGGGGTCGATGACGGGCCTGCCCGCGTCGTCGACCAGCCCCATGGCGCGCAGCGCCTCGTCGTCGAGCAACGGGCCGGGACGCTGCTGCCCCGCGGCGACGAACGGGCCCAGCTCCGTGGTGACCACGATCCCGGGGTGCACCGCGTACCCGCGGACACCGTCGGCGACCCATCGGCGGTCCAGCTCCACGGCGAACAGCACGTTGGCCGTCTTGGACTGCCCGTAGCCGAGCATGCCCATCTCGTCGTAGTCGGTGGCGAAGTGCGGGTCGTCCCAGCGGATGTCGCTCACCCGGTGGCCGCCCGAGGTCAGGTTGACCACCCGGGCGCCGTCCGCGGCGCGCAGCGCGGGAAGCAGGCCGAGGGTGAGCTGGAAGTGGCCCAGGTGGTTGGTCGCGAACTGCGACTCGTAGCCGCGTGCGTCCCGCACGAGGGGCCCGCCCATCAGGCCGGCGTTGTTGATCAGGGCGTGCAGGGGCCGCCCGGAGGCGAGGTAGCGGGCGGCGAAGGCGTCCACCGAGTACGGGTCGACGAGGTCCAGCCTGCTGGTCTCGACGCGCTCGATGCCGGCCAGCCTGGCCGCGGCCCGTTCGGGGTCGCGCGAGCCGACGACGACGGTGGCACCCGCCGCCGCGAGCGCCCGCGTGGTCTCGCGGCCCAGCCCGTTGTGCCCGCCGGTGACCACCACGTGCCTGCCGGTCAGGTCGAGGCCGGCCAGGACGTCGTCGGTGGTCGAGGCGGCGGTGAAGCCGGTGCCGATGGGGTGCTGCCGGTGCGTGGCGTTTTGTGTCATGTCTTCAGCCTGCGACCGGAAGCCCGGACTCTGAATAGTTGTCCGTCCGTATTTTCTGCGCGATAGTACGGAGGTGATGGATGATCAGCTCTCCGAGGTGTTCGACCTCGTCGAGGTGCGTGGCGTCGTCTCCGGCGGGTTCGCCGTGCGGGGCCCGTGGGTCTCGCGGGCCACGGTCGAGGGGCTCAAGTTCGTCGCCATGGTCAGCGGCAGCGCCCGCCTGACCACGGACACCACCGAAGACCCGGTCCATCTCGGCCCGGGCGAGGTGGTCGTGCTGAACGGCCCCACCCGCTTCGTCGCCACGGGCGGGTCCGGCGACGGCCCGCCGCGCGAGGTCGTGCCGGACGCGGACTTCTCGTCCTTCGCCGCGGCACTGCCTCTGTCCGCGGGCGGGCCGGAGCACGCCGTCGTGATCGGGGGCCACGTGGACCTCGACCCCGCCGGCCAGGAGCTGCTGCGGCAGGCGCTGCCCCGGGTGGCGCACGTGCGGGGGTCCGGTGTCGGGGCGGACAACCTGCGCGGCAGCCTGCACCGGCTGTTCGTCGAGGTGACCGGAGCCCGGATGGGGTCGGCGTTCGCGGTGCGTCAGCACGGCCAGCTCCTGCTGCTGGAGGTGCTGCGCGCCTACGTCGAGCAGGCCGGGCTGCCCCCGGGCTGGTTGCGACTGCTGGCGGACGAGCGGCTGCGCCCCGCCGTCGGGCTGTTCCATGCCGACCCGGCCCGGGCGTGGGGGCTGGCCGAGCTGTCCCGGGCGGCGGCGATGTCCCGGACGTCGTTCGCGGAGCGGTTCCGCGCCGTGGCGGGCGTGCCGCCCATCGCCTACCTGAACCGCTGGCGGATGCTGCTGGCCCGGCGGGCCCTGCGCGACGGTGACACCCGGGTCGGCGCGCTGGCGGCCGAGCTGGGCTACGCGTCCGAGAGCGCGTTCAGCACGGCCTTCAAGCGGGAGGTCGGCGAGTCGCCCCTGCGCTACCGCGCCCGGGCGCGCGCCTCCGCCGCGGCCCGGCTCACGACGCCGGGCCCGACGCCCGCCCAGGCCGGCTCCGAAAGCGTCAGCCCAGCACCGGCGCCGGCCCCGTCGACTCCCGCAGCACCAGCCGGTTCAGCGGCAGCCGGGCGGCGTCCGGCTCGGGCTCCCCGCGGATGAGCGCGATGAGCCGCTCCATGGCGACCCGCCCCTGCTCCTCGCGGTCCACGACCACGCTGGACAGCGACGGCGTGGCGAACCGGCCGAGCTCCAGGTCGTCCCACCCCGAGACGCTCAGCCGCTGCGGCACACCCCAGCCCCGGTCCAGGGCGGCCCGGACGGCGCCGGTCGCCATGGGGTCGTTCGCCGCGATCACCGCCGTGACAGGGCTGGTGTCGGGCAGGGCGCGTACCGCGTCGTAGGCGCACTGCGCCGACCAGTCGCCGTCGACCACGCCGTGGGAGACGAGCCCGAGGCGCTCGATGACCTCCAGGTAGACCTGCCGCCGGGCCCGGGCCGAGGACCAGGCGTCCGGCCCCGCGACGTGCAGGAAGTGCCGGTGCCCCAGGCCCGCGAGGTGCTCGATGATCTCCCCGACCACCGACGCATCGGCGAGCTCGCCGATGCCGCGCAGCTCGTCGTCGTACTCCCCCACCACGACGAACGCCGCGCTGGAGGCGGTCCGGGGCTGGTCGCTGAGCCCGGGCAGCGAGCTGAGCGAGAGCACGCCCTCGACCTGCCCGGACGAGATCAGCTCCCAGGCGCGCTCGCTGCGCTCCTGGGGCCCGCCCTCGACGCTGACGACCTCCATGAGGAAGCCCGCCTCGTGCGCGACGGCTGCGGCGGCGCTGAGCAGGCGCGTCGGCAGCAGGAGCGCCGGGGCGGGCAGCAGCACCGCGAGGCGGCCCGTGCGGCGGGTGCGCATGGAGCGGGCCACCAGGTTGGGCCGGTAGCCGAGCTCCTCGATGGCCGCCTCGACCCGCCGCACGGTGTCGGGCTTGAGGCCGCCGTTGTGCCGCAGGTACCGCGAGACAGTCTGGTGGGAGACCTGTGCGAGGCGCGCGACCTGGATGATCGTCGGCCGCCGCACGGCGTTGTCGGGCATTCCGCCATCCTCTCGCTCCGGGCGGCCGGCCGGTCACCGTCACCTGCGTTGACAGCATAGTGAACGTTCACTATGTTGACGACGGAATCGAAAAGTGAACGATCACTTTTCTAGCACCCCATCTGCGACGACGCATGACACGATCCGAAGGAGCATCTGTGTCCTCAGCTCCCACCACCCCTCACGGAGGGTCCGGCGCCGCCAGGCGCGCCCGTCCGGTCAGCCCGGAGCGCGCGTCGTGAGCGCTATCGGCGAGCTGCGGACGCTCAGCCGTTCCGGCCGGGGCAGCCTGACCGCCGACCAGAAGGCGGCGCTGAAGAAGGAACGAAGCCGGGACTCGAAGGCCGCGGCGGTCTTCCTGGCGCCCTGGCTGCTCGGCCTGGTCGGCATCACGATCGGCCCGATGCTGGCCTCGCTCTACCTGGCCTTCACGGACTACAACCTGCTGCAGGACCCGAACTTCGTGGGGCTGGAGAACATCCAGCGCATGGTCGGTGACGAGCGGCTGGGCAAGTCGCTGGCCGCGACGCTCACCTACGTGGTGGTCTCCGTGCCGATCCAGCTCGCGGTCGCCCTCGGTCTCGCGCTCCTGCTGGACCGCGGCATCCGGGGCCTCGCCCTGTACCGGTCGATGCTCTACCTGCCCTCCCTGCTCGGGGCGAGTGTGGCCATCGCCGTGCTGTGGCGCCTCGTGTTCGGCGGAGAGGGCCTGGTCAACGCGTTCCTGGGCCTGTTCGGCATCCAGGGTCCCGCCTGGGTGGCCGAGCCGGACACCGCGCTCGGCACCCTGATCGTGCTGCACGTCTGGACGTTCGGCGCGCCGATGGTCATCTTCCTCGCCGGCCTGCGGCAGATCCCGCGGCAGTACTACGACGCCGCGTCGACCGACGGCGCGAACAAGTGGCAGCAGCTCCGCAAGATCACGCTGCCCCTGCTGAGCCCGATCATCTTCTTCAACCTGGTGCTCGGGCTGATCGGCAGCTTCCAGTCGTTCACGCAGGCGTTCATCGTCTCCAACGGCAGCGGCGGACCGGCCGACTCCACGCTCTTCTTCTCGCTGTACCTCTACCAGGAAGGCTTCGCCGGCTTCCGCATGGGGTACGCGTCGGCGCTCGCGTGGCTGCTGCTCATCATCATCGGCGCGTTCACGGCCCTGAACTTCTGGGCCTCGAAGTACTGGGTGTTCTATGACGACTGAAACTCTCGCAACCACCGACCCGACCACCGAGCCGGGCAAGGCCCCCCTGGTCATCAAGCACCGCCGGCGCCGCCCGCGCGTCCTGGCCCACGTGGGCCTGATCCTCGTCGCGGTCGTGATGCTGTACCCGCTGCTGTGGATGGTGACCAGCTCGCTGCGGCCGAACGACGAGATCTTCACCAGCCCCGGGCTGCTGATCGACACGTTCGACCTGAGCCACTACCCCGACGGCTGGAACGCCCTGAGCAAGCCGTTCGGCAGCTACCTGCTCAACTCGGCCCTGGTCGTGCTGGGCTCCGTGGTGGGCAACCTCGTGTCCTGCTCGATGGCGGCCTACGCGTTCGCCCGGCTGCAGTTCCGCGCCAAGACCGTCGCGTTCGCCGCGATGCTCCTGACCATCATGCTGCCGGTGCACGTGCTGATCATCCCGCAGTACGTGATGTTCGCCCAGATCGGCTGGATCAACACCTACCTGCCGCTGATCGTGCCCAAGCTGCTGGCCACGGACGCGTTCTTCGTGTTCCTCATGGTCCAGTTCGTGCGCGGCATCCCGCGCGAGCTCGACGAGGCCGCGCGGATCGACGGCGCCGGGCACGCCCGGATCTTCCTCCAGGTGATCCTGCCGCTCATGGTGCCCGCGCTGGCGACCACCACGATCTTCACGTTCATCTGGACCTGGAACGACTTCTTCTCCCAGCTCATCTTCGTGACCGACCCCGACCTCTACACGGTCCCGGTCGCGCTGCGGCAGTTCATCGACGCCCAGTCGCAGTCCGACTTCGGGGCGCTGTTCGCGATGAGCGTCGTCTCGCTGATCCCCGTGTTCCTCGTGTTCCTGTTCGGGCAGCGGTTCCTGCTGCGCGGCATCGCGACGACGGGCGGCAAGTGATGAGCCCACGACTTTCGACCGGAGGACGGCCCACGATGGAACGACGCGTGCGACGTGGTGTGCTGGCCGGCTCGGCCCTCGCCCTGAGCGTCGGCGTGGCCGGGTGCGGCATCGCCCCGGACCCCGCCGACGCGGAGCTCAGCGAGGGTGACGTGACCCTGACGATGACCTGGTGGGGCGCGGACGCCCGCCACCAGGCGACCCTCGACGCGATCGAGCTGTTCGAGGAGAAGAACCCCCGCATCACCGTGGAGCCCACGTACGCGGACTGGGGCGGGTACTGGGACCGCCTGGCGACGACGGCGGCGGCGGGAGACATGCCCGACGTCGTCCAGTTCGACCAGCTCTACCTCGCCTCGTACGCGGGACGCGGCGCCCTGCTCGACCTCGACGCGCTGCCGGAGTTCGTGGACGCGAGCTCGCTGCCCGAGACCGTGCTGGGCGGCGGGCGCGTGGACGGCAGCCTGTACGCCGTGCCGATCGGCGTGGCCGGGAACGGCGTCGTGCTGAACACCTCGGTCTTCGAGAAGTACGGCGTGCCGGTCCCCGACACGGACACGTGGACGTGGGACGAGTTCAACGCCACCGCCGAGGCGATCACCGAGGCGTCCGGCGGCGAGGTGCACGGCCTGACCCCGTTCGGGGCGGACTCGTTCACCCTGGAGGTCTTCGCCCGCCAGCGCGGCGAGGCGCTGTTCAACGAGGAGGGCGACGTCGCGATCGACCCCGCCACTCTCGCGGCCTACTGGCAGCAGCGGCTCGACTGGATCGAGTCGGGCGCCGCGCCGTCGGCCGCCGCCCTGAGCGAGAAGCAGGGCGTGCCGCTGGACCAGGGCAGCCTGGTCGTGGGCGACGTCGCGATGGAGTTCCAGCCGGCCGGGCTGTTCACGGCGATCTCGGCCGCCGCGCCCGACTCGAACTTCGAGATCGTGGACTGGCCGGCCGACCCGGGCACGCAGGAGGGCTTCCAGTACCCGAAGCCGTCGATGTACTGGGCGGGCTCGTCGCAGTCGGAGCACCCGGCCGAGGCCGCGCTGCTCATCGACTTCCTCGTCAACGACCCCGAGGTGGCCGAGGCGTTCGGCACGGAGCGCGGCATCCCCGCCAGCGAGGAGTTCCAGGCCGCGGTCGAGCCGTCGCTGGACGAGGCCGGCCGCAAGGCCCTGACGTTCACGGAGCTGGTGTCGAAGGAGGCGGGCGACGCACCGCCCATCACCCCGAACGGCGCCAGCGAGGTGGAGACGATCCTGTCCCGGTACAACCAGCAGGTGCAGTTCGGCCAGCTCACGCCGCAGGACGCCGCGCAGCGGTTCATCGAGGAGCTCCAGTCGGCCATCGACGCCACCGGCTGACGTAACCTGCACGACGAGCACGACCAGCGAGACCACTGTCCGAGATCACCGCCGATCAGAGAGGTGCCACCCATGGTTGTCCGACGCACGTTCACCGTCCTGGCGCTCGCCGCGCTCGCCCTGTCCACCGCCGTCGCCCCGGCGACGGCGGCCGGGGCCGGCGGGGCGGGCAGGGCCGAACCGCCACCGGGCGGGGCGGAGAACGGGACCCGCCTCATGGAGGGCGTCTCCCTGTACCCGCGCGCGATCGAGCTGGAGCACTCCGGCGAGGCGGACGGCACCATCGTGGTCAGCACCGTCACGTTCGACGGCGACACCGGGCACGGCGCGATCTTCCACAGCACGGACGACGGCCGCAGCTTCGAGCGCGTCGGCACGGTCTCCGACCCGGGGGCCACGCAGGGGCTGTGCTGCTCCACGCTGTTCGAGCTGCCGCGGCAGGTCGGCGACCTGCCGGAGGGCACCCTGCTGTGGTCGGCGTCGGTGGGCCAGCAGGAGGACGAGTCCACGCGCCGGATGACGCTGCCGGTCTGGGCCAGCACGGACCAGGGCCGTACGTGGGAGCACGTCTCGACGGCGGCGACGGCGTCGGGCGGCAAGGGGCTGTGGGAGCCGGAGTTCGCCGTCTCCCCCGGCGGCGAGCTGGTGCTGTACGTCTCCGACGAGAACCAGCAGCCCACGCACAGCCAGGTGATCGTGCAGGCCACGTCGCCCGACGGCGTGACCTGGTCGCCGCTGACCGACGTGATCGCGCTGCCGGACTCCGGGCTGCGCCCGGGGATGCCGGTGGTGCGGACGCTGCCGGAGGGCGACTACCTGATGAGCTACGAGGTGTGCGGCCCGGTGCAGGACTGCCGGCACTACACGCGCCGCTCGGCGGACGGGACCGCCTGGCAGCCGGTCACCGAGATCGGCGCGCCGGTCGAGACGGCGGACGGCACGCACTTCCGGCACACCCCGAACATCTCCTGGTACGACGACGGCACGCCGGACGGGCGGCTGCTCGGCGTCGGGCAGATGCTCTACGGGGCCGACGGCGCGGTGCTACCCGGCAGCGGGTCCACGCTCATGACCAACGAGGGCGTGCCGGAGGACGACTGGGCCACGGCGCAGGCGCCGGTGAGCATCCTCGACCCGTGGAACAACTACTGCCCCAACTACAGCCCCACGCTGCTGGCGCTGCCGGAGCGGGGTGAGGTGCTGGAGCTGTCCACGGGCTACGAGTCGGAGGGCGGTGCCTGCACCACGTACTTCGGTGTGGGGGCGCTGCCGGACTGAGCGCTCAGACGCTCACGGCGGCCACCATCAGCACCACGGGCGCGACCACGAGCAGGTACACCAGCCCGAAGAACAGCGTGTGCACGACGACGAACCCGGCGAGCGTCCGCCAGTGGGCCGCCACCCGGAAGTGCTCGGCGAGCTTGCGCACGAACGACCCGGGGTGCAGCAGGTCCCAGGAGTTGAACCGGATGTACCGCCCCAGGTAGATGCCCACGCTGACCAGCACGAGAGTGACCCCTACCAGCACCCACGAGTCGGGCTGCCGGTAGGGGTCGTCGTCGTTGGGCCGCATGATCAGCACGAAGGCGAACTGGACCAGCAGCACGTTCATCAGCATGTTCAGCACGCCCGACAGCGCGAGCGAGAGCACCATGACGATGTCGTACCAGAGCGGCGCCGGGTCCTCGACAGGCCGCCGGTGGGAGAAGTTCAGCTCCGTGACCAGGTAGGCCGCGTTCGGCAGCAGCAGCACCCAGACGAGCAGCACCAGCGCGATCACCGTGAGCATGAGCACCTGGTTCGGCACGAACGTGATGATGCCCAGCACCAGCAGCACCCCGACGCCGAGGACCACGGCGGGCGCGACCGACAGCCCGACGTTCAGCACCATCGGCCAGTACACCGGCAGCTTGAACAACGGGGCCCGCAGCAGCACCAGCGCCAGGGCGAAGACGTTGAGCAGGACGATGCCGGCGGGCAGCAGCAGGATCGCGTTCATCACCGGCCATCATCACCGTGGCCCCGCCGTCGTGCCCGACGGCGGGGCCACGTGTGCGTCAGCGCACGGGCGGCGTCAGCGCACCGGCGCGCCCGGCCCGAGCGGGATGCCGAGCGCCCACCAGGCGAAGAACAGCGCGGTCCAGGCGAGCGTCATGCAGACCGCGAGCGGCAGCGTGTACGAGGCCAGGGTGCCGATGCCGGCGTCCTTGCGGTACCGCTGCAGGAACCCGAGCGCCATGATGAAGTACGGGCTCATCGGCGTGATCGCCGTCGACCCCGAGTCGGCGATGCGGAACAGCGCCTGCGTGGTCTCGGCGGGCACGTCCAGCAGCATCAGCATGGGCACGACGACGGGCGCCGCGATGGCCCACATCGCCGAGCCGCTGGTCACGAGCACGTTCACCACGGACAGCAGCGCGAGGATCGCCAGGAACACCGCCCAGATCGGCACGCCGCTGGTCTCCAGCGCCTCGGCGGAGTTCACGGCGATGACGTCGCCGATGTGCGTCCAGTCGAAGTACGCCAGGAACTGCGCGATGGCAAAGAACAGCACGAGGACCGGCGCCATCTGCCGCACGCCCTCGGCCATCAGCTTGGGCACGTCTCCCGCCGTCGTGATCTCCCCGGACCGCCAGCCGTACACGATGCCGACCAGCGCGAACAGCACGGCCACGATCGCCGCGATGCCGTCCAGGAACGGCGACTCCGTCAGGCTGCCGCCCTCGCCCCGCAGCGGGGACGACGGCAGCAGCACCACCACGGCGATCAGCACGATCGCGGCCAGGCCCGACAGCAGCGCGGCGCGCAGGGCCTTGCGGTCCCGCGGCGAGAGCTCCAGGCCCGCGACGTCGTCCAGGTCGGCGTCCGGGTCCGCGTCCAGGTCCGGCCGCTTGGCCAGGACCAAGTTCGTGACCAGGGTGATCACGATCGCCAGCAGCAGCGACGAGCCGATGTTGAAGTACCAGTTGCTCACCGGCGAGACGTACGCGTTCGGGTCGATGATCCGCGCGGCCTCCGTGGTGATGCCCGCGAAGATCGCGTCGTTCGGCGTCGGGACGGGGCTCGCGTCGTACCCGGACGCGATCGACGTGTACGCGACGACGACGCCGAGGATCGGCGACTTGCCCACCGCCCGGAACGCCAGCCCGCCCAGCGGCACCAGGATGATGTACGCGGCGGCGCTCGCCACGTGCGAGACGGTGCCCGCGAACGCCACGGCGAAGACGACCCAGCCGACCGGCACCCGGGAGACGGAGACCTTCATCGCCGCCGACAGGAAGCCCGTGCGCTCCGCGATGGCGACACCCATGATGACCACGACGATGGTGCCCATCGGGCCGAACGTCGCGAAGTTGTCGACGGCGGTCGACACGGCCATCGCCAGGCCCGCGCCGCTGAGCAGGTTCTGCACCACGACGGTCTCGCCGTCGGCGGGCGAGACCACGGACACGCCCGCCGCCGCCAGCCCGGCGCTCGTCACGCCCAGGATGGCCGCGAGGATCCAGAACAGCCAGAACGGGTGCGGCAGGGCGTTGCCGAGCCGCTCGACGACGGCGAGCGCCCGCAGCACGCGGGGCAGGCGGTCCGGCTCGGTGCCGGGCGTGGCCGGCTTCGAGGGGGCGCTCATGACGCCGCCCCGGTGAGGAACCGGACCGGCAGCCGCTCGTCGCCCAGGAACTCCCAGAGCACCTCGTGGGCCTCGATGCTGTGCGTCGCGTACCCGCCGCCGGAGTAGCTGTCCTCCCCCGGCCAGGTGTGCCCGCCGCCGAGCACCGCCACGTGCGTCACCTCGGCGCCCCGGTCGCAGTCCGTCCAGCGGGACGTGGTCACGTCGAACGCCGTCTGCTCGACGTCGGGCCCCGTGGCGCAGCCGTTGCGCCCGGCCCAGCCGCCCACCCAGTCCGGGATCGCGGGCAGGCCGCGGTCCGGGTCGCCCGCGTACGGGATGGTCACGTCGTCCGTGCCGTGGAAGTCGATCACCGGCACCGGCCGCGCCGGGTCGCAGTCCGGGTGGCCCGTGCCGTAGAACGCGGCGGCCACCGGGGCGATCGCGGCGATCCGGTCGGACAGCTCGCACGCCAGGATGCCCGTGAAGCCCGCGCCGTTGGACTTGCCGGTCGCGTACACGCGCCGCGGGTCCACGCACAGGTCCCGCTCCAGGGTGTCCAGCAGGTCGTTCGTGTACGCGATGTCGTCGACGCCGGGGGCCGAGTACGGCGCGCCCTCCCAGGCCTGCCGGTCGCCGTCGCCGGTGCCGATCACGCCGTTGCCGTACGCGACGATCGCGGGCAGCGCGTCCAGGCCGGAGAACGCCTCCGTGCCCGCGCCTGTGTTGCCGCGGCCGTGGAACACCAGGACGACGGGCCATGCCCGGTCGCTGCGGTAGCCGTCCGGCAGGTGGAGCTGGACGGTGCGCTCGCGGCCGTCGCTGGTCAGGGTGCGCAGCACGCTGCTGCCCGGCTCCTGGCCGGGGTCGGTGCCGCAGCCCGCGGAGCGCAGGGGGTGGGCAGATGGCGCGGCCGGTGCGGGCGCGGCCGCCGCCGTCGTGGCGCCGACCGGGCCGGCCAGGCCGGAGGCGGCGAGCGCCAGCGCGGTCAGGAGCGCCGCGCGCCGGCCCGGCCGCCGTTGGCCGTGCCCTCGTCGTCCGTCGGGCGCGGGTCGGGGTGATGCTGTCGTCGTTGACATGCGAGTCCTTTCTGGGCGCCAGGCCGCGTGCGGGCATGGCGGGGCGGACACCTGGCGGGCCAGGTGCGTGCGGTGGGGTTGCTGTGGGTGCTGTCGGGGTGCCGGCGCTACGCGGGCGGCCACTCCGTGAGGAAGGTCGTGATGCGGTCGACGATCGCCTTGACGATCGCGGCGCCGTCCTCGGCGGTGGCGCGGCGCGGGTCGCCGAGCACGCCGTTGGGGCTGAGCCGGTCGTACGGCAGGGTCAGGGCGGGCTGCGCGTGGCGGCGCGCCGTGCGGGAGACGTCGTCGAGCTGGTCCGGGGTGGTGGTGCCCGGCTCCAGCCGGTCGGTGTGCACCAGGTGGGGCGCGAGGTGCAGCATCTGCGCGGTCTCGGCCTCGCCGGAGTGCCCGTGCACGGCGCTGGGCTCCATGGCGGCCACGGCGTCGCCCGCGAGCGACGTCAGCGGCGACCAGGCGAGCTGCACGCCCGGGTGGGACACGAGCAGGTCCTGCGCCACCGTCGTCAGCGTCGCGTTGTTGCCCCCGTGCCCGGTGACCACCAGGAACCGGGTCCAGCCGTGCCGGTGCAGGCTGGTCACGTACTCGCGCACGACGGCGGCGAACGTCGTCGTCGTCAGCGTGACCGTGCCCGCGAACGCCATGTGGTGCGGCGAGACCCCCACGGGGATCGACGGCCCCACCACCACCTGGCCGGGCAGGTTCGCGGCGACCTGCGCCACCACACCCTCGGCCCGCACCAGGTCCGTGCCGAGCGCCATGCCCGGGCCGTGCTGCTCCAGCGCCCCGGCCGGGATCACCACGACCGTGCCGCGCGCGACGGCGTCCGCCGCCTCCGCCGTCGTCATCTCCGCCAGAAGGTACGGAGCGCTCACGGGGCCACCTCCCCGAAGTCCGCCGCCTCCAGCGACTCCCGGATCGTGGTCAGGTGCGCCCGCGTCAGCCGCTCGGCGGCCGCGCCGTCGCCGTCGCGCACTGCGGCCAGGATCTCCAGGTGCTCCGCGTGGTCCCGCTGCCGGTCGTCGTACCGGAACCGGATCTCCGTCTGCTCCGACGCCCGCACGTGCAGCAGCGCCTCCACCGTCTCGCGCAGCAGCCCGTTGCCCGACGCCGCCGCCAGCTCCACATGGAAGTTCAACGCCGGCCGGAACCCGTGCACCGGCGGCTGCAGCGCCGTCGCCGCCGCGGCCTCCAGCCGCTGCAGGGCGGCGGCGTCACGGGCGCTCGCGGCGAGGGCGGCGATGCCCGGCTCGATCACCAGGCGGGCCTGGACCAGCTCGATCACCGAGGAGCGCGTGATGTGCGGCCGGTGCGGGTTGGCCAGCACCGACCGCTCGATGCCCGGGCCGATGTAGGTGCCGGAGCCGTGCCGCAGCTCGACCACGCCGGTCGCCTCCAGCCGCCGCAGGGCCTCCCGGACCGTGGGCGTCGTGACGGCGAACCGCTTGGCCAGGTCGCGGGAGGACTCCAGCACGTCGCCGGGGCCGAGGCTCTCGGAGCGGATCAGCTGGACGATGTCGTCCGCGAGCTGCTCGGAGAAGGAGGCTCTACCTTGAGTCATAAAGTGACTAAATCACTTGAGCACCGGGGTCGTCAAGGCTCCCCCGGACTGAGGTGGGTTCAGCAGGCCGCGGGCGACCGCATCGGCGCCGGAACGGTCGCCGGCGGCCTGCTGAATCCAGGTCAGCGACCGGCGCGGTTCCCGGTCGTAGGGTGGGGGCGTGAGCTTTGGGGTGGCTGCACGGCCGCAGGTGCGGCGTGGGATGTCGACGCGCGAGCGGGACAACCGGCTGCTGCTGCGCGCCCGGGACGCCATCGACCGCGACTACGCCGCGCCGCTCGACGTGCCGACCCTGGCCCGGATCGCGCACGTCTCGCCGTCCCACTTCAGCCGCAGCTTCCGGGCGACGTTCGGCGAGACGCCGCACCGCTACCTGCAGCGACGCCGGCTGGAGCGCGCGATGGCGCTGCTGCGCAACACGGCCACGCCGGTGACGGAGGTTGCGCTGCTGGTGGGGTCCAACAGCCTGGGCACGTTCAGCCGCACGTTCCGGGACGTCGTCGGCGTCTCCCCGACGGAGTACCGGCGGCGGACCCGGCCGGTCGCCGCCCCCGTGTGCTTCGTGAAGAGCTGGATGCGGCCGGCGGGCTGAGCGGTCCCGGCCAAGCAATCCCGGCCGAGCAGTTTCGGAGAAGCGCACCCGGCCGGACCGGTCCTAGCGTGGTAAACATGTTCAAGAACATCTCCATCACCGCCGTGACCGTGCTCGACCAGGACGAGGCCCTCGACTTCTACGTCGGCAAGCTCGGGTTCGAGGTCAGCAACGACGTCGACATGGGCTTCATGCGCTGGCTGACCGTCTCCCTGCCGTCGGACCCGGACCGCCACCTGCTCCTGGAGGTGCCGGGCCCGCCGTCCCTGAGCGAGGAGGTCGCGGCGCAGGTCCGGGACCTGGTGACCAAGGGTGCGCTCGGGGTCGCGTGCATCCTGACCACCGACGACTGCCGGCGCACCTACACCGACCTGCGCGCGAAGGGCGTCGAGTTCACCGAGGAGCCCGTCGAGCAGCCGTACGGCATCGACTGCGCCCTGCGCGACCCGTTCGGCAACCACATCCGCATCACGCAGCCGGCGACCGGCCCGGTGAACGTCACCGACGAGGACATCGCGCGCTGGAACGCGGACCAGCGGAGCTGAGCGCCCGACGGGCTCAGAGCCGGGGCGGGCCGGCCTCGACCCGGCGCAGGACCGTCGGCAGGGAGTAGAGGTCCGGCGACTCGTACAGGCCGCGCTCGTCCCACCAGGTCGCCCCGGCCTCGGCCAGCGGCCCGACGACGTCGGCCGCCGCCTCCGGCGTCGTCAGCCCGCCGACGACGACCTCGAACGGGCCGACGGCGCCTGACGGGAGGGCACCGTCGGACGGGAGGACGCCGCCGGACGAGCCCTGCGCCGCCCGGTGCTCGGACACATAGCCAGTGACCTCGCGGACCTCGCCGGGCGTGGGCGGCACACCGTGCCCGGACGCGAACAGCGGCACGACGCCGTCCCACCGCGCCGCCCGCCGGAACGGCCGGCGGGCCGGCCAGAAGCCGCCGACCCACACCGGGGGCCGGGGGCGCTGGGCCGTGGCGGGGAGGATCTCGACGTCGCGCACCCGGTAGTGCGGGCCGTCGTGGTCGACGCGCTCCCCCGCCCAGTACCGGGCGAGCAGGCCGAGGCCCTCGTCGAGCTTCTCCGCGAGCACCACGGGGTCGGTCTCGTCGCCGAAGCTGCCGAACTCGTCCTCGACGGGCCCGCCCAGCCCGGCACCGAAGACCACGCGGCCGCCGCTGAGCACATCGAGGGTCGCGACCTGGCGGGCGAGCTGCTCGGGGCGCCGTCGGGCCACGGGCGTGACCAACGTGCCGAGCCGGATCGTCGACGTCGCGAGCGCCGCGGCGGTGAGCAGCATCCACGGGTCGCCGAACGGCTGGCCGCGGCGCGACTCCTTGCGGTGGACCACGTGGTCCCAGACGAACAGGCCGTCCCAGCCGGCGTCCTCGGCGGCGCGCGCCACGGTGGCGACGGCGCGCGGGTCGGCGAAGTCGCCGAAGTTGGGGACGTTCACGGAGCAGCGCATCTCAGGCCTCGCCCCCGGCGTCGGCCGTGCGGAGGTCGCTCAGGTCGCGCCACATGATCCGCAGGCCGACGTCGCCCAGCTCGGGGTGCCGGAACGCGCCGGGCGCGATGCCGAGGGTGACGAAGCCGAGGCTCTCGTACAGGTGCACGGCGGCGGCGTTCGTGTCGACCACGGCGTTGAACTGGATCGCGGCGAAGCCCTCGCGGGCGGCCCAGGCGATCATGTCCTCGACCAGCGCGCGGCCGGCGCCGGAGCCGCGCACCGCTCGGTCGACCATGATGCTGCCCGACGCGATGTGGCTGCCCGGACCCGGCCGGTTGGGGTACATGTTCGCGGTGCCGACCACCACGCCGTCACGCTCGGCGACGACGACGCGCCGCGGCGCCTCCAGCCACCCCGCGCGGGCGTCGGCCTCGCCCATGGTGGGCTCGTACGCGAAGGTGTCGGCGGCGCGCACGACCTCCTGGACGATCGGCCAGATGACGGGCCAGTCCGCGGCGCCGGCCTCCCGCACGCTGGTCACGGCCCGGGGCCCGACGTCGGACGTGGCGTCAGGACGGGAGCCGGCTGCGGCGTCGCTGGGTGCGCTCATGCGCCCACCCTGCCCCACGACCGGCCCGTCCCGCCACGACGATTCTCATCGTTGACCACAGCAGTTGCTGCCACCAGACCGGCCCGCCTGGCAGCAGCTGCTGTGCTCAACACCGGGGCCGGACCGGCCTCACGGCCGCGGCCAGTACCGCCCCGACCGCTCCTCGAGCGCCCGGTTGCAGCGGGCGAGCAGCTCGGCGAACTGCGACCGGTCCTCCTCCGGCCAGTCGTCCACGAGGTCGGCGAGCGAGTCCCGGCTCGCCTGTCGCTCCTCGTCGAGCTGCTGCTGCCCGTGCTCGGACAGCCGCAGCTTGCGCGCCGGCCCGCCCTCCGGGTCGTCGAAGCGCTCGGCGAGCTCCGCCTTGCGCAGCGCCGCCGTCTGCCGGTTGAGCGTGGAGGCGTCCAGGCCGGTGGCGGCGGTGAGCTCGGCGATGGTGGAGGGCCCTCCGGCCTCCAGCAGGCTCAGCAGCACGTAGGCGCTCGGGTCCAGCAGGCCGCCACGGCGGCGCGACCGGCCGGCCGGCAGCGTCGTCAGGTGTCGCCCGAACAGCATGCCCTCGTACTCGATCCGATCTATCGAGGACGTCATCGTCCACCTCCGGTCTCGCCTGCTCGATAACGCCTGTGCATCGTGCACATCGTATGGCACTCTGAGCATGACGATCTCATATGCATGATGCACAGCTACAACTTTCGAGGAGACTCGTGACGACCACCGCGTCCCGCCCCGCGCCGCCCGCCGACGGCGCCACCCCCGTGACCCACCCGAACCGCATCGTCGCCATCCTGGCGATCGGCGGCATCGTGGTCGCGATGACCCAGACCCTCGTGGTCCCGATCGTCGCGACGCTGCCCACCATCTTCGACGCCCCGGCGTCGGACACGTCCTGGATCATCACGGTCACGCTGCTCGTCGGCGCCATCTGCACCCCGGTCTCGGGGCGGCTGGGCGACCTGTACGGCAAGAAGAAGATGATCCTGATCTCGCTGATCCCGCTGGCCCTCGGGTCCGCGGTCTGCGCCGTCGCGACGACGGTGCCCGTCATGGTCACCGGCCGCGGCCTGCAGGGCCTGGCCACCGGGTTCATCCCGCTCGGCATCAGCATGCTGCACGACCTGCTGCCCAAGGAGCGCACCGCCGGCGCCATCTCCCTGATGAGCTCGTCGCTCGGCATCGGCGGTGCCCTCGGCCTGCCGTTCGCCGCCGCCGTCGCGGAGTTCGCGAGCTGGCGCATCCTGTTCTGGCTCATCGCCGTGTGCGCCGTCGTGGTCGGCGTCGTCGTCTGGCGGGCGATCCCGGCCCCGGCCGCACCCGCGCGGGTCCGCGCCCCGTTCGACTACGTGGGCGTGCTCGGCCTCGCCGCGGGCCTCGTGGCCCTGCTGCTGGCGGTCTCCAAGGGCGCCGAGTGGGGCTGGGCGAGCCCGCTGGTGCTCGGCCTGTTCGGCGGCTCCGTCCTCGTGCTGCTGGCCTGGGGCTGGTGGGAGCTGCGCACGCCCGCCGCGCTGGTCGACCTGCGCACCACCGCGCGTCCCGCCGTGCTGCTCACCAACCTGGCCTCGATCATGATCGGGTTCGCCATGTACGCGCAGTCCCTGATCCTGCCGCAGCTCATGCAGGCGCCGTCCGCGACCGGCTTCGGGCTGGGCCAGTCGATGCTGCAGATGGGGCTGTGGATGGCGCCGTCGGGCATCGCGATGACCCTCATGTCGCCCGTGGGCGCGCAGATCACCCGGGCCCGCGGGCCCAAGACGACGCTCGTCCTGGGCGGCCTCGTGATGGCGCTCGGCTACGGCCTGTCCACGCTGTTCATGGACACGCTGGTTGGCCTGTCGGTCACGGCGTTCGTCGCGGCGGCCGGCGTCGGCTTCGCGTACGGCGCGCTGCCCGCGATCATCCTGGGCTCCGTGCCCGCGTCCGAGAAGGCCGCCGCGAACGGCTTCAACGCGCTGATGCGCTCCATCGGCACCTCGGTGTCGGCCGCCGTCATCGGCGTGGTCCTGGCGCGGATGAGCACCACGTTCGGCGAGCACACGCTGCCCACCGAGAGCGGCTTCCGTGTCGCCCTGCTGCTCGGCTGCGGCATGGCGGTGGTGGCGTCGGCCATCGCGGCCACCGTTCCCGTCAAGGGGCTGGGCGAGAGCGCCGGCGGGCACTGAGCCGCCCGGCCGCGCGCCTCGCGGCCCGGCCCCACCAGATCGCAGGCCCGACGGCGCCCCCTCCCCCGGGGGCGCCGTCCGGCGTACGGTCGGAGCATGTGCCGAAACATCACCACGCTGCGCGGCCTGGAACCGGCCGCCACCGACGAGGAGATCACCGCCGCCGCGCTGCAGTTCGTGCGCAAGGTCACGGGCGTGACCAAGGTGAGCGACGCCACGCGCGACCCGGTGGAGCGCGCCACGGCGGAGATCGCCGACATCGTGACGCGCCTGCTCGACGAGCTCCCCGAGCGCCGTCAGCCGCCCAAGACGGTGCCGCCGCTGCGCCGGGCCGAGGTGCAGGCGCGGATCGCGCAGCGCATCAAGGAGCGTGAGGAGCACGAGCGGATGCACGAGCTGGGCATCGCGCACTCGCACTGAGCGGCCCGCCCCGCTACAGTTGCGGCGTGCTCGCACACCTCTCCTGTTGCTGTCACTGACCACCCACGCCGGTCCGTCAGTCCCCCGCGCGCCGTCGCGCGCGCAGAACAGGAAGAGAAACAGGTGCAGTACGTCAATTCTGTCGTTGACCTTGTCGGCAACACCCCCCTGGTCCGGCTCACCCACGTGACCGAGGGCGTCACCAGCGCCACCGTGCTGGTCAAGCTCGAGTACCTCAACCCCGGCGGCTCCTCGAAGGACCGCATCGCGGGCCGCATCATCGACGCCGCGGAGCGCGAGGGCAAGCTGCTGCCGGGCGGCACCATCGTGGAGCCCACGTCGGGCAACACCGGCGTGGGCCTCGCCCTGGTGGCACAGCAGCGCGGCTACCGCTGCGTCTTCGTGCTCCCCGACAAGGTGGGCGAGGACAAGCGCAACGTCCTGACCGCGTACGGCGCGGAGGTCGTGGTCACGCCGACGGCGGTCGCACCCGACAGCCCCGAGTCGTACTACTCGGTGAGCGACCGGCTGGTGCGCGAGATCCCCGGCGCCTTCAAGCCCGACCAGTACTCCAACCCGAACGGCCCCCGGTCGCACTACGAGACCACCGGCCCGGAGATCTGGCGCGACACCGACGGGCGCGTGACGCACTTCGTCGCCGGCGTCGGCACGGGCGGCACCATCACCGGGACCGGCCGCTACCTGCGCGAGGTCTCGGGCGACACGGTGCGCATCGCCGGCGCCGACCCCGAGGGCTCGGTCTACTCGGGCGGCACCGGCCGCCCGTACCTGGTCGAGGGCGTGGGCGAGGACTTCTGGCCGTCCGCCTACGACCCGGGCGTGCCGCACGAGATCATCGCGGTCAGCGATGCCGAGTCGTTCGCGATGACGCGCCGGCTGGCGCGCGAGGAAGGCATCCTCGTGGGCGGGTCCAGCGGCATGGCCGTCGTCGCGGCCCTGCGGGCGGCGCGCGACCTGAGCGCCGACGACGTCGTCGTGGTCCTGCTGCCCGACGGCGGCCGCGGCTACCTCGGCAAGATCTTCAACGACACCTGGATGCGGTCCTACGGCTTCGCGCCGGCCATCGAGGACCACACCGTCGCGGACGTGCTGGCCGCCAAGGCCGACCGCACCCCGCCCCTGCTCTACGTGCACCAGACCGACACGGTGCGGGAGGCGATCGACCGCATGACCCGGTCCGGCGTCTCCCAGCTGCTCGTGCTCACCGCGGAACCACCCGTGGTGCTCGGCGAGATCGCCGGCGCCGTGCACGAGGACGAGCTGCTCGACGGGGTGTTCGCCGGCAAGGCGAACCTGTCGGACGAGGTGGGCGGCCTGATCGGCCGGCCCCTGCAGCTCATCGGCGTCAACGAGCCGGTCGGGACGCTGCGCGCGGCCCTGGCCGACGAGACCGCACTGCTCGTGACCGACGGCGGCAAGGCCCTCGGCGTGGTCTCGCGCTCCGACCTGCTCGACTACCTCGCGGTCTGACCCGCACGCACACCTTCGAAGAGAGACCTGAACTCCCATGACCGACGCCCGACCCAGCCGTTTCGACACGCTCGCCGTCCACGCGGGACAGCACACCGACCCGACCACCGGCGACGCGATCCCCGCGATCCACGTCACCTCCACCTACGCGCAGGACGGCATCGGCAACCTGCGCGGCGGCTACGAGTACTCGCGCGGCGGCAACCCCACGCGCACGGCCCTGGAGGAGCAGCTCGCCGCGATCGAGGGCGGCGCGCACGGCATCTCCTTCGCCTCCGGCCTGGCCGCCGAGGACGCGCTGCTGCGCGCCGTCGTCGCCCCCGGCGACCACGTGCTGGTGCCGAACGACGTCTACGGCGGCACGCACCGCCTGATCCGCACCGTGCACGGCAAGGCCGGCGTGGCGCACACGACCGTGGACACCGCCGACCTCGACGCCGTGCGCGCCGCCGTGCGCCCAGAGTCCAAGGTGCTGTGGGTCGAGACGCCGTCGAACCCGCTGATGAAGATCAGCGACATCGCCGCGCTGGCCGAGCTGGCGCACGAGAACGGCCTGCTGCTGGTGGTCGACAACACGTTCGCCTCCCCCGCGCTGCAGCGCCCGCTCGACCTGGGCGCCGACGTCGTGGTGCACTCCACGACCAAGTACCTCGGCGGGCACTCCGACGTCGTGGGCGGCGCCGTCGTCGTCAAGGAGGGGGCCGACGAGCTCGCGGAGCAGGTGCGGTACGTGCAGTTCGCCGCGGGCGCCGTCTCCGGCCCGTTCGACGCGTTCCTGACCACGCGCGGCATCAAGACGCTGTCCGTGCGCATGCAGCGCCACTCCGAGACGGCGCAGACGCTCGCCGAGCGCCTGGTGCACCACCCCGCCGTCGCGCGCGTGCTGTACCCGGGCCTGCCCGACCACCCCGGCCACAAGATCGCCGCGCACCAGATGTCGCGGTTCGGCGGCATGATCTCGCTGGACCTCGCCGGCGGCGAGGCGGCCGCGCGCACGTTCGCCGAGTCGACCGAGGTGTTCCTGCTGGCCGAGTCGCTCGGCGGCGTCGAGTCGCTGGTGAACTACCCGAGTGAGATGACCCACGCGTCGGTGCGGGGCACGGAGGCCGAGGTGCCGCCGTCGATCGTCCGGCTGTCGGTGGGCCTGGAGGACGTGACGGACCTGCTGGACGACGTCCTGCAGGCCCTGGACCGCACGCACGCCGCCCACTGACCCACCCCCCTGCTCGTTGAGTGCGGGATATTCGCCCTTCGGACGGCTCCGAAAGGGCGAATATCCCGCACTCAACGACGTTCCGGGGGCGCTTAGGGTGGGGGCGTGACCGAACATGCCCCCGTGAGCGCCGTGATGCACCGGGCCAAGGCGGACGCCCGGGCCTCCCACGTCACCGTGGGACAGGTGCGGCACCTGGCCGGCGGCCGCGAGGAGATCGACTGCTCCTGCGGCATGACGCTGACCAACGGGCCGCAGTGGTCGCTCGACGAGCACATCCGCCTGCACCGCGCCGAGGCGCGCTACCTGGCGCTGAGCGAGGTGGCGCCCGCGGGCATGCCGCGGCTCATCCCGGTGGACCCGGCGCGCCTGCCCCGCTGACGCGGGCGGCGCTCGGCCGCGTCAGAGCTCGTCGGGGTCGTCCCAGGACACGCCGCTCGACGCTCCCGAGATGGGGTCGAGCTCGCATCCGGCGAGGTTGCGTGGGGCCTTGGTGACGTCGCCGCCGCCGAGCAGGCCGCGACGGGTGGCGACGCGGCGGACCGCCGGCGGCGCGATGTGGGCGTAGGAAGCGTTCGACTCGTCGATCAGATCCGTCGGTACCGGATCGGCAGAGTCGTTGGTGGACTGGGGTTCCGCCGTGATCATGGCCCCATACTCGCAGGAATCGGCCCGCTCGCACATCCGCTTGGCACAGTATTTTGAATTCTCGTCAAGCCTTCACCCCGACGGCACGCCCACCACGAGATCTCCCCCCGTGCACCCGGCGGGGGTGTCATGATCGTCCGATGCAAACCTGGCCAGGCCGCCCCTACCCCCTCGGGGCGACGTTCGACGGTACGGGGACGAACTTCGCACTCTTCTCCTCGGTGGCAGAGCGTGTCGAGCTCTGTCTTCTCGCGGACGACGACACCGAGACCCGGATCGAGGTCACCGAGACGGACGCGCACGTCTGGCACGTGTACCTGCCCGGCGTCGGCCCCGGCACGCGGTACGGGTACCGGGTGCACGGGCCGTACGACCCGGCGTCGGGGCACCGCTGCAACCCGGCCAAGCTCCTGCTGGACCCGTACGCCAAGGCGGTGGACGGCGACCTCGACGACGACCCGTCGCTGTTCTCGTACCCGTTCTCCGACATCGAGCAGGCCACCACGGGCACCACGCCCGACGCCGCCGACTCCCTGGGCCACACGATGGTCTCCGTGGTGGTGAACCCGTTCTTCGACTGGGGCCACGACCGCCCGCCGGACACGCCGTACCACGAGACCGTGATCTACGAGGCGCACGTCAAGGGCCTCACGATGCGGCACCCGGGCGTGCCGGAGGAGCTGCGCGGCACCTACGCCGGGCTGGCCCACCCCGCGATCATCGAGCACCTGACGAGCCTGGGCGTCACCGCGATCGAGCTGATGCCGGTGCACCAGTTCGTCACCGACCCGTCGCTGGCCGCCAAGGACCTGACCAACTACTGGGGCTACAACACGATCGGGTTCTTCGCCCCGCACAACGGGTACGCGGGCTACGGCCGCCGCGGCCAGCAGGTCATGGAGTTCAAGGCCATGGTCAAGGCGATGCACGAGGCCGGCATCGAGGTGCTGCTCGACGTCGTCTACAACCACACCGCCGAGGGCAACCAGCTCGGCCCGACCCTGGGCTTCCGCGGCATCGACAACGCCGCCTACTACCGCCTGGTCGACGGCGACGAGGCGCACTACTTCGACACCACCGGCACCGGCAACTCGCTGCTGATGCGCTCCCCCGCCGTGCTGCAGCTCATCATGGACTCGCTGCGGTACTGGGTCGAGGAGATGCACGTCGACGGGTTCCGCTTCGACCTGGCGGCCACGCTGGCCCGCCAGTTCCACGAGGTCGACCGGCTGAGCGCGTTCTTCGACATCGTGCACCAGGACCCGGTGATCTCCCAGGTCAAGCTGATCGCCGAGCCCTGGGACCTGGGCGACGGCGGCTACCAGGTGGGCGGGTTCCCGCCGCTGTGGACGGAGTGGAACGGTCGCTACCGCGACACGGTGCGCGACTTCTGGCGCGGCGAGCCCGCCACGCTGCCGGAGTTCGCCTCCCGGCTGACCGGGTCCAGCGACCTGTACGAGCACAGCGGCCGGCTGCCCATCGCGTCCATCAACTTCGTGACGGCGCACGACGGCTTCACGCTCGCCGACCTCACGTCGTACGACAAGAAGCACAACGACGCCAACGGCGAGGACAACCAGGACGGCGAGAACCACAACCGGTCCTGGAACTGCGGCGTCGAGGGGCCCACCGACGACCCCGAGATCAAGGAGCTGCGCGCCCGGCAGCGCCGCAACCTGCTGGTGACGCTCATGCTGAGCCAGGGCGTGCCGATGATCGCGCACGGCGACGAGCTCGGGCGCACCCAGCAGGGCAACAACAACGCCTACTGCCAGGACAACGAGATCACCTGGGTGGACTGGGGCGGCCCCGACGGGCTCGACGCCGAGAGCGCCGGCCTGCTGGAGTTCGCCCGGCAGGCGGTGGCACTGCGCCGCGACCACCCGATCCTGCACCGCCGCCGGTTCTTCGACGGGAAGGTGTCGCCGAACGCCGCGGGCGGACCCGCGGACATCGAGTGGCTCGACCTCACCGGCGCCCGGATGGACGACACGGACTGGCACCAGGCCTACGCCCGGACGGTCGCCGTCTTCCTCAACGGCGACGCGATCACGGAGACGGGACAGCGCGGCGAGGCCGTGGTCGACGACTCCTTCCTGCTGCTGCTCAACGCCCATTTCGAGGCGCTGGACTTCACCCTGCCGCCCGCCGGCTACGGCGAGTCGTGGACCGTCGTGCTGGACACGGACGGCAGCGCCGAGCCGGGGACGACGCTCCAGGCGGGCACCGGTCTGTCCGTCACCGGGCGAAGCGTGGTCGTACTGACTCGCCCATCCGGAACACCGGGCTAGGCTGTCGGCCGTGACCGGACCGAGGAGTGGAACCGGAGGCAGCACACCACCGCCCCGCCCGGGCCCTGACATGCCCGTTCCCGGGCCCAGACCGGTGGTGTGGGCCCCGCGTGCCCGCATCATCGAGGTGCTCGTGCCGTACGACCCGTACGAGGAGCCCGAGCACATGCCGCTGCGCCTCGTGGGCGCGGGTGAACCCGGGTACTGGGGCGCCGACAGCGTGCTCGGGCACGGCACCGACTACGGCTACTCCGTGGACGGCGGCCCGCTGCTGCCCGACCCGCGCAGCGTGTGGCTGCCGCAGGGCATCCACGGGCCGACGCGCGTCTTCGACCCCGCCTTCGAGTGGACCGACGGCACCTGGTCCCCGCCCGACCTGTCCACCAGCGTGCTCATGCACGTGGACGTCGAGACCTTCACGCCCGAGGGCACCCTGGACGCCGCCGCGGAGCTGCTGCCCACCATCGCCGGGCTCGGCGTGCAGGGGGTCGAGCTCGCGCCCGTCGCGGCCTTCGACCCGGCCACCGGCCCCGCCCGCGGCGTGCGCCTCTACTCGGTGCACGAGCCGTACGGCGGCCCGCGCGCGCTCCAGCGCTTCGTCGACGCCGCGCACGCCGCGCGCCTCGCCGTCGTGCTCGACATCCCCTACCGCTGGGCCGTGGCCGACGAGCTCGGCCTGGAGCACTTCGGCCCGTACCTGACGGGCGGCGGCGGCCGGCCCCGCATCGCGCGGCCCGACGTCGGCGACGCGGGCGAGCACGCCCTGCAGGCGATGCGCCCGCGGACCGGCCAGGTGCCCCTGGACCGGCCGCGCACCGGCCCCATCCAGCTCCGCACCGGCCAGGTCCCGACGATCGGCACCCGGGCCGGCAAGGTGCCCTCCTCGCCCACGGTCCGCACCGACTACGTGGGCGACCGCATCAACCTCGACGGCAGCGGCAGCCGCGGCCCCCGCGACTTCCTGGTGGACGACGCGCGGCACTGGCTGCGCGAGTACCACGTGGACGGCCTGGTGCTCGACGTCGACGCGCTCGTGGACCGCTCCCCCACCCCGTTCCTCGGCGAGCTGGCCGACTACGTGGTGGGCCTGGGCGAGCAGCTCGAGCGCCGGTTCAGCCTGCTGGTGGACGGCCCCGGCCGCAGCGACCGGCTCACCTCGATCCTGCTGCGCATCCTGTCGGGCCCCGGCAAGACCGAGGACATCCAGGCGCTGCAGATGCTCGCCGACCTGGTGCACCCGTCGGTGCGCCGCGCCACCCGCCAGAACGGCGGACGGCGCAGCCGCGTGCGGTCCGGCGCCAGCGTGGTCGAGGACATCACCCGGCTCCCCGCGGCACAGCTCACGGTGCCCTGGGCGGGCGAGGAGAGCCCCGCCACGGCGCTGCTCGGCGTGGACGACGTCGACATCCGGGCCAGCGTGCTGGCGACCGTGATCCTCGCGGGCAACCCGCTGGTCCTCGACACCGTGCACGTCCCGGTGCTGCCGCGCAACGCCAGCGACGAGCGCCTGGCGCGCTGGGCGCGCGACCTGATCACGATCCGCAACGCCATCACCGAGGAGCTGGACCTCCCCCTGGAGATCCGCTCCACCGCCGACCGGTCGGTCATCGCGGTGCTGCGGGGCAAGCTGGCGTTCGTGCTCAACACCGGCCACGGGCTGGCCGCCCTGCGCCTCGGGAGCCTGCTGCGGCCCGCCGAGGGCTCCCGGGCACCCCTGCCGGGGGCGTTCCGGCTGGCCGCCGCCTGGGAGCCGGGCGCGACCCGGCTGGTGGGCGACACGCTGACGGTCCCGCCCCGGATGACGGCCGTGCTGCGCGCGGACACCTGACCTGGGAACCTGGGTCCAGGGACCGGCGTCGACCGGTGCGACCGAGGAGGCGTCCGATGGCGAAGAAGCCGGGAAAGTCGACGGGAAAGAGCGCAGGCTCGAAGAAGGGCACGAGCTCGAAGAAGGGCGCGGCTCCGAAGGACGCCGGGCGGGAGCCGGGCGACCTGTGGAGCACGCCCGCCCAGGAGGCCCTGCGGTGGGTGCGCGGCACCGACCTGAGCGCCCTGGACCAGGCGGCGACGCCCGGCTGGTCGGGCGGGCGCGCCGAGGGCGAGGCGCTGATGGCCGCCCGCGGGCAGGAGCTCGCCGACCTGCAGGAGCGCCTCTTCGCGCACGGCCGCACCGGCGGTGACCGGTCGGTGCTGCTCGTGCTGCAGGGCATCGACACTTCCGGCAAGGGCGGCATCGTGCGGCACGTGGTGGGCATGGTGGACCCGCAGGGCGTGATGCACCGCGGGTTCGGCGTGCCGACCGAGGAGGAGCGGGAGCACGACTACCTGTGGCGCATCCGCAACGCCCTGCCGCGCCCCGGGTTCCTCGGCGTCTTCGACCGGTCGCACCACGAGCAGGTCCTGGTGGTCCGGGTGGACCGGCTGGAGCCCGTCAAGGTCTGGCGCAAGCACTTCAGCGAGCTGAACGCGTTCGAGTCCGAGGTGGCGGCGTCGGGCACGGTGATCGTGAAGGCGACGCTCGTCGTGTCGCCCGACGAGCAGAAGAAGCGCCTGTCCAAGCGCCTGGAGCGGCCCGACAAGCACTGGAAGTACAACCCGAGCGACATCGACGTGCGCCTCAAGCTGCCCGAGTACCTGGCGGCCTACCAGGAGATGCTGGACCGCACGTCCACCAAGGACGCGCCCTGGTACGTGGTGCCCGCGGACCGCAAGTGGTACGCCCGCCTGGCCGTCACCGAGCTGCTGACCGACGCCCTGCGGTCGCTGGACCTGGGCTGGCCGCCCGCCGACTTCGACGTGGCGGCGGAGAAGGCGCGGCTCGCGGAGACGTGAGCGACGGCGCGCTGGTCGAGCCTGTCGAGACCCGTCAGTTCGCGCTCGGGACGAGCCGACGCCCCTCCTCGGCCAGCGCACCGAGCCGCGACAGCGCCCGGAAGTACTTCTTGCGGTACCCGCCGGCCAGCATCTCCTCGGTGAACAGGCCGCGGGTGTCCCCCGCGCCGGCCAGCAGCACGGGCACGTCGCGGTCGTAGAGCCGGTCCACGAGCACCACGAGGCGCAGCGCCACGGCCTGCGCCGTCACCGGGTGCACACCGGTCAGGGCGACCACGGAGACGCCGTCGAGCAGCGCGCCGTAACGGCTGGGGTGCACCGTGGCGAGGTGCTCCAGCAGGTCGTCGAACGCGTCCAGCGTGGCGCCCGGGCGGGCCGCGGCGGCCGCGACCTCGTCGACCGTCAGCGGCTCCGGGTCGGTGACGACGTCGCGGTGGCGGTAGTCCTCGCCGTCGACCCGCAGGGTCTCGAAGCGGTCGGACAGCGCCTTGATCTCGCGCGCGAAGTCCTGGGCGGCGAACCTGCCCTCGCCGAGCGCGCCGGGCAGCGTGTTCGACGTCGCGGCCAGGGCCACGCCGCGGTCGGCGAGCTCGCGCATGAGGCGCGACATGAGGGTGGTGTCGCCGGCGTCGTCGAGCTCGAACTCGTCGATGCAGACCAGCTTCTTCGCGGCCAGCGCCTCGACCGTGGGGAGGAACCCGAGGGCCCCGACGAGGTTGGTGTACTCGACGAACGTGCCGTACGCGGCCTTGTCCGGGCCGAGCGCCTCATCGACGGCGTGGGCGAGCGAGGTGAGCAGGTGCGTCTTGCCGACGCCGAAGCCGCCGTCGAGGTAGACCGCGGGGGCCGGCTGGCGGCGGGCGAACAGGCCGCGCCGCGGGGCCGTGATCTGCTGGGCGATCTCCTGCAGCCGGGTCAGCGCCCCGCCCTGGCTGGGGTGGGCCGGGTTGGCGCGGTAGGTCGCGAACCGGGCGGCGGCGAAGTGCCGCGGCGGCACCAGGTCGGTGACGAGCCGGTCGACGGGGACCTGCGGCCGGACGGCGCTGAGGGCTGCCTGGGTGGTGCGGGCGGCCTCGGTGGTCCGGGCGGTCTGCGCGTCGGTGGTGGGGGCTGTCACGAAGCAGAAGATTACCGGCGCGTCAGGTCACGGGGCGTGCCAGGAGAGCAACGTCACACGTGCACGACGGCGGGCGCGCCGGGCCGGTCGAGCACCTCGCCGAGGGCGGCGACTACCTGGGCCGGCGTCCTGGTCTGGGCGGGGTCCTCGTTGCGGTCGTCGCCCGCGACGGCGTGGTCGATGACGAGCTCATGAAACCGGACGGCACCGGGCACAGCACCGGGGTCGCCCTGCTCCGCCTCCAGGCGCAGCACCCGCACCAGCATCGCGAGCCCGGCCCCGGTGACGCTGATCGCGCCGGACCCGGCCATGGCCTCGCGGGACGCGGCGCCGTTCAGCACTACGTACGGGTCGCCGGGCTCCAGCAGCGGGACGAGCGCGCGGACGGCGTCGAGGTGCGCGGTGAGGTGGGAGGCGAGCGTCGCCGTCCACCGCTCCGGGTCCTCGTCCAGGAGAGCCGTGCCCTTCTGCCAGCCGCCGATCGACGCGACGACGGCCCCGGGCAGCGGCACGCCGTCCGCTCGGCAGGCGGCGCGGACGGCGTCGGGCAGGTGGGCGGCGTTGTCGTACCGCACGGGCAGCACGCCGCCGTCGTCGGGCAGGGGACGGCGGGCCGCGGCGAGCACCGTGCGCCCGTCGGCAGCCAGGCCGTGTGCGACCCGGCTGCCGACGTATCCGCTGGCCCCGACCACGAGGACGGGACGAGGACTGGTCATGCGGCCCAGACTAGGTCAGGCCGCGTTCCGTCGCGGTGCGGCCCCTCGGGCCGGCGCGACGCGGGTCTCACGACCCAGGTCAGACGGCGGGAGCCGGCTCGACGGCCTTGGGGTCCGGGCCGAACTGGTTCGGGCCCGGGGTACCGGTCGAGGCGCCCCACACGATGATGAGGATGAAGTTGACGACCGGGATGAGGAGCAGGAACGCCAGCGCGCCGGACTTGCCGGTGTCGTGCAGGCGGCGGACGATCACCGCGAGGGTCGGCAGGAGCAGCGCGAGCGCGACGACCGAGACGACGAGGTAGCCCGCCGTCAGGGAGCCGGGCATCGCCGGGATCGGCGCGGCGGGGTCGCCGGCCATGGCGTACTCCATGGTGGCCGTCGTGTAGGCCGTGAGACCCGGCACGATGAGCGCGAAGTAGAGCACGCCCTCGACGATGGCCACCGCCAGGTAGTACCACCAGAACTCGGAACGGCGGGCGCGCCCGTCGAACGTCGCGTACTTCGACAGCACGGTCCGGATGGACTCGATGAACGACATCAGGGAAAAGCCTCTCTCACGGTTCATGCCGGAAATCTCCAGCAAGTGCGCAGACAGTGTCCCGATCAGTCAATAAGGGCGCAAGGCTTAAATCTGGGCAGAAGTACCCATGGGTGAGAAATGGGTGAGAAAAGCTCCCCGACGTGTCAGACGCTCAGGTCCCTGGAGGGACCTGAGCGTCTGACACGTCGGGCGGAACCGGCGGGGATCAGTACCCCGTCGCGGTGGGCTCCGGGTAGTACTGCGCGTACTTGCGGCGGTAGTTCTGCGTGATCGCCTCGACGATGAGCCGGCGCTTGAGACCGGAGTCGGCGTCGTACTTCAGCGGGTTGACCACGTCGCCGCTCGCCCGCAGGGCCTTGAGCCGCGACTTCAGCTCCGGGTCGAGCACGTACTTGGACAGCAGACCGAACGGCACGACCGTGTACAGCACCTCGCGCACCGCCCGCACGGGGCGGATCGGGCGGTGCAGCACCCAGTCCTCGACCAGCACGCGGGCCACGTTGGCCCCGCCCGCCGTCACGTAGAAGTTGTTCCGGCCGATCCGCGGGTTCACCTCGAAGTACACGTGCTTGCCCGTGCGCGGGTCCAGCTTGTAGTCGAAGTTGGCGAAGCCCACGTAGCCGGTCAGGTCGAGGAACCGGGTGGCCGCGTCCATGGCGTCGTCGTACGACTCGACCAGGATCGCGGCCGGGATGCCGAGCGTGCCCGGCGTGTGCTCCTCCAGCAGCACCCGGCCCGTGGCCAGGAGCGTCACCTCGCCCGACGTGTCGCGGTAGGCGGTCAGGGACCGCATCTGCGTCTCGTCGCCCGGGATGAACTCCTGCACCAGGAACGTGCCCGGGTAGTTGGCGTCCGCCAGGTGGCCCAGGATCACGTCGAGCTCCTCGCGGGAGTCGATGTGGTGGATCTTCGCCTTGCCGGGGAAGTCCACGTAGTACCACTCGGCGCTGTTGGACGGCTTGCCGACCACCGGGTACTGCAGGTCCACCGTGAGCGCCGGCACCGCGGCGCGGCCGCCCTCGGCCACCAGCTTGGCGACGTCGACCGGCACCGTGCGCGGCGTCGGGATGCCGAGCTGGTCGCAGACCTGCGCGAAGCCCTCCTTGCTGCTGACCTGCTCCAGGACCGGCAGCGACGGGTACGGCAGCACGTAGCCCGCCGCCTCCAGCCGCTCCCGGTTCAGGATGACGGTGCGCACGTGCCAGTCGGCGTTCGTCAGCAGGATGAGGGTCTTGTCCCGGTGCTGCTGGGCGATGCCCTCCAGGGTCGAGAGGAACACGTCCACCTCGTCCAGGCCGGGCACCACCACGTTCTCGGCGATCGCCGAGTCCTGCATCGCACGCGTGGCCACCTTCGACAGCACGACGGCGTGCGTGCGGTACTGCTCGTGGAACGCGCGCACCAGGGCGTACATCCCGACGTCGCCGCCGATCCCCACCACCAGCATCTCGGGAGCGGACTGCTCCCCGCCGCCTACCTGCCCCTGCTCCGCGGGGAAACCCCTCACGCCTCGGCCTCCGTGCGGTCGCCGGACCACTCGGTGTGGAACGTGCCCTCGCGGTCGACCCGCTTGTAGGTGTGGGCACCGAAGAAGTCGCGCTGCGCCTGCACCAGGGCGGCCGGGAGCCGCTCGGCGCGGACGCCGTCGTAGTACGCGAGCGAGGAGGAGAACGCCGGCGTGGGCACGCCGTTCTGGGCCGCACCGGCCACGACGCGGCGCCAGGCGGGCAGGCCGCTCGCGACGGCGTCGGTGAAGTACGGGTCGGCGAGCAGCAGCGGCAGGTCCGCCTGGCGCTCGTAGGCCTCGGTGATCCGGTTCAGGAACCGGGCGCGGATGATGCAGCCACCGCGCCAGATGCGGGCCATGGCGCCGCGGTCGATGTCCCAGCCGAACTCGGTGGCGGCAGCGGCGATCTGGTCGAAGCCCTGCGAGTAGGCGACGACCTTGGAGGCGTACAGGGCCTGGCGGACGTCCTCGATGAACGCGTCGCGGTCCTTGACCTCCCACTCGGCGGCGTGCGCGGGCAGCGCCGCCAGGCCGGCGGCGCGCTGCGGCACGGAGCCGGACAGGGCGCGGGCGAACGTGGCCTCGGCGATGCCGGTGATCGGCACGCCCAGGTCCAGGCCGTTCTGCACCGTCCAGCGGCCGGTGCCCTTCTGCTCCGCCTGGTCCAGCACGATGTCGACGAACGCCTTGCCGGTCTCGGCGTCGACGTGCTGGAGCACGTCCGCGGTGATCTCGATGAGGAACGACTCCAGGTCGCCCGTGTTCCACTGCGCGAAGATCTCGCCGATCTCCGCGGCCGAGGCACCCAGGCCCTGGCGCAGCAGGTCGTAGGCCTCCGCGATGAGCTGCATGTCGGCGTACTCGATGCCGTTGTGCACCATCTTGACGAAGTGCCCGGCGCCGTCGGAGCCCACGTAGGTGCAGCACGGGGTGCCGTCCACCTTCGCGGAGATGTCCTCCAGGATGGGCCCGAGCGACGCGTACGACTCCGGCGTTCCGCCCGGCATGATCGACGGGCCGTTCAGCGCGCCCTCCTCGCCGCCGGACACACCGGTGCCGACGAAGTGCAGGCCGTGCTCCTTGAGGGCGGCCTCGCGCCGGATCGTGTCCGGGAAGTGGGCGTTGCCGGCGTCGACCACGATGTCGCCCTCCTCCAGGAGGGGCACCAGCTCGTCGATGACGGCGTCCGTGGGACCGCCGGCCTTGACCATGATGACGACCTTGCGGGGCCGCTCGAGCGACGCGACGAAGTCGGCCATGGACTCGCTGGGGACGAAGTCGCCGTCGTCACCGTGCTCCGCGACCAGCGACTCGGTCTTGGCGTAGGAACGGTTGTGGACCGCCACCGTGTAGCCGTGACGTGCGAAGTTCCGCGCGAGGTTGCGACCCATCACCGCCAGCCCGGTGACGCCGATCTGTGCTGTGCCTGACACGTTCTTGCTCCTTCTGCAGTGGAAACGGGCCGGCGCCCGCGTGCGTGCGCCGCGACCCGTTGCCAGCCTAGTGCCCTGGCTCACTTCGCCACGGCGATGGTCACGATCCGGCGTCAGCCGCGCGCCTCCCCCTGCGGGCACCGCCGCCGACGTACGGTGAAGTGGTGACCAGCGGCCCGCCCACCGGTGTACCCGGCGACTTCGCAGCAGCCCTCGCTGACCTGCGGGGCGCGGCACTGCGCTCCGAGGTACGTCTCACCGAGATCCCCGCACCGCGCAAGGTGGCGCCGTTCAGCGTGGCCCTCGCGGGAGACGTGCTGCCCGGCGCGCCGTCGGGCCCGCGCGACCCGTCCGCCGAGCACGACCACGACGACGACCCGCTCGCCACCGGGCGCTTCGTCGTGCTGCACGACCCGGCGGGCCAGGAGGCGTGGCACGGCACGTTCCGCGTGGTGACCCTGGTGCGCGCCACCCTGGAGCCCGAGATGGCCGCCGACCCCATGCTGGCCGACGTCGCCTGGTCCTGGGTGGGCGAGTCCCTGGAGACCGCGGGGCTCGTCCCGGGCACGGACACGCTGGCCGACGGCGGCACCGTCACCCGGGTGCTGTCGCAGAGCTACGGCGCCCTGCACGGCACGCCGGACGCCGTGGACCTGGAGATCCGCGCGTCCTGGACGCCCGTCGGCACCCGGCTCGGCACGCACCTGCGCGCCTGGGCCGCGCTGCTCACCATGGCCGCGGGGGTGCCTCCGCTGCCCGAAGGGGTCGCGGCTCTCACCAGGCGTTTTACCGACCGATCCAGGCAACGCCATACGGTAGGCCCATGACCACCACGGAGCGAGGAGTCCCTGCGGAGACATCGACGCCCGTGCCACCACCCGTCACGCCACTGACCGAGCCCGCCGACGGGCTACCCGACGTCGTGGCGACGCCCGGGGCGTTCGCACGGGTCGTCGAGGCGTTCGCGGCCGGTTCGGGCCCCGTGGCCGCCGACGCCGAGCGCGCCTCGGGGTACCGGTACGGGCAGGCCACGTACCTGGTCCAGGTGCGGCGCGCGGGTGCGGGGACGGCGCTGATCGACCCGGTCGGCGTGCCCGACCTCGCGCCGCTGGGCGAGGCCGTGGGCGACGCCGAGTTCGTGCTGCACGCCGCCTCGCAGGACCTGCCCGGGCTCGCCGCGCACGGCCTGCACCCGGCGCGCGTCTTCGACACCGAGCTCGCCGCGCGCCTGCTCGGCATGGAGCGCGTGGGCCTGGCCGCCGTCGTGGCCGAGGTGCTCGGGCTCGGCCTGGCCAAGGAGCACTCCGCCGTCGACTGGTCCACCCGGCCGCTGCCGGAGGACTGGCTGCGCTACGCCGCCCTCGACGTCGAGGTGCTCGTCGAGCTGCGCGACCGCCTCGCCGAGCGCCTGGAGGCCGCCGGCAAGACGCAGTGGGCCGAGCAGGAGTTCGAGGCCGTGCGCACCGCGCCCCCGCCGGCGCCGCGCGTCGACCCGTGGCGCCGCACGTCCGGCATGCACGTGCTGCGCAACCCGCGCCAGGTCGCCGCCGTCCGGGCGATGTGGGTCGCGCGCGACGCGAGCGCCCAGGCGCGCGACATCTCGCCGGGCCGGGTGCTGCCCGACCGCGCGATCGTCGCGGCGGCCAAGGCCATGCCCAAGACCGCCGGCCAGCTCGTGCTGCTGCCCGAGTTCGCGGGCAAGGGCACCAAGCGCCGGGCCGCGTACTGGCAGAAGGCGATCGACGACGCGCGCGCCCTGCCCGAGGCCGAGCTGCCGAGCGTGCGGGGCCCGCGCTCCGACGGCCCGCCGCCGCCGCGCACCTGGGGCGACCGCGACCCCGTCGCGGCGCGCCGCCTCACCCTCGCCCGGGAGCTCGTGACGGCGCTGTCTGCCGAGCTGAGCGTCCCGGTCGAGAACCTGCTGCAGCCCGACGCGCTGCGCCGGCTGTGCTGGACGCCGCCGGCGTCCGCCGACGCCGCGGGGATCGCCGAGTTCCTGCGGGGCCGCGGCGCTCGTACGTGGCAGACGGGGCTCCTGTGCACGGGCCTGGAGCGGGTGTTCGCGCAGGCCGCGCAGGAACCGGTGTGAAAGCGACGCGCCCACCCCAGTAGAGTCGTCCCCATGCCAGCCCTGTCGGAGCCCATCACGCTCGCCGTCGACGTCGTCACCGATCCTTCGACCTGGGACCGCGAGGTCCTCGCCCTGGGCGGGCACCCGCTCCAGCTCTGGGGCTGGGGCGAGGTCAAGGCCGCCGGGAACTGGCGCGCGCACCGGCTGCGGGTCACCGAGGACGGCGCCACCGTGGGCCTGGCGCAGCTGCTGGTGCGGCCGCTGCCGGCCCAGTTCAAGGCGCTGTCGTACGTGCCGCGCGGCCCCGTCGTCGCGCACCACGACGGCGAGACCGCCCAGGCGGTCTTCGGCGTGGGCGACACGGCGACCCGGAACGCGGTGACCAACACGGTCGTGGAGTGGGCTCGCGAGAACGTGGGCGGTGTCGGCATCACCATCGAGCCGGACTGGCCCGCGGGCACGCAGCTCGACCTGGCGGGGCGCCGGTACGCGCCGAACCAGATCCTCATCCCGAGCACGCTGATCCTGGACCTGACCCGGCCCGCCGACGAGCTGATGGCGGACATGCGCAAGTCCACGCGGTACGAGATCCGCAAGGGCTCGCGGTCCGGGCTGGACATCCGCCGGGTCACGGAGGACGCGGAGGTGCTGCGCGTGCTCGACGTCTACAAGGAGACCGCCCAGCGCGCCGGGTTCGCCATCCACTCGGACGAGTACTACCTGGACGTGAACCGGAAGCTCGGCGACAAGTCCGTGCTGGTGGCGACGTACATCGACGACGTGCCCGCCTGCTTCGCGTGGTGCGTCAACTCGGCCAGCACGTCGTTCCTGCTGTACGGCGGCGGCAACGACGCCGGCCGCAAGGCCACGGCCACCGCGCCGACCTACTGGCGCACCATCGAGATCGCCCGGGAGCAGGGCCTCGTGCGGTACGACATGAACGGCCTGCTCAACGACGGCATCAGCGACTTCAAGAAGAGCTTCGCCAAGCACACCGACGAGCTCGTGGGTTCGATCGACGTGTCGTTCTCGCGCTGGTACACCACCTGGAACAGCGCGCTGCCGACGGCCAAGAAGGTCGTGCGCAAGCTCCGCGGCAACTAGCGGCCGCCGCCGCACCGCCGGCGCCGCCGCCCGCGGCTCACCTGGCGCCACGGAAGTGCGCTTCTACCCAGCGATTGGGCCCGGAATCACCCTGATTTCGGGCCCAATCGCTGGGTAGAAGCGCACTTTCTGCGTTTCGAGACTCCGTTCCAAAATCCGGCGCGACCCCGTCTCAGCTCGTGCGTGCTTTTTACCGGTACTCGCGGTAGCGTGTATCTCGATCCAGCGGCGTCGCTCATGGACGCCGCCGTCCCGAAAACCCCCAGGAGTTCTGCTGATGACCGCAGCCCCGGAAACACCGCGTGCCCGCCGTGCCGTACGCGACGTCGTCTTCGTCGACGGCGCCCGGACGCCGTTCGGCAAGGCCAAGCCCGACGGCATGTACGCCGAGACGCGTGCCGACGACCTGATCGTCAAGGTGGTGCGCGAGCTGCTGCGGCGGCACCCCGAGCTCCCCCCGGAGCGGATCGACGAGGTGGCCATCGCCGCCACCACGCAGCAGGGCGACCAGGGGCTCACCCTGGGCCGCACCGTGGGCATGCTGGCCGGCCTCCCCCAGTCCGTGCCGGGCTACGCCATCGACCGCATGTGCGCCGGCGCCATGACGGCCGCCACCACCACCGCCGCGGGCATCGCCATGGGCGCCGCCGACGTCGTGATCGCGGGCGGCGTGGAGCACATGGGCCGCCACCCGATGGGGTTCGACGCCGACGTCAACCCCCGGTTCGTCGCCGAGAAGCTCGTGGACCCGCAGTCCCTGAACATGGGCGTCACGGCGGAGAACCTGCACGACAAGTTCCCGCAGCTCACCAAGGAGCGGGCCGACAGGTTCGCCGTCGAGTCGCAGGCCAAGTACGCCAAGGCGCTGGCCAACGGGAACATCGACCCGGACCTCGTGCCGGTCGCCGTCCGCTCGGCCGAGCTGGGCTGGGGCCTGGCCACCACCGACGAGCTGCCCCGCCCGGAGACCACCTTCGAGTCCATCCAGGGCCTGAAGACGCCGTTCCGCGCAGGTGGCCGCGTCACCCCCGCGACGTCGTCCCCGCTGACCGACGGCGCCACCGCCGCCGTCCTCGCCTCGGGCGACGTCGCCGCCGAGCTGGGCCTGCCCGTGAAGATGCGCCTGGTGTCCTACGGCTACGCCGGCGTGCCGCCGGAGATCATGGGCTACGGCCCCGTGCCCTCCACGGAGAAGGCGCTCAAGTCCGCGGGCCTGACCATCGACGACATCGGCCTGTTCGAGCTGAACGAGGCGTTCGCCGTGCAGGTGCTGTCCTTCCTGGACCACTACGGCATCGCCGACGACGACCCGCGCGTGAACCCGTACGGCGGCGCCATCGCCATGGGGCACCCGCTGGCCAGCTCGGGCGTTCGCCTGATGACGCAGCTCGCCCGGCAGTTCGAGCAGCACCCCGAGGTCCGGTACGGCCTGACCGCCATGTGCGTGGGCCTGGGCCAGGGCGGCAGCGTCATCTGGGAGAACCCGCACCACGCCGACTACTCCGGCCACACGGACGAGGAGAACTGACCCGTGCCTGAGACCACCACCCCGAGCGCGCCGACCGAGCGCGTCACCCACTCGCTGGTCCGCGACGTCACCCTGCCCGGCGGCGCCGGCGTGCTGGCCCTGGTCACCCTCGACAACGGCCTGGACCACACCAAGCCGAACACGCTCGGGCCGGCCGGCATGGCCGAGCTGCGGGCCGCGCTGGAGGCCGTGCGCTCCCGCGCCGAGGCCGGCGAGCTCGCCGCCGTCGGCGTGACGGGCAAGCCGTACTTCCTCGCCGCGGGCGCCGACCTCAAGGGCGTCACCAGCCTGAACGGCCACGAGGAGGCCGTGGAGCTGGGCCGCATGGGCCACGCCGCGTACACGATCCTCGGCGACCTGAAGGCCACCACGGGCGTGCCAACCTTCGCGTTCGTCAACGGCCTGGCGCTGGGCGGCGGCCTCGAAGTCGCCCTGAACTGTGACTACCGCACCGTGGCGTCCGACGCCGCCGCGCTCGGCCTGCCCGAGACCGGCATCGGCCTGGTGCCCGGCTGGGGCGGCGCCTACCTCGTGCCGCGCCTGGTGGGCGTCGAGAAGGCCGTCGAGGTCATCCTGACCCGCCCGGCCGCGAACAAGCCGTACAAGCCCGCCGAGGCCCTCAAGATCGGCCTGGTGGACGCGCAGTTCGACGCCGCCGACTTCCTGGAGCAGTCCATCGTCTGGGCCGCCAAGGTGGTCACGGGCGAGATCGAGGTGCCGCGCCGCGAGCTCGACCCGCAGCCCGTCTGGGACGCCGTCGTGGGCGCCGCCAAGGCCCAGCTCGACGCCGTCGTCGGCACCTCGCGCCCCGCCCCGGGCCGCGCGCTGGAGCTGATCGCCGCCGCGCGCAACGCCTCGAAGACGGACGCGTTCGCCGCCGAGGACGAGGCCCTGGCGGACCTGATCATGTCCGACGAGATGCGCGCCAGCATCTACGCGTTCAACCTGGTGGGCGCCGGCAAGCGGCCCGTGGGCGCGCCGGACCCGAAGGTCGCCCGGCCGGTCACGAAGGTGGGCGTCGTGGGCGCCGGCCTGATGGCCGCGCAGATGGCGTTCCTGTTCGCGCAGCGCCTCGGCGTGCCCGTCGTCATGCGTGACCTCGACCAGGAGCGCGTGGACAAGGGCCTGGCCTTCGTCCGCGAGACGGCGGAGAAGCTGGCCGGCCGCGGGCGCCTGACGCCGGAGGCCGCGACCCGCATCGTCGCCTCGGTCTCGGGCACCACGGACATCGGCGAGTTCGCCTCGTGCGACTTCGTGATCGAGGCCGTGACCGAGGTCATGGGGCTCAAGAAGAAGGTGTTCGCGGAGCTGGAGGGCGTGATCTCGCCCGAGACGATCCTGGCGACCAACACCTCGGCGCTGTCCGTCACCGAGATGGCGGCCGACCTGGCCCACCCCGAGCGTGTGGTCGGCATCCACTTCTTCAACCCGGTGGCCCAGATGCCGCTGGTCGAGGTGATCAACGCCGAGAAGACCTCGCAGGAGGCCCTGGCCACGGCATTCGCCGTCACCAAGAAGCTGCGCAAGACCGCGGTGCTGGCGGGCGACCGCCCGGGCTTCGTCGTCAACCGCCTGCTCCTGCTGGTCATGGGCAAGGTCATGGACGCCATCGAGAACGGCACGCCGGTCGACGTCGCGGACCGCGCGCTGGCCCCGCTCGGCTTCCCGATGCCGACGTTCGAGCTGCTGGACCTGGTCGGCCCCGCCGTCGGGCTGCACGTGCTCACCTCGCTGCGCGAGGACCTGGGCGACCGCATCCCGGCCTCCCCCGGCCTGCAGAAGCTCGTCGCCGACAGCACCCGCGTGGTGCTCGACGCGCCAGCCAAGGGCCTGCCCAAGCCTGTCGACCCGGCCATCCAGGCCGTGTTCGGCCAGGCGCTGGTCGCGGGCGAGACCGGCCACCACGGCCAGGTCGTGCTCGACGGCGACGGCGTGCTCGACGCGGTGCTCACCACCCTGACCACCGAGATCGGCCTCATGCTGGAGGAGGGCGTGGTGCCCGGGCCGCAGCAGATCGACCTCGCCATGATCCTCGGCGCCGGCTGGGGCTTCCACACGGGCGGCATCACGCCGTACCTGGACCGCACCGGCTACAGCGAGAAGGTCCTGGGCCGGCGGTTCCTGCCCGACGGCGTGGCCAACGTGCCCCTCTCTTGATCTGAGCTCCGGGACCCTCCGGCGCCGGGCATCTCTCGTGCCCGGTGTCGGAGGGTCCCGCTACGCTCAGCGACCATGACACCCGCCGCAGGTCCGGGCACGCGCGCGCACTACGTCGTCGTCGGCGACGGCCCCCTCGCCTTCCGCCTCACCCGGGCCCTGGCCAGCCGCTTCCGCGGCTCGGTCACGGTGCTGGTGCCCGACCGCACCTCCCGGTACGCCCAGGAGATCCTGGAGCTGGGCCTGCGCGACGTGGACGTGCAGGAGGCCGCGCGCGTCGACAAGAAGGCCCTGGAGAACGCGGGCGCCGACCGGGCCGTGGCGGCCGCGCTCGTGGACCAGGACGACGGCGGCAACGTCGCCCTCGCGCTCCTGCTGCGCGAGATGTGGCCCGCGCTGCGCGTCGTGGTCCGCATCTTCGACGAGTCGCTCGGCCGGCACCTGGAGCACGACCGCTGCACGGTCCTGTCGTCCTCCGCGTTCGCCGCCCCCGAGATCGTGGGCGCGGCGCTGCGCCGCCAGGTCCGGCTGCCGGTGCGGCACCGGCGCCTCGTCACGGTCTCCGACGAGGAGCCCGCACTGCCGGCCCGCATGGTCCTGTTCGCGTCCGACGGCGGCGACGACGTGGTGGCCCTGCCGACCGAGCACGAGCTGGCCACGCACACCCCCAAGGTCCTCCTGGCGGACGCCGGCGAGGGCGACGTGCTGCCGGAGGTCCGGTCCGAGCTGGAGCCCGACGACGACGAGGTGGACCCGCACCGCAGGCGCCGGTTCGGCGAGTACCTGCGCACCCTGGCGATCACGTCGGGGTGGAACCTGCTGCTGGCCGCCGCCGTGCTGGTCGTGGTGGTGCTCGTCGGGGCCGTGACCATCAAGCTGGCCACCGGCGCCTCGTTCCTCGGGGCGCTCTACGAGGCGGTGCTGCCGTCCCTGGCCGGCAGCGACCCGGACCACGACGCGCACCCGGTCGTCAAGGTCACGCAGGTGGCGCTGACCGTCGTGAGCGTCGCGGTCATCCCCTGGGTCACCGGTGTGGTGGTCGCCGGCGTCGTGCGCACCCAGAAGCTGCTCGACGCCGGCGCCCCGCTGCGCCCCCTGTCGGACCACGTGGTCGTCGTCGGGCTGGGCGACCTCGGCACCCGGATCGTGCGGTCCCTGGACCGCCGGGGCGTCCCGGTCGTCGCGGTCGACATCGACGAGTCCGCGCGCGGCATCGCGGTCGCGCGTGCCCGGGACGTGCCCGTGGTGATCGGCGACGCCCGGCGGGCCACGACCCTGCGCGCCGCGTACGTCGGGGCCGCCCAGGCCATCGTCGTGGTCACCAGCGGCGGCGCCACGACGATCGGGATCAGCTTCGCGGCCCGCTCGATCCCGCGGGCCAAGGACGCGCCGCCGAGCCTGCGCACGGTGCTGCGGGTGTTCGACCGGGACCTGGCGCGCCGGATCCGGCGCGAGATCCCGGACTCGGTGGGGCTCAGCTCGTCGTTCCTCGCGGCGCCGTCGTTCGCCGCCGCGATGATCGGCCAGGAGGTCAAGGCCACGATCCCGTACCGGGACCGCGTGCTGGTCCTCGCCGAGATCCGGGTCGAGCGCGGCAGCGCGCTCGACGGCGCGCACAGCAGCGACGTCGGCTTCGACGAGCCCGGCGCGGCACGCAGCCGGCTGCTGGCGTTCGACTCGGTGCAGCACTCGAGCGGCGGGGGCGGCCGCATGTTCGAGCCCTCGCAGGGCCGCCCGCTGAACCCGGGCGACCGGGCGTTCGTCATCGCGACGACGGCGGGGCTGCTCCGCCTGCGCGCGCTGGCGGCGGCCCCGGCGACCCTGGCCAGGGAGCCGATCGGCCTGAACGACTGACCCGGAATCGGCCCGTTCGCCGGTCCACCGCGCCCCTAGTGTCGGGCTCATGCAGAACGGACTCAGCGTCCCCCAGGGCGCGGCACTCACCCTCGGCGCCATGCTCGGCACCGGCGTCATCTCGCTCCCGGCGCTGGCCGCGGGCGTGGCCGGGCCCGCCTCGCTCGTGGCCTGGGGAGCCCTCGTGCTCCTCTCGGTCCCGCTCGCCACGACGTTCGCCGCCCTCGGCGCCCGGCACCCCGACGGCGGCGGCGTGGCCACCTACGCCCGGCTCGCGTTCGGCGAGCGGGCCGCCACCATGGTCGGCTGGGCGTTCTACGCGACCATCCCGGTGGGCGCGCCCGCCGCGGCCGGCTTCGCGGGCGCCTACGTGGCCGACGCGACCGGCGGCGGCGCCGGGACCGCCCTGGTCACGACCGTCGCGATCATCGCGGTGTGCGCCGCCATGAACTGGTTCGACCTGCGCGTCTCCGGCACCGCACAGCTCGTCATCGCGGGGTCGGTGGCGCTGCTGCTGGCCGTGGCCGTGGTGGTGGCGCTGCCGCACGCGCAGCCCGGCAACCTCACGCCGTTCGCCCCGCACGGCTGGGGCGCGGTGGGCTCGGCGGCGGCGCTGCTGGTCTGGGCCTTCGCGGGGTGGGAGATCCTGGGCTCGCTGTCCGCGGAGTACCGCCGGCCCGCCCGGGACATCCCGCGGGCCACGGCCATCGCGGTGACCGCGGTGGGCGTGCTGTACCTCGGGACGGCGTTCGCCACGGTCGCGGTGCTCGGGCCGAACCCGGGACCAGCGCCGCTGTCCGACCTGCTCGTGCTCGGGTTCGGCGAGGGCGCCCGGCCGGTCACCACGGTGGTGGCCGTGCTGCTGACCGTGGGCGCCATCAACGTCTACTTCGCGGGCGGCAGCCGGATGGGCGCGGCCCTCGCCCGTGACGGCGCCCTCCCGGGCTGGCTCGCGGCCACGCCCGGACGCACGCCGCGCCGGTCGCTGCTGCTCATCACGGCCGTGGCCCTCGGCACGACGGCGACGCTCGCGGTGCTGCGCCTGTCCACCGACGCGATCCTGCTCATGGCGACCGCCACGTTCTCGCTGCTCTACGTGGTGGGGGCCGCGGCGGCGCTGCGGCTGCTGCCCCGCTGGGGCGCGTCCTGGTGGTGCGCCGCCGTCTCCCTCGTGGCGGCCCTGGGCCTGCTCGTGATGACGGGCGCGCACATGGCGGGCCCCGTCGTCGCCGCGCTGGCCGGGCTCGCCTGGACGGTCTGGCGGCGGCGCCGGGCGAGCGTCGCGGCGTCGGTCCCGGCACCCGTCCTGGCGCCCGCGGCCGCACCCGTCACGGCTCCTGTCACGACTCCCGTCACGGCTCCAGCAGGCGACCCAGAACCTGGATGCCTGGCCGGATCGAGCTCGTGACCGCGGCACCGATGCCGAGCACGAGCCCGTCCCGGTGGGGCGGTGGGTCGTCCCGGCGCCCCACCCGCTCGTCCCGGGGGCCGGCCGCGAAGGCGGTCAGCGACTCCAGGGCGACCGACCGCCGTCGGGCGCGGGCGACGACGGCCGGCGAGCCCACCGGGACGTCGTCGGCCAGGTAGGCCGCCACGTGCAGGCCGGCCGCCGACGGGACGGGCTCGACCGGCAGGCCGGACAGGGCGTCCAGGAGGATCTCGGTCCGCTCCGCGTAGACCGCGGAGGCCTTGCGCACGTGCCGGGCGAGCAGGCCGTCGTCGATGAAGCGGGCCAGGGCGCCCTGCACGTGCACGGCCCCGTGCCCGTCGGTGAGCTGCCGGGCGGCGAGCAGCGCGTCCCGCAGCGACGGCGGCGCCACCAGGTACCCGACGCGCAGGCCGGGCAGCAGCGACTTCGAGAAGGTGCCGACGTAGACCACGCGGCCGTCCCGGTCCAGCGCCTGCAGCGACTCCAGCGGGCGGCGGGCGCGCCGGAACTCGCTGTCGTAGTCGTCCTCGACCACCGCGGCGTCGTACCGAGCGGCGTGCGCCAGAAGGGCCCGGCGACGGGCGAGCGAGAGCGGCATCCCGAGCGGGAACTGGTGCGACGGCGTCGTATAGACCAGCCGGGCGTTCCTCGGGATCTGGGACACGACCAGGCCCTCGGCGTCGACGGGCACCGGCACCACGCGTGCCCCGTGCAGGGCGAAGAGCTCCCGGGCCTCGGGATACCCCGGGTCCTCGACGGCGACGACGTCCCCGGGTTCGAGCAGCACCCGCGCCACCAGGTCGAGGGCCTGCTGCGCGCCCGTGGTCGCGATGACGTCGTCGGCCCCGGCGCGCACGCCGCGTGAGCCGGCCGCGTACCGGGCCACCGCCGCGCGGAACCGGGGCAGGCCCGCCGGGCCGCCGTAGGAGCCGGCGGCGGGCCCGCCCGCGCGCGACTCGGCGGCAAGCAGCCGGCGCCAGGTGTCGAAGGGGAACAGGCTCGCGTCCGGGATGCCCACCCGGAAGTCGTGGGCGGGCGCGGGGGCGTCGCCGCTGGCGGGCCGCGGGGTCCAGCGCCACCCGGCGCGCGGGCGCAGCACACCCGGGCTCCCCCGCCGGGCGGGCACCCGGTCGCTCGCCGACGTCGTGGCGAACGTGCCGGCGCCGGTGCGCGTCTCCAGGAAGCCCTCCGCGACGAGCCGTTCGTACGCCGTGGCGACGCTGGCGCGCGAGACGCCGAGGTCCTGCGCGAGGTCGCGGGTCGAGGGCAGCCGCTCCCCCGCCGGCACGCGGCCCGTGGTGAGCGCGGTGTGCAGGGCACGGTAGATCGCGTCGGTGCGCCCGGTGCGGCTGGTGAGATCGACGGCGAGGTCCACCCGCCGATCATGACGCATCGGGCCGGCCCGTTCGTCACAGTTCGGACTCGACGAATAAATCACCCGGTCGAGCAGCACTTTTCGGGCTTTTCGCCCTGGTCAGGGCCCTAACATCGCGGCTCATGAGCACTGAGACCGCACCGGACGCGGCCCCGGCAGAGGAGCCGTCCGGCGCGGCGTCCGAGCGCCCCGACACGACCGGCGAGACCGTCTCCGAGCTGATGTCCGACGCGGCCGCCCGGGCGGCGGCGTGGGCCGCGACGGCACGGGCGGCAGCCACGGGAGCGGAGACCACGAGAACTGCGGCCACGGGGTCGGAGGCCGTCGGGTCGGCCCAGACGACGAGCTCGGCCGGATCCGACGGGACGACCGACCGGACGTCGGACGATCCGTCAGACGCGGCGTCCGACGCCGGGACGGGCACCGTGGCCGACCCGGCGTCTGGGCCGACGCCCGACGCCACGCCCACCGCACCCTCCGAGACGCCCCCGGCCGCGCCGACCGACCCGGTGCGGGACGAGACGCCCGCCGCCGTCCACCCCGCCGCCCGTCCGCTCACGGCCGCGCTGCTGAACCTGAGCGGCCTCGGGCTGGGCTACCTGCACCTGCGGGCGTGGGTCCGCCTGCCCGTGGCGCTGGCGGCGACCGCGGGCCTCGTCTGGGTCGCCCTGCCGATCGGGCGCGAGCCGATCGCCGTGTGGTGGGCCGTCGGGTACCTGGGCGCGCTCGCCCTGTTCGCCCTGGACGCCGCGTTCCTCGCCCGACGCCGCGCCCGCCGTCCGGACGGGCCGTCGGGCCGCCGGACCGTCTGGTCGCCCCGCGCCGCCGGCCGCGTCGCGTGGGCGACGCTCGCCGTCGTGCCGCTCCTGGGCGCCGGGTACGCGGTGACGCAGCACGAGGTGCTGGAGCAGCACCTCGCGTACGACCTGGACCAGGCCGGCGCGAGCCTAGAGTCGGTGGGTACCGCGTTCGGCCCGTTCAAGAAGACGTACGACGACGCGTACGCGACGTACGTGGGGGTCGCCGAGGACCACCCGGCGACGCGCGCCGCCGACCGGGTGCCCGGCCTCGTCGACGACCTGTACACGCAGGCCAAGACCGACGACCCGTGCACCGGGCTCGTCGTCGTCCGGCACTTCGCCGAGCCCGGCACCCCGGGACCGCTGCAGGGGGTCGCCGAGGGCGAGATCCCGGGTGCCCTGCACGACTGCGGCATGCGCTCCGCCGAGACCGGCAACCTCGACATGTCCCGGACCTACCTCACCGAGCTGCTGGCGGACCACCCGGCCAGCGACCCGGCCTCGGCGGTGCCCGGGGACCTCGAGGAGTGGCGCGACGGCGTGCTGAAGGACCTGGGCGGCGCGAAGGGCTGCGCCGACACCGACGCGGCGACCGCGTCGACGGGCTTCCTCGCGAAGTTCGACTCCGGCGCGGTCAGCGCGCTGGCCGACGAGGCTCGCGAGCGGGTGCCCGCCGGGCTGCTGAAGTGTGGGGTCGAGCAGTTCGAGCGCCGGAAGTACCTGGGGGCCGTGCAGGCCCTGGACGGCCTGGTGGAGTCGTACCCGCGGGCGAAGGAGGCCGACTACGCGGAGCGCGTGCGGATCGCTGCGGGGATCGCGCTGGTGGACCCGAAGGCCGGCGTCCGGCTCCCGGTCCGGGACGAGCCCGAGGGCACGCTCACGCTGACCGTCTACAACTACAGCCCCGACCCCTTCCAGATGGTCTACACCGGGCCGGCGACCGGCGTCGTCGAGATCGACGAGTGCGACGACTGCAGCTATCTCGCCAAGGGTGAGGAGCCGGTGTGCAGCGGCTACTCGCTGACCGTCCCCAGCACCACGGTCACCCTCCCGGCCGGCGACTACCTGACGGCCACCCGCCGCCAGTCGACGGTGGTCGGCTGGGAGGACGTCGGGGTCGACAACGAGTCCTTCACAGCCGACACCGTGCTCTGCACCTGGTCGAGCCGCTTCTGACGGCCGTGTTCGACCGGTCCCCCGCCGCGGAATTCAGTTCCCCTGACGGCGCGGGACCGGTTGAATACGGTGCGACATGACTACGTACTACACGTCCGACCTGCATTTCGGACACCTGAACATCATCCGGTTCTGCGACCGTCCCTTTCCCGGCGTCGGCGCCATGGACGCGCGGCTCGTGCAGCTCTGGAACGAGACCGTCACCGAGGACGACACCGTGTGGGTGCTGGGCGACGTCGCCCTCGGGACCCTCGGCGAGTCCCTCGCCAACATCGGGCGCCTGCACGGGCACAAGATCCTCGTGCCGGGCAACCACGACCGCTGCTGGGAGGGCGACCGCGCCCTGCGCAAGGGCGAGCCGGAAGCGCGCGAGCGGCGTCGGGCCCGGGAGCACGAGCGCTACCTGGGCGCCGGCTTCGCCGAGATCCACGACCGGCCCGAGCCGGTGACCGTGGACGGCAGCGCCTTCGACCTGTCCCACTTCCCCTACGAGGGCGACTCGCACGGGGCGGACCGCTACGTCGAGTACCGGCTGCCCGACAGGGGCGGCTGGATCGTGCACGGGCACGTGCACGACACCTGGCGGCAGCGGGGGCGGCAGATCAACGTCGGCGTCGACGCGTGGGGCGGGCGGCCCGTGCCGGCCACGACGGTGGCGGCCCTCATGGCGGACGGCCCGCGCGACCTGGAGCCGCTGGGCTGGGCGTGACGCCGGCCTGAGTGTGCCGGCCCGGACATGACAAGAGCGCACGTTCGCAGGTGATGAACGTGCGCTCAGGCGTCGGGGTGCGGTGCGTCGCAAGTTGGCGCGGCGCGTGCACTACGTCAGCGGAGACGCCAGGGCGTGTTCCGCCGCGCGGGGGTCATGCGGATACGAGGGACTCCGTGTCGCGGTGCTCACGGTCGAACTTGTACGACTCGATCTCCGCGGCGTCGAACATCAGGTCTGCTCCGACCATGTGATATTCGATCTCACCGGCCTCGAGGAGGTCGATGACGTGCAGCTTCGAGACACCCAGCATCCGCGCGGCTTCGAGCGTGGTGAGGTCCTGGTGCGGGTTGTTGGCTTCGGCTTCCATTGTGATCTCGTTCACACAGCCAGTCTTGCGCGTCCCGGGGCCCGGAGTCCAGTCGAATCGGTGCGAGTTTCGATATTTGTTGAGGATTCTTTTCTCCGCCGGCTTGAACGCAGGCGTAAATCGGAACCACATCCCGATTAGGGACATATCGGTCAGGCGACTCCCGCGATGGCGCCGGCGGGCCGAGCAAGCTCGGTCGCACCAGTTTTCCGGCAATGCAGGTAACGAATTTTCACCCGCCGATCTCGCCGCGAAACAATCCCCACCATTTGCGCCTCGACAGGTGAGGATCCGGTGCCCACTGTGTAGGCGTCAGTATCACCAGACCGCCGAGACGGTCCGCGCCAACCAACAACCATGCAGGTCAGGACATGATTCGGCCAACCCGGCAGGGCGTCCCGAACCGGACGCGCGATATCACCTCCCTTGCATTCCGTTTACCGGGCTAGCACTTCTCGTATCGCGCGTGGCAGTATCCACCCCACCCCGCTCGGAACAGATCGCATCAAACAGGCAGTTTTTAATGAACAAGTCTGGAATCTGGCTCTCGCGGTGGGTCATTAGTAGGAAGAACGGTCAGGAGCACCCATGCCTGTCGAAGTGATTCAGCTCTCTGAGCACGAGTCCCATGTCCAAGCCGTGAACGAGACCACCTACGAGATCAGTGCCAGGCACTACAGCGATCGCGCCGCGGAGCGCCTGGCCGGCGCCGACAGGTGGCTCCTGCCGATCCTGACCACGCTCAGCAGCCGCCCGGGCGCGCGGGCGCTCGACGTCGGGTGCGCGGTCGGAACCAACTCCGTCTACCTCGCCAAGCAGGGGTACGAGGTCACCGGCCTCGACTTCAGCAGGCGGATGCTCGGCGCGGCACGCACGGCCTGCCGGGAGACCGGGCTCGACAACCCGCCGACCTTCGTCCTGCAGGACTTCTGCTCGTGGGTGCCCGAGGCGGAACCGTTCGACCTCGTGCTCGCCACCGCGTTCGTCCATCTCTTCCCCGAGCCGCTGGACCGCACGATCACCGACGCGCTCCTCTCGCACGTCGCACCCGGTGGCTCCGCCATCATCTCGACCACCGTGGAGGCGAACCACTCCCAGGCGCTCCGGTCCAAGCACGAGGAGGGCCCCGGCCCTGGGCAGCCGCTCAGCGACCTGCGCTGGCGGAACCACTACACGAGGGAGTCGTTCCAGAACGTGGTCACGGAGGCCTCGGTCAGCCGGCCGGGTGGGGTCTGGTCCGTCGAGGAGCACGTGTCGCGGGACCCGGGACGCCCGCAGAAGTTCTGGTCGGACATGGTGGTCACCCGGATCGGCTGACCCGGCCGTTGCGCGGCGTCACGCCTGGGACGGTTGCAGGCCTCGGTACACAGCGGTCCGGAGCTCGATCGCATACGGCTCGAGCTCCAGCATGCCGAGCCGGGCAGCGGCAGCGATCTCGGACTCGACGTCGTACGGGACCCGGACGATCTGCATGCTGAAGCGCCCGGGTTCCTGCTCACCGAGCGCGCCTTCGAGCAGGACATAGCTCGGCTCCGGCTCGTCCAGCGGGTTGCCGACGCTACCCACGTTGAACAGTGTCCGGCCCCTGTTCACCTCGACGAACGTCTCATGGATGTCGCCGTAGCCGACCATCGACGGGACCGGACCGTCCCCCGTCATGGGGGTGTTGGCGAACATCCCGTCGAACTCCTCGGCGGTGTGGCTCGCCCGCACGCGCACGTGCGGGCTCGTCGCCGAGGCGTGGAACAGCCTGATGCGCCGCCCGCTCATCAGCAGGTCGTGGCTCAGCGGCAGGGTACGCAGCCACTCGTGCTGGTCGGGGCGCAGCTCGTCGCGCCACCAGACCATGCCGGGGGACGCGTCGTCCCCGAGCGTGGGCAGGAAGTCGTCCCAGTTGCCGCGGACGTTGATGTCGCAGACCTCCGCACAACGATCCACGACCTGGCGGCCCCGCGGACCCTTGCCCACGAAGTCGCCGAGATTGACGATCTGGTCGACGCCACGCCTCCGGAGGTCGTCAAGAACCGCATCGAGAGCGGTCAAGTTTCCATGGACGTCGCTGATCAGGGCGACTCGTTCCAGAGACATCACTGGATCGTGCCACACCCGCAGGTCAGGAGCACCGGGCGACGCCGAGACATCGCACTACGTTCACATCGGCCGCGCCCGCGCGAGCTGGTACCCCAGGAGGCGGTCCAGCTCCTGCAGGATGTGCGTCACGTAGGGCCGGTTGCCGCGCGGACCGTCGAACCCTGACGCGACCAGACGGATCCAGGCCGGCCGCCGTCGGAACACGTGGAACTCCATGTAGCCCTTCGGCTCGTCCGACCACGGGTCCGCGATCGTCGCGCTGTGCTGCACCCACGCCCGATAGGTGTGCAGGCGCACCGACCCCTCGGCACCCTCGCGGCCGAGCCGCTCCTCCAGCGACCTGATCGTCAGGTACGCCCGCTCCACACGGTCCGCGAAGGCGAGCTCGTCGTAGAAGACGTCCATGAGCGCACGCACCCGCCGCTGGGAACGAAGCCAGTAGGGATCGACCATCACGAAGTCCACCCGCACGCCCCGCCGGGCGGCCTCGACGATGTGGTCGACGTCCTTCGTGACCGCCGTCAGCCCCACGCCGAAGCACACCACGTGCTCGCTCGCGGCGCTCCAGACGTCGTGCACGTCCGACTCGCGGCTGTAGTCCCCACCGACCGCCTCGATGCCGCGCATCCGCCGCCTGCCCTCCTCGAGCCGGCGCGAGGACTCGATCAGCTCGCGGTACACCCAGAGCGGGGCGACGACGATGACGACGGCGGTCATGCAGTAGACGATCACCTCCGCCGCGGGCTCTGGCAGGACGTCCGGCACGAAGGTCAGCGCGAGGTTCGACGCCACGCCGAGAGCCACCACGATCAGCCCGCCGTGGGCCCATCTCCCCTCGACCCTCACGGTCCGGGCTCCCAGCGCTGCATGTGGACCACCCCAGGCGTCTCCGCGCATCCCCCAGCGCCGCACATCTCCGGGCGCCCGAGCCGCCAGGATAAAGCAATGAAATAGCAAAGTCTAGCAGTTTTCGGACATGGCAGACGTAAGTGTCCGCACGCCTCACGCCGCGGCCAGTGTTCCGAGCTCCTGCGCCTCCGCTCGTGCCCGCCGGGCCTCGTCGAACCGCTCCTGGTCGTGCAGCGTGAGCGCCAGCGTCCGCAGCGCCTCGACGAGCCGCGGCCGGTACTTCGCGGCGTTCTCGGCCAGCAGCTCGCGCAGGAGCGCGACGGCCTCGCGCACGAGCTCCACGGCCTCGTCGCCCAGCTTGAGGCCGGCGACGATCGCGCCCAGGTTGCTCAGCGACTCGGCCAGCCGGGGGCGGTACCGGTGCGGGTCCACGTGCGCGAGGTCGCGCCAGGTCCTGGTCGCCTCGTGCTCGGCGTCGAGCGCCTCCTGGGACCGGTGCAGGCGCGTGTGCGTGACGCCGAGGCCGGACAGCGCCTCGGCGAGCTCCGGCACGTGCCGCCCCGGGTCCTGGGCCGCGAGCCGGCGCAGCACCTCGACGGCCTCCTGCTGGAGCTCCCGGCCCTCCTCCCACCGCCCCGCGTCGGAGAGCCCGGTGCCGAGCGCCCCGAGCGAACGGGCGAGGTCCGCCAGGTACCGCCCCGGGTTCTCCTGGGCGCTGCGGCGCCGCAGCGCGACGGCGTCCTCCAGGTGCCTCAACGCCTCCTCGGTCCGGCCCTGGCCGGCCAGCACCGTGCCCAGCGCGTGCAGCGCGTCACCGAGGGCGGGCAGGTGCTCGTCCGGCGCGGCCTCGGCCGGACGGCGCAGGAGCGCCGTCGCCTCCCGCGCGGGAGCCGACGCCGCGTCGGGCCGGCCGAGCTCCAGCAGCCGGAGCGCCAGGCCCGTCAGCGACCGCGCCAGCGCGGGGGCGCACCGGTCGGGATGCCGGCCGGCGAGCTCGCGACACAGCGCGACCGCCTCCTGGCTCGTCCCGAGCGCGCCCAGCGTCTGCCCCAGCTCGGCCCGGGTCGCCGCCAGGTCCGACAGCGCCGTGGCCAGGTCGAACGCGACGGCCTCCGGGTGGTCCGCCGCGGCGTGCCGCAGCAGGCGCACCGCCTCCTCCTGGCAGGGCAGCGCCTCGGCGGGCCGGCCCTGGGCCGCGCGGGTGGTCCCGAGGCCCGCGAGCAGCGCCGCCAGCTGAGGCCGGAACCGGCCCGGCTCACCCGGGGGCTCTGCCTCGTCGAGCCCGTGGAGCAGCACGAGCGCCTCGCGCTGGTACGGCTCGGCGTCGCCGGCCCGGCCCGCCTCGGCCAGCGCGGCCCCGGCGTCGGCCAGGGCCTCCGCCCGGCGGACGACGTCGGCGGGTCCGACGACGGAATCCCGCCCCGTCGCCGCCAGCGTGCGGAGCGTGACCTCCGCGCGCAGCTCGCCGAGCGTGAGCGACGGGCGCGGGAGCACGCCTGAGACGGCGCGCAGCGCGTCGGCGTCCTCCGGGAGCGCGGCGATCGCCGCGCCGAGCTGGTCGAGCGCGGCGTCCAGGTCGCCGGTGCGGCCGTCGAGCCGGTCCGCGACGATCCCCGCGGTGCGCAGCGCCGCGCGCCGGGCCGACGGCGCGCCCGCCCCGGCCAGGCAGGCGCCGAGCAGCGCGGGGGCGTCCGTGAGCTCCCCGAGCAGGTGGGGGTCCACGACCCGGGCGGGCAGCGACCGGTGCGGGTCCAGGTCCAGGAGCCACCGTCCGACGTCGGGCGCCGCGGCCGGCCGCACGCCCGGCAGGACGCGCGCGACGCGGCGCACGAGCCGCTCGGCCGCGTCCGGCGTCCGCACGCCGGTGAGCGTCGCGGCGGCGACCAGGCCGTCCACGGCCTCGGGGTGGAAGCCCGCGTCCCCGAGCAGCCCGGCCTGCTCGGCGGAGCGGTACCAGGTCCAGCGCTCGTGCTCGAGCAGCTCGTCCAGCGCGTCGGACACGTCGACGGGCAGCACGCCGTGCGCCCCACGGGACTGCGTCCGCAGGACGGCGCAGAGCGCGGCGGCCTGCAGGTCGAGCATCGGGGCGCCGCCCGGGACCGCCGCGACGGAGACCCGCGGCACGGGCAGCCCCAGGGCGTCCGCGAACGACTCGGCGACGGCCGCCACGACCCGCGCGTCCACCTGCCCGGGCAGTACCGCGGCGGGCAGGTCGGCGCGGGCCCACCCCGCCTCCAGCAGCGCGCCGGCCGCCGGGTCGGCCCGGGTGAGCCGGTCGAACCAGGGGCCGGCACCTCGCGCGACCAGCAGCACGCGCACGGCGCCGTTGCGGCCCCGGGCCGCGTCCGCCAGGAGCTGGGCGAGCGCCGGGCCGCGCCCGTCGGCGTCGTCGACCAGCAGGAGCGCGGGGGCGCCGTCGGGGACGGCGGCCAGGGCGCGGGGCTCGGCGCCGTCGGGCACGCTGAGGCAGGTCCATCCGGCGCGGGCCATGTGGTGCGCGAACTCGCGGGCGAGCCGGGTCTTGCCGACGCCGCCGGGGCCGGTGACCAGCCGGACGCCCACGGGCTCCGGGCTGGTGCACCACACGACGAGCGACGCGTGCTCGGCCCTCCGGCCGACGAACGGCACGACGCGTCGTTCGGGGGCAAGCAGCCGCCCGGGGGACATCGTGTGCGCGAGAGCCGTACGGGGGTGTGACGACAACGTGGACACACCGTCAGTGAACCCCAATCCCTCCCGAAGCGGTTATCACACCGAAATGGGCGGGCACGGGTCATCTCATGGTGTGCGGCTGAGCCGCTCCTGCTCCTCGGCGAGGATCGTGCGGGACAGCGTGGCCTCCGTCTGCGCGGCCACGTCGACGGCCGACGGCGAGGCGTCGGTGATCTCGGACTGCCGCACGAACTCCTCGAAGAGCGCCGACTTGGACCCGAGGATCTCCATCATCCGCTGGTCCACGGACTGCTCGACCAGGAGCCGGTGCACCTGGACGGTGCGGGTCTGGCCCATGCGGTGGGCACGCGCCACGGCCTGCGCCTCGATGGTGGGCTTGACCTGCGGCTCGCAGAAGATGACGACGCTCGCGGCCTGCACGTTGAGGCCGACTCCCCCGGCGGTGATCTGGCTGACCAGCACGGACGGCCCGCCGGGGGTCGACAGGGCGTCCACCATGGTCTGCCGCTCCGGCACGGGCACGGACCCGGTCAGCGGCCCGACGGCGAGGTCCCCGAGCAGGTCCATCACCTGTTCCAGGACCGACAGGAAGTACGAGAAGACGATGACCCGGCGCCCGGCGTCGACCGCCTCGGTCACGAGCTCGCGCAGGCGGACCAGCTTGGCGGAGTCGTCGGCCGCGGAGACGGCGAACGCGGCGCGGCGCATCTTCATGAAGTTCCCGGCGAGCACGGCGTCTCGGTAGGCGGCGCCGTCGACGGGGCCGAACTGCTCCCACTCCTCGACCTGCACCATCTCGGGCAGCTCGGTGAGCACGTCCTCCTGGTTGCGGCGCAGGTAGGCGGGCGCGACGATCCGGCGGAACGCCTTGGCGCCGGACAGCCCGGCGTTGGGGTCGAGCTGGCCGGCGACCTCGGGCTGCAGGTAGCCCACCATGTTCTTGAACTCGGCGACCTTGTTCTCCATCGGGGTGCCGGACAGGAACAGGACGCGGTCGGACCGGTCGGCCCACCGTCGCACCTCGCGGCCGCGCAGCGTCTCGGGGTTCTTCACGTAGTGCGCCTCGTCGACGACCATGAGCGCGGGCCGCAGGTCGTAGGGCAGGTCCAGGCGGCCGAGCACCTCGAAGGTCGTGACCCCGACGCCGCCGTCGGCCAGCCAGGTCGCCGCGGCCTGCTCCCGGTCGTTGCCGTGCAGCACCACGGCGGCCAGGTCGGAGTGCTGCTCGACCTCGCGCTTCCAGTTGGTCACGACGCTCGCCGGGCACACCACCAGCACGTGCGTGCCGCCTGTGGCCATCAGGTGCGCGGCCACCGCGATGGACTGCATGGTCTTGCCCAGCCCCATCTCGTCGCCCAGGATCGTGCGCCGCTGCACCAGCGCGTACTTGGCACCGAACTGCTGGTAACCGCGCAGGCTGGCGCGCAGCAGCGTCCGGTCCAGGGGCTGCGCCTCGACCCGCCGCACGACGTCGGCGGGCAGGCCGCCCTCCGCGGCCTCGTGGTCGTCGCCCAGGTCCACGACCTGCGACAGCAGGCCGTAGTACTCGGCGGACCGCGCCTCGAAGTCGGCCCACACCTCGGCCCCCTCGGGCGGCTGCCCGACGGCGGCGCGCACCGCCCGCGCGTCGTCGGTCAGGCGCGCGGCCTCCACCAGGTCCGCGAGCACGGTGACCGAGGCGAGGGCGGCCGCCTTCCGGTCGGCGGGCGCGACGAGCCGGCGCCAGACGCTCGTGGCGAGCCGGGCGGGTTCGAGGTGCTCGGGCACGACGTCGGCGACGCGGCGGGCCTCGTCGAGGTGCTTGTGCCGCGCGTCGGTGGCCAGGCCGAACGCGTACAGGGACTGGACCAGCACGGTCGCGTAGGGGTCGTCGGGGTCGACGTCGATGCGGAACCGCAGGTCGGCGTCGACCTCGTCGGCCAGCTCGCGGGCGGCCGACGTGGCGAGCTTCGCGGTGCCCGCGCCGATCCCGGCCTCCACCAGCCGGTCGGTGCCCGCGACGAGCACCTGGGTGACGTGGTGGTAGCCGGCCTTCTCCAGGACGGCGACGCGGAGCTTCTTGCGCCGCTCCTCCAGCGCCGCGACCGGGACGGACCGCAGGTCGGCGTGCACGCGGACCTCGCGCGTGGCCGTGTACGCGTCGCGGACGCGCTCGCGCAGGGCGAGGTCCGTGGTGGTGAGCAGCCGCGAGTCGTCGAGCAGGGACTCGGCCCGCTCCAGGACGTGCCGCGCGGCACGGGCCTTCCACGGTCGCGGCGGGCCGGCGGCGGGGGCTGCTGCTGGGCTGGGGAGGGTCGTCTGCTCGGTCATGGCGCTGCGAGCGTACCCGGATGGTCTGACATGCCCCATTTACGCCAGGTCTATGTTGAGGGCATGACCCACGCGCAGAGCAAGTTCGGAGGCACGCCCGTCACCTCGGTCGAGGAGCTCCGCGAGATCATCCCGCCGCCGCTGGGCGCGGCGGCGGGCAAGGTCCGCCCCACCCTGCACGAATTGGACCGGCAGTGGCTCGCGGCGTCACCGCTGTGCCTGGTCGCGACGTCGGACGCCGCCGGCAACGTCGACGTCTCCCCGAAGGGTGACCCGGCCGGCTCGCTGGTACGCGTCCTGGACGACACCACGATCGCGATCCCGGAGCGCCCGGGCAACCGGCGCACCGACGGCTTCCTGAACGTGCTGGCCAACCCGCACGTGGGCCTGATCTTCGTGATCCCCGGCCGGGGCGACACCCTGCGTGTGAACGGCCGCGCCCGCCTCGTGCGCGACGCCCCGTACCTCGCGGAGCTCCAGGTGCGCCGCAACGTGCCGGTCCTGGCCCTGGAGGTGGACGTGGAGGAGGTCTTCCACCACTGCTCCAAGGCGTTCCTGCGCTCGAAGACGTGGGACCCGGAGACCTGGGGGCAGGAGGACGTGCCGCGCCGCGCCGTCATCTCGCGGACCCTGGAGCGCAAGGACGCCAGCCTCGACGAGCTCGACGCGTACTACGGGCCGAAGTACGCGGAGACGATCTACGGCTGAGCGTTGGCCGGGGCCGGGGTGATCTTCGCGGCTCTGGTTGGCAGCCCTCCGGAGCCGGGAGACGATGCAAGCATGTCAGCGCCTCCCCCGGAACGGCCCGCGCCCGGCACCGGCGCGCCGCCGCCCACGCCGGCCGGGGGCCAGCCGTACCCCGCGCCCCGACCGCGCAGGACCGGCCCCAAGGTGCTCACGTTCGGCGGGATCGCCGTCCTGGTCGTGGGCATGATCCTGGGCGTCGTCGGGTTCGTGGGGGCGGCCCGGGGCATCGTCGACCTGGTGCCCACGGACCTCGTCACCAGCGAGGGCACGGCCGGCAGCGACGCGCTCGCCCTGGGGCCGTCCACCACGCCGGTGCCATTCGACGTCCGGGAGAAGGGCGCCTACCTCGTCCTCGAGGTCTCACAGGACCGGTCGTCCCGGCTGCCCGCCTCGGCCGTGGGCGCCGAGGGGCCGAGCGGCCCGGTGCGCATCAGCCGGCCGGAGGAGTCCGGCTCGCTGGAGGTCAACGGCTGGTCGGTGTTCCCCGTCGGGGTGCTGGTCCCCGACGAGCAGGGTACGTACGCGATCGTCGTCGACCCGCAGGTGGCCGCCGCCGACGTCAGCATCGCCGTGAGCGGACCGTACAACGCGGACAGCGTGGCCGGGATCGGCGGCAGCGGGATCGTCCTCCTGATCGGTGTCCTGCTCGGCGGGCTGGGCTTCGCGATGCTGGTCGCCGGGATCATCTGGTGGGCGGTCGCCAAGAAGTAGGCCTCGTCCCGAACGGCTGCGGCCGGGGTGGGGTCACGCGGGCTGCTCGTCCAGGCCGAGCATCGCGCGGACCGGGGGCACACCGCTCAGCGTGACGTCGGGCCGGTGCAGGTCCGGGCGGGCCGCCCACATCTCGCGGGTCATCCGGTAGCGGTTCTCCGCGGCCCGGGTGCCCTGCCGGTCCACCAGTGCGACGCCGTTCGGCGCGTAGCCGAGCGACCGGGTCACGCCGTTGGACTCGGGGTTGTCGTCGAAGGCCTCGGTCGTGGCGTCGGCGGCGCCGAACCCCTCGAACAGCAGGTGCAGCGCCATCAGCCGCATCCGCTTGCCGATGCCCTGGCCGTGGTGCGCCAGGCCCAGCCAAGAGCCCGTGCCGGCGGACCGGGTCGCGGCGAACGCCTTGGCACCCACGCCCTGGACGCCGACGGGCGTGCCGTCGCGGAACACCCCGAGCTCGAACGCCCAGGCCTCGGGCGACACCTTGCCGCGCGACGCCCAGTGGAACTGCAGGAAGCCGCGGCGCACCTCGTCCGGCTCACCGACGTTCCACGGGACGACGAACGGGCTCCGCTCCGGCGGATGGATGCCCGCCACGGCGACCTCGGCGAGGCGGACGAGCTCGGCGTCGTCGGGCAGGCGCAGCTCGAGGTCGCCGCTGCTGACACGCAGACCGAAGGGCGGGAAGGCACTGGCAAGATCCATCACCCGACCGTTCCAGGTCCCTCCGGGACCGGGCAACCTCAAATCGAGGGGCGACCGCCCGGCCGGGTCCGTTCCGGAGGGCCGACGGCGGGCCGCTCCGGAGTGACCTGTACCCGGACGGAGGTGGCCGCGTGGGCTGAATATCGATCGGCTGGGACCCGGGCGATCCGCCTGTGCCGGACAGTCCGGAGCAGCCGAACTTGCCGAGATCCGGGCGATCGGAATTCACCGCAGGTGGCCACCTCTCGAAAAGGTGTGTTCCACGCCCGAGAGGCCCCAGCGCCCGGACGCTCACGCCGGGAGACCGGCCCTGTGGACAGGCGTCGCGGAAGCCTCCGGGCGGGCAGGCTGGGCGCATGGCACGCACCAACTACGACCCGCTGGACCGGCACCCGATCTTCGACGGCACGCTCGACCCGGACCTCGACGACGACGTCGAGACACCCCCGGTACGCACCCGCCCCGCGCCCACCCTGTACAGCGACGGGCTGGCGCTCGTGTGCGCGGCGGCCGTCCGGTTCGAGGCCGCGCGACGGGGGCTGAGCCAGCGGCAGATCGCCGTCGAGGTCGGTCTGTCACGTGCGGCCGTCTCCGAGCGGTTCCGCGGCCGGACGGCCTGGACGCTGGACCAGCTCGGAACGCTCGCCCTGCTCTTCGGCTGCGATCCCGCCGTCCTGGTCACCGAGCCGCGCAAGCCGGCCCGGGAGCTGGCCGGCAACTACCGCTGAGCAGCAGAACGCGACCGATCGAGGCACGTCCGGCTGGAGCGCGGCGAGCAAGAGCGGGACCAGCCGGTGAGCGGCGAACCAGTGCGGCGACCGGCCGGGGTCCGGTCGGCCGCCGCACCCGGCACAGGGGTCAGGCCAGGGTGGCGTCCGCCGCGTGCAGCGCGACCGCGCCGAGGTCGCCGCCCGACTGGGCCGCCCAGGCGTACTGCCGCATCGCACCGTTGCCCTGGGACCAGAGCCCGCCCAGCAGCTCGGTCACGGTGTCGAGGTCGCCGAGGTCCACGAGGGCGTCGCGGACGTGGCCCACGAGCGCGCCCACGACGTCGTGCGCCGGGGCCGGCCGGAGGGTCCTCGGGTCCAGGAGGTCGCCGGAGAGGCCGGACCGCCCCGCCCGCCAGAGCGCCGTCCGCAGGATCTCGACGGGCGGCTCGGGCGCCGGTTCGCCGGACGCCGCGGCACGCGCCGCCGTCTCCACGAGGCCCCGAGCCAGCGCGGCCAGGAGCGTCGCGGTGTCCGCGGAGAGGCAGACGTCGGCGACGCGGATCTCGACGGTCGGGTACTTGGCCGAGAGCCGGGCGTCGAAGTAGACCATCCCCTGGTCGAGGATCGTGCCGGTCGCGACGAGGCCCGAGACGGCGGCGTGGTAAGCCTCCGGCGTGCCGAAGTGCCGGGTCGGGCCCGCCGTGGGCCAGCGCGACCAGACCTGGGAGCGGAAGCTCGCGTAGCCGGAGTCGTCGCCCATCCAGTACGGCGAGTTCGCGGACAGCGCCAGCAGGGGCGCGAGCCACGGGCCGATGCGGTCGAGCACGGCGACGCCCTCGGCGTCGTCGGCCACGGAGACGTGCACGTGGCAGCCGCTGGTGAGCTGCTCACGCGCCGTGAGACCGAACTCGGTGCGCGCCTGGAGGTAGCGGAGCTTGCCGACCGTCGTGCCGGCGAACGCCAGGGGTGACGTACCCAGCGCCGCGATGCGCGCGTCGTGCCGCTCGGCCGCCGCCTGGGCGCCGGCGCGGCCCTCGCGGATCGCGGCCGCGACGTCCTCGAGCGTCGAGCGCGGCGGCGTGGCCGTCTCGATCTGCTCCTCCATGAACTCGTGCTCCAGCGGGCCGTCGCCAGGCTCCGCGGTGCCGAGCACGTCCTGGGCCCGCGCGATGGGCGCGCCGTCGTGACCGACGAGCATCAGCTCTTCCTCGACCCCGACGGTCCGCCGGGTCGTCGTCACAGCTCCCGTCACAGCAGTGCGAGGGCCGCGAGGGCGTCGCGCGTGGCGTCCGCCGCGGTCATGCGCTGGGCCCGGACGATGTGGTCCCGGCTCGCGTGGTCCAGGAACTGGACCGGCAGGCCCATGTGCACCTGGGGCGTGCCGATGCCCTGCTCGCCCGCGCGCTGCGCGAGCATGTCGCCCACGCCGCCGTCGACCACGCCGTCCTCCACCGTGACCACCAGGTCGTGCTCGCCGCAGAGCTTGACCAGGTTCTCCGGCACGGGCAGCACCCACGTCGGGGAGGCCACCGTGGCCTCGACGCCGTGCGCCGCGAGCGCCGCGCCGGTCTCCATGGCGCAGGCCGCCATGGAGCCCACGCCGACAACGAGCACGCGGCGGGTCACGGGGGCCTGCTGCCGGTTCGCGTCCGGGGAGAAGCGGCCCACGACGTCGACGCCGTCGAGCTCCTCGAGCGCCGGGATGTCGTCGCCGACGGCGCCCTTGGGGTAGCGGACCACGGTGGGCGCGTCGTCGACGTCGACGGCGGCGCGCAGCGCGCCGCGCAGGGTCGTCTCGTCGCGGGGTGCGGCCAGGCGCAGGCCGGGCACGATGCGGAGCATCGCCATGTCCCACATGCCGTTGTGGCTGGCGCCGTCGTCGCCGGTGATGCCGGCGCGGTCCAGCACGAAGGTGACGCCCGCCTTGTGCAGGGCGACGTCCATGAGGACCTGGTCGAACGCGCGGTTCAGGAACGTCGCGTAGACGGCGACGACGGGGTGCAGCCCGGCGTAGGCCATGCCGGCGGCCGACGTCGCGGCGTGCTGCTCGGCGATGCCGACGTCGAAGGTGCGCTCGGGGAACTGCTCCTGGAAGGGCGCGAGGCCCACGGGGTGCAGCATGGCGGCGGTGATGGCGACGACGTCGGACCGGCGGCGGCCGATCTTGACGATCTCGTCGGCGAAGACCTTGGTCCAGCCGAAGCGGCTGGCGGCGACGGGCAGCCCGGTCTCGGGGTGGATGACGCCGACGGCGTGGAACCGGTCGGCGATGTCGTCCTCGGCGGGCTTGTAGCCGCGGCCCTTCTCGGTGATGGCGTGCACGATCACGGGGCGGCCGTACGCCTTGGCGCGGCCGAGCGCGCGCTCGAGCGCCTCGGTGTCGTGCCCGTCGACGGGCCCGATGTACTTGATGCCGAGGTCCTCGAACAGGCCCTGCGGGGCGACGACGTCCTTGAGGCCCTTCTTCAGGCCGTGCAGCCAGCGCCACGCGAAGCGGCCGGGCGCGCCGGAGCGGTGCAGGGCGCGGGTGCCCCAGCTGAGGAACGCCTCGTAGCCGCTGGTGGTGCGCAGCGTGTCGAGGTGGTTGGCGAGGCCGCCGATGGTCGGCGAGTAGGAGCGGCCGTTGTCGTTGACGACGATGACGAGCTTGCGGTCGCGGCTCTCGGCGATGTTGTTCAGCGCCTCCCAGGCCATGCCGCCCGTGAGGGCGCCGTCGCCGATGACGGCCACGACGTGGTCGTCCTTGCCGCGCACCTGGTTGGCCTTGGCGATGCCGTCGGCCCAGGACAGGGCGGTCGACGCGTGGGAGTTCTCGACGACGTCGTGCTCGGACTCGGCGCGGCTCGGGTAGCCGGACATGCCGCCGCGCTTGCGCAGGTCGGAGAAGTCGTGGCGGCCCGTCAGGAGCTTGTGCACGTAGGACTGGTGGCCCGTGTCGAACACGAGGCTGTCACGCGGCGAGTCGAAGACCCGGTGCAGGGCGATGGTCAGCTCGACGACACCGAGGTTGGGCCCGAGGTGCCCGCCGGTGCGCGAGACGCTGTCCACCAGGAACCGGCGGATCTCCTCGGCCAGCTCCGGCATCTGCCCGGGCGTCAGCGCCCGGACGTCCTCGGGCGAACGGATGTCGCTCAGCAAGCCCATGCGCGTCCTTTCGTCGTGCCCGGTGAGGGGCGAATCGGGGCCCTACTCTAAGGGGAGCCGACCACTCCACTGTGCCACGACGGGGGTGCCTCCCGTGCCTGTCTCCGATACCTCCACAACGATGTGGCAGGACTCATAGGCACAGGCAGACAAACTCTTTACTCTTGGTGAACGTGCGATTCCTCGACGAGCAGGCTCCGGCAACAGACCTCACCTATGGCGACGTGTTCCTCGTCCCGTCACGCTCGGACGTCACGTCGCGGTTCGACGTCGACCTCGCGTCCGACGACGGCACCGGCACCACGATCCCCGTCGTCGTCGCGAACATGACCGCGGTGGCGGGACGGCGCATGGCCGAGACCGTCGCGCGGCGCGGCGGCCTCGCGATCCTCCCGCAGGACGTCCCCGCCGACGTCGTGGCGGGCGTCGTCGCGGACGTCAAGGGCAAGGACCCCGTCATCGAGACGCCGGTCGTGGTCGCGCCGCAGGACACGGTGCACAGCGTGCTGACGCTGCTGGGCAAGCGCGCGCACGGCGCCGCCGTCGTCGTACAGGACGGCCGGCCCGTGGGCGTGGTGACCGAGTCGGACTGCGCCGACGTCGACCGGTTCACCCGGGTGGCGGAGGTCATGTCCGCCGAGCCCCGGGTCCTGGACGCGGCCCTGCTGGACGGCCCGGGCGGCCTGGAGGCGGCGTTCGACGTGCTGCACTCCGCCCGCCTGGACCTCGCGCCCGTGGTGCGCGACGGCCGGCTCGCCGGAGTGCTGACCCGCAAGGGCGCCCTGCGCTCCTCGATCTACTCCCCCGCGCTCGACGCCGCCGGCTCGCTGCGCGTCGGGGCGGTAGTGGGCATCAACGGCGACGTCGCCGCCAAGGCGAAGGACCTGCTGGCCGCGGGCGTGGACGTGCTCGTCGTCGACACGGCCCACGGCCACCAGACCAAGATGCTCGCCGCCCTGGAGGCCGTGCGGTCCGTGGACCCGGACGTGCCCGTCGTGGCAGGCAACGTGGTGACGGCCGACGGCGTGCGCGACCTCGTCTCCGCCGGCGCCGACATCCTCAAGGTCGGCGTCGGGCCGGGCGCCATGTGCACCACCCGCATGCAGACGGGCGTCGGCCGGCCGCAGTTCTCCGCCGTCCTGGAGTGCGCGGCCGCCGCGCGCGAGCTCGGCAAGCACGTCTGGGCCGACGGCGGCGTGCGCCACCCCCGCGACGTCGCCCTGGCGCTGGCCGCGGGCGCGTCGCAGGTCATGGTGGGCTCCTGGTTCGCCGGCACGTACGAGTCGCCCGGCGACCTCAAGGACGACGGCACGGGCCGGCTCTACAAGGACTCCTTCGGCATGGCCTCCGCGCGCGCCGTGGCGGCCCGCACCGCCGGGAGCGGCACGGCGTTCGCCCGCGCCCGCAAGGCCCTGTACGAGGAGGGCATCTCTACCGGCAAGATGTACCTCGACCCGGCCCGGCCCGGCGTCGAGGACCTGCTGGACGAGATCACGTCCGGCCTGCGGTCCTCGTGCACCTACGCCGGGGCCCGGTCGCTCGCCGAGTTCTCCGAGCGCGCGGTCGTCGGCATCCAGTCGGCCGCCGGGTACCAGGAGGGCATGCCGGTCGCGACGAGCTGGTGAGCCGGGGGCGATGCCTCCGGCTCAGCCGACGACAACCAGGGTGCGGGTCGGGCGCGTGAGCGCGACGTAGAGGTCGCGCTCGCCGCCCGGCCGCGCGCCCGTGATCCCGTCGGGGTCGGCGACCACCACGGCGTCGAACTCCAGGCCGCGCACCTGCGAGACGGGCACCACCCGGACCCGGGTGTCCCCCAGGGCCCCGGCGATCTGCTCGACGGCCGCGTCGGCGGCGACCACCGCGACGAGGTCGTCGGGCCCCGCGGCCGCGAGCGCCCCCGTCTCGCGCACGACGGCGTCGACCAGCTCGTCCGACGCCGCCGCGACGCGTCGCGGGACGTCGCCGTTCCGGACCGCGCGGGCCGGCGCCTGGTCGGGGGCGATGCGGGCGAGCAGCGGCGCCGCGACCTCCAGCACCTCGGCGGTGGTGCGGTAGCAGACGGTCAGGGTGCGCACGTCGGCGCGCCGGGCCAGGTCGGCGCCCAGTGCGTCGGCCCAGGAGGTCGCCCCCGTCGCAGGCCCGGCCTGGGCGAGGTCGCCGACGACGGTCATCGAGCGGCCCGGGCAGCGGCGCAGCACGGAGCGCCACTGCATTGGCGTCAGCTCCTGCGCCTCGTCCACCACGACATGCCCGTAGATCCGCGCGGGCGGGCCGTTGAGCAGGTGCTCGGCCTCGTCCAGCAGGGGCAGGTGCGCGGCGGTCCAGGCCGGGGCGTCGGCGTCGGGCACCGAGATCTCCGGGCGCGCGTCCAGCAGGTCCAGCACCACGTCCTGGGCCACGAGGTAGGGCCAGGCGGCCTCGACGGCCCGCTCCAGGGCGACGTCCTCGGCGAGCTCCGCCTGCAGCGCGCCCGGGTCCAGCTCGGCGACGGCGGCGGCGTGCCCGAACCTGCCGCCGTCGTCGGGGGCGAAGCCGAGGCGCGCCAGGTCCCCGGCCGCCGCCTTGTCGACGTTGACGCCGCCGGTGAGCACCTCGATGTCCTCGTCCAGCTTGGCGAGGAACACGCGGGCGCGCGCCTGGACCTCGTCGGCCACCCACTCCACGACGAGGTCCTTGAACAGCTCCCGGGCCTGGTTGTGCGGCAGGCCGGTGCCGCCGGCGGTCGCGCGGGCCTCGGCCAGCGCGTGCTCGTCCAGCGTGACCGGGTCGCCGTCCACCAGGACCGTCAGCCTGCCCGACGGCGCCTGGTACCCCCTCACGACCGCGGCCAGCTCGTCGGCCAGCCGGGCCTCGCCGGCGGCGCGGCGCAGCTCGTGGCCCGCGGCCGGGGCCTCGGGCAGGCCGAGGGCGTCTGCGACCAGGCGGTCTGCGGTGCTCATGGCGACGTCGTTCTCGCCGAGGGACGGCAGCACCTCCGCGATGTAGTCGAGGAACCGCGTGCCCGGGCCGAGCACGAGCACGCCGTCGGACCGCGCCTCCTCGAAGCCCGCCAGGACGTACGCGGCGCGGTGCAGCGCGACCACGGTCTTGCCCGTGCCGGGGCCGCCCTCCACGACGGTGACGCCGCGGTGCGCGGAGCGGATGATGGCGTCCTGCTCGGCCTGGAGCGTGGACACGACGTCGCGCATGCGGCCGGTGCGGCGGGCGCTGATGGCCTCCAGGAGCGGGCCGTCGCCGACGACGTCGCCCGGGCCCGGCTCCGTGCCGTCCAGGATCTCGTCGCTCACGCGGGTGACCCGGCGCCCGTCCAGGGCCAGGTGCCGGCGGCGGCGCAGGCCCATCGGGTGGGCCGCGGTGGCGGCGTAGAAGGGGCGGGCGGCCTCGGCCCGCCAGTCGATGAGGAGCTGGTCGTCGCCGTCGCTCAGCCCGGTGCGGCCGATGTGCAGCGTGCGCCCGCCGGCGTCGTCGATCCGGCCGAAGCAGAGGTGGTGCCCGGCCGCGTCCAGGGTGCGCTCCCGGCGCGTGAGCATGGCGACGCGCACCTCGCGCGTGTACGCCTCGGCCGGGTCGGCCGAGGAGGCGCGCCGGGCGTCGTCGAGGTCCGCGCGGACGCGCCGGCTCTCGCCGTCGAGCCGGGCGTACAGGGCGTCGACGTACTGCTGCTCGGCGGACTGCTCGGTCTGGCGTGGCTGCACCGGGTCTCCTCGTTGTCGGAACCTGGTGTCAACGCGATCCCGCGCCGGAACGTTCCCGGCCGGCTCAGGACTCGCGGGCCCGCTGCCCGAAGGTCCCCGACGTGACCGTGGCCCAGGACCGCCGCAGGATCTCCTCCAGCACCGCGAGGTCGACCTGCTCGAGGTTCTTCAGGTACAGGCAGCCGACGCCGGTGGTGTGCGGGCCGAGCCGCTCCAGCAGCTCCGCGTGCGCGCCGACGCCGTCCGCGAGGTACACGGTGCTGGCCGGCTTGCGGGGCGAGAATCCCGTGGCGGGGGCGTCGCCGGACCGGCCGGTCGGGTACTCGTAGTGGTACTCGCCGAAGCCGACGATCGACGGGCCGAACATGCGGGGCTGCTGCCCCGTGACGCGTTCCATGAGGTCGAGCAGCGTGTGCGCGTCCCGCCGCCGGACGGCGGACGGCACCGCGTCGAGGTAGGCGGCCGGGTCGCCGTCGGTCCACGTGGTGGTCATGCCGCAATTATCTCGCTCCCCGCCCGTCACGCCAGGCCTCCCCGCCGGGTCTGCGGGCGAACTGTCGCGCTCGCGAGGCGAGATGTCGGAACTCCGGGCAGACTGCCGACGTCGCCGGGCGGGCCCCGGCCGGCGACCCGCCGCACCGATAGGGTGGGCGGCCCGTACTGACCGGACAGCTTCCGGACCGGAGAACCCTTCCTGACCGGAGACGAGTTCTGACCGGAGACAGCCCTGACCGGAGACAAGGAGCCCCTGTGGTCGCCGCCGACCTCGACGTGACCGTCGACCTCGCCCGAGCGCTCCTGCGCGAGCAGCACCCCGACCTCGCGGACCGGCCCCTGCGGCTGGTCGCGAACGGCTGGGACAACGTGATGCTGCGGCTGGGCGACGACCTGGCCCTGCGCCTGCCCCGCCGCGAGCTCGGGGCGCAGCTCATGCACAACGAGCACCGGGTACTTCCCCTGCTCGCGCCGCGGCTGCCCGTCGCCGTCCCCGACCCGGTGCGCGTGGGCGCGCCGAGCCCGGTGCTGGGCTACCCGTGGCCCTGGGGCGTGGTCCGGTGGGCCGACGGCGTGTGCGCCGCGGACGTCCCCGCGACGGAGCGCACGCCGTGGGCGGAGCACCTGGCGCGTGTGTTCGTCGCGCTGCACCGGCCGGCCCCGGACGACGCCCCCGAGAACGTCTTCCGCGGGGTCCCGGTCGCGGTGCGGGACGCGAGCTTCCAGGACTGGCTCCCGCTGCTGCCGGCCGGGGTCCACGAGCGCGCGCGGGCCCTGTGGGCCGACGCCCTGGCCGCGCCCGCGTTCGACGGCGTGCCCGTGTGGCTGCACGGCGACCCGCACCCGGCCAACCTCGTGGCGGACGCCGGCCGGCTGTCCGCCGTCATCGACTTCGGGGACGTGACCAGCGGCGACCCGGCCTCGGACCTCGGCATGGCCTGGCTCACGTTCGACGCCGCCGGCCGCGAGCGCTTCCGCGCCGTCGTGGACGCGCAGGCCCGCGACGGGCACGGCTGGGACGACGGGACGTGGCGCCGCGCGAAGGGCTGGGCGGTGCTCTTCGCGGCGATCTGCTTCGCCTACCCGGACACGCACCCGGTGATGGTGGGCGTCGGGGAGCACGCGGTGGGCCAGCTCTTCGGCCCCGGCTGATCTCGGGTCCGGCTGAGCGGCCCCGTCACCGCGTGTCGGTGGCTGCCGCTACCTTCCTCGCATGACCTACTCGCAGCCCTTCTTCGCCCTGCTCGACGGCACGCCCGACGGCACGCCGTACCCGCAGACGGTGCACGACCTCGGTGTGCTCCACGTCCCCTCCGGCCGCATCGAGGCGTCCGACCCGTACGTCACGCTCGGCGAGGGGCTCGTCGTCCGGGTCGAGCCGGGCTCCTACCCCGCGTTCGTGACCGTCGCCGACGTGTCCGAGGAGAGCGACGGCAGCCACCTGCGGGAGGCGTACCTCTCGCTCGTCGTGTCCGACGGCGCACCGGTCGCCGAGGTGCGGGGCGTCACGCCGGAGGGCCACGAGCCGGCGGCCGACGACGAGCACTACGGCGTGGGCGTGGACGCCGGCACGGTCGGGTTCGCCGACGCCGAGGCGATCGTCCGGTGCATGCCGCGCGAGGACGACAGGACCGACTGGTACGACCTGCTGTTCGACTCGGGCGAGCCCACGTCGTGGTTCGAGCTCATGGACAGCGCCGAGCACTACCGGGAGGGCAGCGCGAACATCACGATGCCGCTGGCCACGGCCGGCGAGAACGTGGTGCTCAGCCACTCCGGGTGGGGCGACGGCTTCTACCCCGTGGTCACGACCCACTCCGCCGACGGCGCCCTGCTCGGCGTGCACATCGACCTGCTGGTCGCCGGCCCCGACGACGAGGACGAGGACGACGACGAGGAGGTCGAGGGCTGAGTAGGACGGCGGGGACGGCCGAGGTGGCTCAGAGCTGCACGGCCGAGGTGTTCGCGCCGCACACGAGCACCGCGACGCGCTCCCCCGGCTCGGGCACGTAGGCGCCGGACAGCAGCGCGGCGAGCGCCGTCGCGCCGCCGGGCTCGGCCACGACGCGGACGGCGTCCCAGAGGGAGCGCTGGGCCGCGGCGATGGCCTCGTCGGTGACCAGCACGGACCGCTCGACGAACTGCTGGGCCAGCGGGAACATGAGCCGCCCCACCTGCTTGGGCGCGAGCGAGTCGGCGGCGATGCCCTCCGTGGGCGCGTCGACGGGCTCGCCCGCCGCGAGCGCCCGGTGCAGGGTGGGGGCGCCCTCGGGCTCGACGGCGACGACGCGCACGTCGCCGCGGAACCAGGCGGCGATGCCGCCGATCAGCCCGCCGCCGCCGACGGCGACCAGCAGGGTGTCGAGGTCGGGCAGGTCCTGGGCGATCTCGAGGCCGAGGGTGCCCTGCCCGACGAGCGTCTCGGTCTGGTCGTAGGCGTGCACGGTCATCGCGCCGGTGCCGGCGACGAACTCCTCGCTCGCGGCCAGGGCGTCGGCGTACCGGTCGCCGCCCACGACGAGCTTGGCGCCGTAGCCGCGGATGCGCTCGGCCTTGGCCGGGGTGGTCACGGCGGGCACGAAGATGGTCGCGGGGATGCCGAGCCTGGCCGCGGCGTAGGCGACGGCGGCCCCGTGGTTGCCGCCCGAGGCGGCGACCACGCCGGCGTCGGGCACGTCCCGGGTGAGCAGGTTGGTGAACGCGCCGCGCGCCTTGAACGAGCCGGAGTGCTGCAGGGACTCCAGCTTGAGCGCCACGGGCCGCGCGGGGCGGCCGAAGTCGGCGAGGTCCACCTCCAGCACGGGCGTGTGCCGCACGTGCGGGCGGATCAGGGCCTCCGCGGCACGGATGGCGGTACGGGTCACGTCGGTCATCGGTCTCTCCTCGGGCATCACGAGATGCCCAGCTCGCGGTCGTGGTCCCAGTCCTCGGTCCAGCCGAGCTGGTCGAACATGGCGTCCAGGATGCCGGCGGTGAATCCCCAGACGAGGTGGGTCAGGTCGCCGTCGTGCACGTGGAAGCCGGGGCCGCGCCAGGTCTGGTTGCCGCGGCGCAGCACGGTGGTGAACCGGTTGGCGGGGTCGAGCAGGTCGGCCACGGGGGCGCGGAAGACGTGCGCGGACTCGGCGACGTCGACGACGCGCACGGGCGTGGGGCGCGCCCACCAGCCGAGCACGGGCGTGACCACGTGGTTGCTGACCGGCATGGGCAGCTCGCCGAACGCGCCGAGCACCTCGACGCCGTCCGCGTCCAGGCCGGTCTCCTCGACGGCCTCGCGCAGGGCGGCGGTGACGGCATCCTCGCCGTCGTCGGCGCGGCCGCCCGGGAAGGCGACCTGCCCGGCGTGGCTGCGCAGGGTGGCGGCGCGCGCCAGCAGCAGGACGTCGAGGTCGGCGGGGACGGCCAGGTCGTGGTCGTCGCGGTCGGCGGCAAGGTCGTCCAGCACGCCGAACAGCACGAGGACCGACGCGGGGCGCGCCCCGCCGGTGAAGTCGCCGCGTGCGTGCCGCCACGGCCCCTCGAAGCCCCGCTCGGCGAGGGCGACCAGCTGCTTGCGTGCGGATGCGGAGGAGCTCACCGCCCGACCTTAACCCCGGCCGCGGACCCGCACGTGCGCCCGGGTCAGGGCACGGGTCACCAGAGGAACGACCGCACCGCCGTCGCCACGGCGGACGGCCGCTCGCGGTGCACAGCGTGCCCGGCGCCCACGACGACGCGGGCCCGCACGCTCGGGTTGCGGATCATCAGCTCGACGCCGGTGCGCGGGTGGAACAGGGCGCCGCGGGCGGGGTCGGCGCCCAGCACGAGCGTCGGCACGGTCAGGCGGGTCACGACGGCGGTATACCGCCAGGGCGCGTTGTCGCGCAGCGTGCGGGCCACGGCGGTGGCGTCGGCGGCCTTCGCGGCGGCGGCCACGGCTGCGGCGTCCCGGCGGTCCCAGGCCGCGTGCACGCCCTGCACGCTCCGGACGGACGGCGGGTGGGTCGCGTCGCGGATCTCGGCCTCGGCGACGGCCTCGAACCGGTCCTCCTCCACGTCGAGCGCGGGGTCGAGGAGAACGAGGCGGCGCGTGAACCGGCGGTCGGCGTCGGCGGCCAGCGCGCCGAGCACGCCGCCGAGGCTGTGCCCGACGACGAGGTCCCAGGCGGTGCCGAGCGCCTGGACGTCGGCGACGTGGTCGGCCAGCAGGTAGGAGCCGGCGCGGGGGCTGGTGCCGTGCCCGCGCAGGTCGGGCGCCACCACCTCGTAGCCGTCGGCGGCGAGAGTCTCGGCGAGCCGCCACCAGGTGGCTCCGGCGGAGACGATCCCGTGCAGGAGCAGGGCTCTGCCCGGCCCGGTGCCCCAGCTGGTCGTGGAGAGCTCGAGGGGCGCGGGTGGTTCGGAGGTGCCGCCGGGAACTTCCTGCCACGTCGCCATGAACAGAGGGTAACGAGGGTATGTATACGGGTTTGAAACAATTGAACTTTTCTACCGCAATGCGGCGAGATCAGCGCCCCGTGCCGCCAGCAGGGACCGCGCCGCCTGGATCGCCCGCTCGTAGACCGCGTCGTCGCGGAGCAGCAGGGACCGGTCGTTCGCCGCGTTCAGCAGGGCGTTGACCTCGAAGGCGACCTGGGCGGGGTCGGTGCCCGGGGCGAGCTCGCCGGCGCCCACCGCCACCTGCGCCTGGTGCACCAGGTACGACTCCCAGGCCTGCTGGGCGGCGACGACGGCGTCGTGCACGGCGCCGTCGCGCATGTCGAACTCGATCTCCACGGTGCGGAAGAAGCACCCGCCCTCGAACACCCGCGACCGCGAGTACTCGGTCCAGGCCAGCACCAGCGCCCACAGGCGCGCGAGGCCGCGGTCGGCCGCCCTGGCGCGGACGACGACGTGCTCGGTGTAGATCTCGGCCGCCCGCTCCACGGCGGCGAGCTGGAGCCGCTCCTTGGAGCCGAACAGGCCGGCGATCCCGCTCTTGTTCACCGGGACGTCCTGCGCCAGCGCGCCGAAGGACAGCGCGTCCAGCCCGCGCACGGACGCCTCCTGCACCGCGCGGTCCAGCACGGCGCGGCGGGTGCGGTCGCCGCGGAGGCGGCGCAGGTCGGTCGGCTCGTCCACGGAAGAAAGTGTACGACCGTTCGCTCATTCGATAGTGTGCGAACGTTCGTACAGATAAATCGCCGCCCCCGGAGGTCCCCGTGCCCACGACCCAGCACGCAGCCCGCGCCCTGTTCCGCACCCTCGGCCGGGTCGCGCCGCCCGCCGCCCTGGCGCTGGGTGCCGCCACCTACTGGCGGGTCGGGGCACCGGCCCCGGTCCGGCCCGCCGACCAGGCCGTCCACGCCTCGGCGCGACGCACCCCGCTCGAGCACCGCCCCACGTTCCGGGGCGCCGGCGGCCCGATCACCGTCGCCAGCTACTCCTGGGGCGACCCCGGCGCGCCCGGGGTCCTGCTGGTCCACGGCTGGCGCTCCCGCGCCTCGGCGTTCGGGCGGATCATCGAGGACCTCACCGGAGCGGGGCTCCGCGTCGTCGCCTACGACGCGCCCGGCCACGGCGCCTCCGGCGGGCGGCGGCGCACCGGGCTCGACGACCTGGCGATCATCCGCCGGCTGTCCGACGCCGAGCACGCGCCGTGGGCCGCGGTCGTCGGGCACTCGCTCGGGGTGCTCGGGGCCGGGATCGCCCTGCACGAGGGCGTCGAGGCAGAGCGGTTCGCCGCGGTCTCCGGCCTGACGTCGGTCCGTGTCACGACCGACGGGTTCGTCCGCCAGGCCGGGCTCCCCTGGGCACTGCGCGACGCCTTCGCGCGGGCCGTCCAGCGGCACGGACTGCCGGGCCACCCGGACGTCTACGAGCGCTTCGACCTGGTGCGGCGCACCGTCCCGGCAGCCGTGCCCACCCTCTGGCTGCACGACGACGGGGACCGCGTGAACCCGCACCAGCTCTCGGTGCGGCTGCACGAGGCCCACGCGGACTCGAGCGAGCTGTTCACGACGACCGGGCTGGGGCACAACAAGATCCTCGGCGACCCCGCGGTCCGGGCCCGGATCCTCGACCACCTCGCGGCGCCGGCGCCCGCCGACCGCGCGACCGCCCGCCGTCCGGCTGCGCGGTGAACGCCGCGTGAACTCCCGCCGACATCACCGATCGGATATGCAAAACCTTCCCTGACCTGCGGCGACGTCTTAGCCTGTTGTCCGGTTTGTACTATTTTTCAACCGGAGGGAAAAGACGATGGAGCACACGAGCGACGGCGCCCTGGCAGCGGCGGCGGTCAGCGTCCTGGCGGCCCTCTGGTTCGCCTGGACCGTCCGACACTCCGGCCCCTGGTCCCGGCTGGTCCCCGTGGCGGGGATCGTGGCCGCGGCGGTCGCCGCGGTCGTGGCCGCCGTCGCCGCGTACGGCGCCTGGCCCGACGGCACCGTCGTGACCGGGCGGGTCGTGAGCATCTACGTCGCGGCGCTCCTGGTGCACGCCGGGCTGACCCGGCTGTGCACCGGCTTCCTCGCCGGGAAGTACCGCCGGGCGGTCGCCGCCGCCAAGGACGCCGACAAGGCCGGCGTGACCACCGGCAAGTCCCGGCTGCACCTCATCCCGACGGTCGTGGCGGTGTCCACGGCGATCCAGGTGGCCGTCATCGCGAACACGCTCTCCGTGCCCGACCTGTACCTCGGCGCGGCCGCCGGGATCGCGGCCGCCGTGCTGGCCTGGCCGCTCGGCGGGTTCCTCCGGCTGGTCACCCGGCCGCGCGGCCACCGCCCGACGGCGGCGCTCGCCCACCCGCTGACCGGCCTCCTGGCCGGCGCCGTCCTGCTCGCGACCGCGGTGTGGCTGCTCCTGCGGATCGCGTGAACCGCCGAGCTTGCCCTACCCACCCGGATCTCGTGACCTACCAGGATCTTTGCTTGGTCGTATAGACGAAGCCTGTCGCTGTTTGTCCATCTTTTGCTTGACAGTCGGCATAAGTCCTCCTATGTTCGAAAAGTCACCCGCTGGAGTACGGTCTGCCACGGGGGCGTGGCCGTCGTCGCAGACGACCACGTGACGCATCCATGGGGGGAACGACGATGAGGTCCACCTGCGTGACAACGCTGTCACTCACCGCGTCGACGCCATCGGCGCAGCGCGGCTGAGCCACTCCCCTCCTGCATTTCTCTCTCGCCGGGACGGCACTCCCGCCTGCCCGACGGTGTCGAACGGAGACTCATGCCCGAGAACAGCACTGACGCCCCAACCCAGCCCGGCGGCGTGTCCCGCCGCTCGATCCTGACCGGTACCCTCGCCGGGCTCATGGCGCCGACGGCGGCGCTGGCGCTCGGTTCCGACTCGGCCGCGGCCGTGTCGTCGGACGTCCGGCCGCTGGCGTCGACCCGGCACATCACCGTCTACGCGGAGGCGCTGCCCGGCGGCCAGTACGGCTACGGCCTCACCCCCGGCAAGGCCACCATCCCCGGCCCCGTGCTGGAGATGTGGGAGGGCGACACCCTCCAGGTCGAGCTGGTGAACAACACCGACAAGCGGCTGTCGATCCACCCGCACGGCGTGGACTACGCGACCGACTCGGACGGCAGCCCGTTCAACGACTCGTTCAACGAGCCCGGCGAGAGCCGCACCTACGTCTGGAAGAGCCACAAGCCGAAGCAGCGCGCCGACGGCACCTGGATGGCAGGCTCCGCCGGCTACTGGCACTACCACGACCACGCGATGGGCGGCGAGCACGGCACCGAGGGGCTGCGCAAGGGCCTGTACGGCGCCCTCGTGGTGCGGCGCGCGGGCGACCCGCTGCCCGACCGCCAGCACACCGTCGTGTTCAACGACATGACCATCAACAACAAGGTCGCGCCCGACACCCCGATGCTGGAGGCGAACAAGGGCGAGAAGGTCGAGTTCATCGCGATCGGCCACGGCGACCAGCTGCACACGTTCCACGTGCACGCGCACCGCTGGGCGGACAACCGCACCGGCTGGCTGACCGGCCCCGACGACCCCTCCCGGGTGATCGACACCAAGGACCTCAACCCCGGCTCCTCGTTCGGCTTCCAGGTCATCGCCGGCGAGGGCGTGGGCGCGGGTGCCTGGATGTACCACTGCCACGTCCAGTTCCACTCGGACGGCGGGATGGCCGGGGTCTTCCTGGTGCGCAACGCCGACGGCAGCATGCCCGCCGGCGCCCAGGACGCGATCGACCGGTTCCACGAGCACGGCGGCCACACCATGAGCGGCACGTCCGCCACCACCGAGTCCGAGAGCGGGGCGGCGGGCCATGCCGGCCACTGACCGCCCCGACATCCCGTTCACGCGCAAAGGAGCACTGATGGAACGAACAGGAAGAGGCATCCTCGCCGCCGTGGCCGGCGCCGCGCTCGTCGTCACCATGGCGACGACGCCGGCAGCGGCCCAGCGGCCCACCACGGCCGTCGACACCGCCGCCGGCACGGCAGCGGCCCCGCTGGTGACGGCGAAGGCCGACGCCGCCGCCGAGCCCACCGTGCTGGTCTTCTACGGCGCGCCGGCCCAGCAGTCCGACCCGGTCACGCTCGCGGTCCGGACCATCCGGGAGCTCGGCGCCGCGAACGGCTTCACCGTGCACACGGCCAGCGACCCGAAGGTGTTCACGGCCAAGAACCTCGCGGAGTACCGCGGCGTCGTGTTCCTCTCCGCGGAGGGCGTGGAGCTCAGCACGGGCCAGGAGGAGGCGCTCAAGGCCTACATGCAGGCCGGCGGCGGGTTCCTCGGCGTCCGCGACGCCGCGCGGGCGCAGGCGCGCTCGCAGTGGTTCACGGGCCTGATCGGCACCCGCCCGGCGGGCAACCTGCCGGACCCGCTGCCCGTGGCGAGCGCCACCGCGAGCGCCGAGAACGCGCCGAACGAGGTGGCCGCCAAGCTGATCGACGGCGACTCGCGCACCAAGTGGCTCGCGTTCGAGCCGACGGCGTGGATCGAGCTGGAGCTGGAGGAGCCGCAGGCGGCCGCGCGGTACGCGCTCACGTCGGCCAACGACTCCGAGGGCCGCGACCCGCAGGACTGGACGCTGCAGGGCTCGGAGGACGGCGAGACCTGGACCGACCTGGACACCCAGGAGGGCCAGGACTTCGCGGACCGGTTCGCGACCAACGACTACGAGCTCGACAACGACGTCGCGTACGCGCACTACCGGCTGGACATCACGGCGAACGCGGGCGAGGACCTGACCCAGCTCGCCGAGATCCAGCTCTTCGACACCTCGGGCGAGGAGGAGCCGGACCCGGAGGTGCCGGTGCAGGAGGCGACGGTGAACGTCGTCGACCGCGCGCACCCGGCCAACGCCGGGCTGCCGCTGAACTGGACCCGGGAGGACCGGTGGCTGAACTGGTCGCCGAACCCGGTCGGTGACGTGCACACGGTGGCCCAGGTCCAGGAGTGGGACTACGAGCCCGGCGAGGGCGCCAACGGCCCGTTCCACCCGATCTCGTGGTGCCGTGACTACGAGGGCGGCCGCTCGTTCTACACGGGCATGGGCGGCACCGCGGAGAGCTACGCGGACGAGGGTTTCCGTGACCACCTGCTCGGCGGCCTGCTCTGGTCCGCGGGCATGGTCCGCGGCGACTGCCAGGCGACCATCGCGGCGAACTACGAGTCGGAGCGCCTGACCGGGGCGAACGCCGCGGGCACGCTCGACCAGATCGGCGAGCCGCACGGCCTGACCGTGGCTCCCGACGGCGGCGTCTTCTACGTCGGCAAGGGTGCCTGCCCGTCCGGCCCGGTCGTCTCGTGGGACGACCCGGACGTGGGCCTGGGCTGCGGCACGATCCACCGCTGGGACCCGGAGGCGGGCGAGACCAACCTGCTGACCACCCTGGACGTGATGGGTAACCGCGGCAGCGGCAGCGAGCTGGTCAAGAACGAGGAGGGGCTGCTCGGCATCACGCTGGACCCCGACTTCGAGGAGAACCAGTGGATCTACGTCTACTGGATGCCGCACGAGTCGATCGACGTCGAGCGGCGGGTCGGCGAGCGCACGGTGTCGCGCTTCACCTATGACGCGGCGGCCGACACGATCGACCAGTCCACGCGCCAGGACCTGCTGGAGTGGGAGACGCAGATCCACAGCTGCTGCCACGCGGGCGGCGGCCTGGACTTCGACAACGACGGCAACCTGTACATCGGGTCCGGCGACAGCAACTCCTCGGGCGGCTCGGACGGCTACTCGGGCAACAACTGGACGCAGGAGTTCGCGGGCATCTCGTTCCAGGACGCCCGTCGTACGGCCGGCAACACGAACGACCTGAACGGCAAGATCCTGCGGATCCACCCGGAGGACGACGGCACGTTCACGGTCCCGGAGGGCAACCTGTTCCCGGAGGCCGACGACCCGGGCGACAAGACGCGCCCGGAGATCTACGTCATGGGCGTGCGCAACATCTCGCGCCTGGCCTACGACAAGAAGAACGACTGGCTGACGGCGGCGTGGGTGGGACCGGACGCGGGCTCGCCGGACCCGGAGCTCGGGCCGGCGAAGTACGAGACGGCGACCATCATCACCTCGGCGGGCAACCAGGGCTGGCCCTACTGCATGGGCAACGGGCAGCCGTACCGTGACCGCAGCAACGAGGACGCGTCGGTGCTGGCCGGCTGGTACGACTGCGACAACCCGAAGAACACCTCGCCGCGCAACACCGGCCTGGTGGACCTGCCGCCCGTGCGCGACAACATGATCTGGTACTCGCCCAGCGGCGGCGGCCCGGTCTTCCCGGAGGGTGAGAACGGCATCCCGTCGTACGTCGACGAGGAGGCCACGTACACCCTGCCGTACCTGCGCGGTGGCGGTCAGGCCGTGATGGACGGTCCCACGTACCACCGGTCCGAGGTGGACACCGACAGCGGCGTCGCCTGGCCCGCGTACTGGGACAACAAGTGGTTCATCGGCGACCAGTCGAACGCCAGCAACCGGATCGCCGTCACGGTGAACCCGGACACGGTCGAGGAGGCCGGTCCCCCGGTCTTCGCCGAGGACCTGCGCAAGATCATCCAGGGCGGCGCCGGCAACACGCAGGTGCAGAGCTGGATGGACGCCAAGTTCGGCCCGGACGGCGCGCTGTACATGCTGGACTACGCGGGCGGGTTCTTCTCCCTGCACCCCAACCAGAAGCTCGTCCGGATCAGCTACAAGGGCGGGGCGCCGACCCCGGCCCCGGCCGCGTCCGGCGCGAGCGTGCAGAGCTCCCCGCTGACCGTCGCCTTCACCGGTGACCGCTCGGGCGGCGTCTCGTACGCCTGGGACTTCGGGGACGGCAGCACGTCGACCGAGGCCAACCCGCGGCACACCTACACCCGCGTGGGCAGCTACGACGCCACGCTGACGGTGACCTACGCCGACGGCGAGACGTCCACGGTCGAGGTCCCGGCCGAGACCACCTGCACCATCCCCGACGACCGCGGCACCGTGTGGTTCGGCGAGACGAACAGCGGCGTCACCAACGACGACCTGGGCGGCTGCACGATCAACGACCTGGTCGAGGACGAGCGGGAGTGGGACACGAACGGCCGGTTCGTCAACCACGTCACGGCCGTGGCCGACCAGCTCCGGGCCGACAAGGTGATCACGGTCGCCGAGCGCAAGAAGCTGCTCAGCGCGGCGAAGGTGTCCGGCGTCGGCGCGGAGGGCAGCTCCGGGTACCGGTGGCTGTTCGACGGCACGGCGGAGCAGCTCGCGGACTGGCGACAGGCCCCGGGCGGCAAGTTCGACCTGCTGGACGACGGGTCGATCCTGTCCACCGGCGGGCTCGGCATGCTCTGGCACCCGGGCGAGGAGCTCGGTGACTTCTCGCTGAAGCTCCAGTTCAAGGACGTGGCGCCCGAGGGACGGTTCGCGAACAGCGGCGTCTTCACACGGTTCCCCGACCCGCGGGTGGCGCAGGACGACCGGCCCGAGTGCGGGCAGGGCACAGCTGACGAGGCCTGGGTGGCGATCTACTGCGGCCACGAGATCCAGCTCTACGACGGTCCGACGGGCGAGGTCCAGAAGACGGGGTCGGTCTACAACTTCGACCCCAACACGCTGGAGAACGCCGGGGTGACCCCGAAGGGTGAGTGGAACGACTACGAGATCCAGGTGGTCGGCCAGCAGTACACGATCATCCGCAACGGCGAGGTGATCAACGAGTTCGAGAACTCGCCCGGCAAGGAGTCCTCGCGCGCCGGTGACCCGCCGACCGACCTGCGGCAGTTCCTGCAGGGCTACATCGGTCTGCAGAACCACAGCGACGCGGACGCCATGGAGTTCCGCAACATCCGGGTGCGTGACCTGTGACCAGGCCCGCGGAGACGAGAGGTACACCCATGCGACACAAACTGTCCCGCCTCCTGGCGGCGGCAGCGGTCAGCGCCCTCGTGGCGGTCCCGCTGGCGCCGGCCGGCGCCGTCGAGTACGCCGGTGAGATCACGCCGGCGTCCGCCACCCCGGTGGCCGACGGCCCCTCGAAGGAGGAGTCACCGAAGGAGTCCGCCACCCAGGCGGCCGACCAGGTCCTGACGTTCACGGCGAGCGCGAGCGTCTCGGCGTACGCGTCCGCACCCACGACGGCGGCGGCCGGGCCGACCACCATCGTGTTCGAGAACAGCACCGCGACCGGCAACAACATCGGGATGTCCCACACCCTGACGTTCGAGACCGGCTCGTCGGAGTACAACGACGACGTCACCCTGGACATCCTGGCCAACCCCCTGGACGCCAACGGCGGCCGCTACGAGGCCGAGGTCGACCTGACCCCGGGCACGTACCGGTACTTCTGCGCGATCCCGGGCCACGGCACCATGTCCGGCGAGATCGTCGTCACCGAGGGCGGCGGCGGCGAGGACACCACCGCGCCCACCGTCACCGCGCAGGTCGCCGGCGACCAGAACGACGACGGCGCCTACATCGGCTCGGCCAGCGTCAGCCTCGCGGCCGACGACGGCGACGGCTCCGGCGTCGAGTCCGTCGAGTACGACCTGGACGGGGCCGGGTACACCCCGTACACCGCTCCGATCGTGCTGGACGAGCCCGGCGAGCACATGCTGGAGTACCGGGCCACCGACGTGGCGGGCAACGTCTCCGAGCCGGAGATGCTGCACGTCACGGTGGTCGAGCCCGACGGCGACGACACCACGCCGCCGGTGGTCACCGCCGAGGTGACCGGCGACCTCGACCCCGACGGCGCCTACGTCGGGTCCGCGACCCTGAACCTCACGGCCAGGGACCCGGGCTCCGGCGTGGCGGGCATCGAGTACGACCTCGACGGCGCCGGCTGGGCGGCCTACACGGAGCCCGTCGTCGTCGACGCCCCCGGCGAGCACACCGTGACCTACCGGGCCACGGACAACGCCGGCAACGTGGCGGAACCGGGCTCGGCGACGTTCACCGTCGTCGAGGCTCCCCCGGTGGACGAGACCGCGCCCACCGTCACCACCCAGGTCACCGGCGAGCAGGACGACGACGGCGCGTACATCGCGTCGGCGACCGTCGCGATCCTCGCCGAGGACGAGGGGTCGGGCGTCGAGTCCGTCGAGTACGAGCTCGACGGCGACGGCTGGACGGACTACACGGACGCCGTGGTCGTGGACGTGACCGGCGCGCACACCGTGCGCTACCGGGCCACCGACGCCGCGGGCAACACGTCCGAGCCCGGCTCCGTGGAGCTGGTGATCGTGGACGGGCAGGACCCGCCGGACACGACCCAGCCCATCGCGTCGGCCCAGGTGGACGGCGACCAGGACGACGAGGGCGCGTACCTCGGCACCGCCACGGTCACCATCACGGCCCGGGACGACCAGTCGGGGGTGGCGTTCATCGAGTACGCGCTCGGCGACACCGCGTTCCGGGAGTACACCGGCCCCGTGGAGATCACCGAGCCCGGCTCGCACGCGTTCGCGTACCGGGCGACCGACAACGCCGGCAACGTGACCCGGACCGGCACCCTGCGGTTCGACGTCGCACGCGGCGCGATCGACGCCTGCCCCGTCTCCGACGAGCGCCCCACGGTGGTCATCGGGAACAAGGACAGCAAGGTGACCAACTACGACACCGGCAACGGGTGCACGGTCGCCGACCTGATCGACGCCGACGGCGGGTGGGTCAGCCACAGCGCGTTCGTCAGCCACGTGACGCAGGTCGCCGACCAGCTCGACGACGTCGACGTCATCACGCCGCAGGAGGCCACGAAGCTGATCCGGGCCGCCCGCCAGTCCGACGTCGGGCGGTAGTCACCGGCACGGCAGCACACGCACGACCCTGAGACGGAGCGGACCGTCTGCCACCCCGGCAGGCGGTCCGCTCCGCTGTTCTTCCCGGTGTCGTTCTCCCCTGGTGTGCCGGGCCCGTCGTCGGCACACTGGGCGGATGGCGTCCACGGCCGGCTGGGCAGTTGTCGGTGTGCCGTCCAGCGCCGCGGCGCACTCCCGCGGGCTGGAGAAGGCACCGGCCGCGCTGCGCGCGGCCGGGCTGCTCGACGCACTGCGGGCCGCCGGCGTCGACGTCCGGGACGACGGCGACCTGCCGACCGCGACCTGGCGGGCACACCGCGGCCCGGGCGAGCCCAACGACGTCGGCCGCGTGATCGACGGCCTGCGCGGGGTGCGGCACCGCGTCGGCGCGGTCCTGGCCCGGGGTGAGCGGGCCCTGGTGCTCGGCGGGGAGTGCACGGTCGCCCTCGGGGTGGTCGACGCCGTCGCCGAGCGGCACCCGGACGTGGCCCTCGTGTACGTCGACGGCGGCCAGGACCTCCAGCTCCCGCCGGACCACCCCGACGAGCCGGTCCTCGACTCGATGGGCGTCGCCCACCTCCTCGACCTGCCCGGCACCTGGGGGCCGCTCGCCGCCGTCGACCACCGGCGCCCCCTGCTGACGGCCGACCGGCTCGTCTACCTCGGGTACAGCGACGACGAGGAGGACGTCCACGGGCTCGTCCCCGCGGTACGGATACCCGCCGCGCAGGTCCTCGCCGACCCGGAGGACGCCGCCCGGCGCGCCCTGATGGCCGTGGGCGGCACCCCTTTCGTGCTGCACCTCGACGTCGACGTGCTGGACTACCTGACCCTGCCGGTGGCCGACGTCCCGACGTACGGCCGCGGACTGGTCCCGGCGACCCTCGACCGCCTGCTGCGCGCGCTCGCCGCCGAACCCAGCCTGCGGGCCATGACCTGCGTGGAGGTCAACCCCGACCACGCGGACGAGGCGGGCCTGCGCGGCGTCGTCCGGCTGCTGGCGGGAGCGCTCGCCGCCGGCTGAGCCGCGCCGACCGCCTCCGGGAACGACGGCGCCCCGCCCCTCCGCGAGGAGGGACGGGGCGCCGGGTCTCGACAGGCTCGACCAGCGAGGGTCAGGAGACGAGCGAGCGGAGCACGTACTGCAGGATGCCGCCGTTGCGGTAGTAGTCCGCCTCGCCCGGGGTGTCGATGCGCACCACGGCGTCGAACTCGACCTGCGAGCCGTCCGCCTTGGTGGCCGTCACCTTGACCGTCTCGGGCGTGACGCCCTCGTTCAGCGCGGTGACGCCGGTGACGTCGAAGACCTCGGTGCCGTCCAGGCCCAGCGAGTCGGCGTTCTGGCCGGCCGGGAACTGCAGCGGCAGCACGCCCATGCCGATGAGGTTGGAGCGGTGGATGCGCTCGAAGCTCTCGGTGATGACGGCCTTGACGCCCAGGAGCGCGGTGCCCTTGGCGGCCCAGTCACGCGACGAGCCCGAGCCGTACTCCTTGCCGCCGAGCACCACCAGCGGGGTGCCCGCGGCGGCGTAGTCCTGCGCGGCGTCGTAGATCGTGTCCTGCGCGTCCTTGACGAAGTTGAAGGTGAAGCCGCCCTCGACGCCCGCGCCGTTGTTCTCCGAGGCGAGGAGCTGGTTGCGCAGGCGGATGTTCGCGAACGTGCCGCGGATCATGACCTCGTGGTTGCCGCGGCGCGAGCCGTAGGAGTTGAAGTCGCGGCGGCCCACACCGTGGTCGGCGAGGTACTTGCCCGCCGGGCTGTCGGCCTTGATCGAGCCGGCCGGGCTGATGTGGTCGGTCGTGACCGAGTCGCCCAGCTTCGCCAGCACGCGCGCACCGGTGAAGTCGGTGACGGGCTCCGGCGTCATGCCCATGCCGTCGAAGTACGGGGGCTTGCGCACGTACGTGGACTCGCTGTCCCACGCGAACGTGTCGCCCTCGGGGGTCTCCAGGGCGGCCCAGCGCTCGTCGCCCTTGAAGACGTCGGCGTAGTCCGACTCGAACATCTTGCGGTCGATCGAGGACTCGATGGTCGCCTGGACCTCGTCCGGCGACGGCCAGATGTCGCGCAGGAACACGGGGTGCCCGGCCTCGTCGCGGCCCAGCGGGTCGTGCTCGAAGTCGAACTCCATGGTGCCGGCCAGGGCGTACGCGATGACCAGCGGCGGGGACGCCAGGTAGTTCATCTTGACGTCCGGGTTGATGCGGCCCTCGAAGTTACGGTTGCCCGACAGCACCGAGACGACCGACAGGTCGTGCTCGTTGACGGCCTCGGAGACCTTCTCGTCCAGCGGGCCCGAGTTGCCGATGCAGGTGGCGCAGCCGTAGCCGACCAGGTGGAAGCCCAGCTTCTCGAGGTACGGCCAGAGGCCGGCCTTCTCATAGTAGTTGGTCACGACCTGCGAGCCCGGCGCCATGGAGGTCTTGACCCACGGCTTGGAGACGAGGCCCTTCTCGACGGCGTTCTTCGCGAGCAGCGCCGCGGCGAGCATGACCGACGGGTTCGACGTGTTGGTGCACGAGGTGATCGACGCGATGGCGACCGCGCCGTGGAACAGCTCGAACTCCTTGCCCTCGCTGTTCGTGACGTGCACGTGCTTGCGGCCGTTCGTGGCCGGCGCCGGGGCGTCGGAGGCCGGGAAGGACTCGGCACCGGCCTCGTCGGCGCCCGCGGAGAACTCGGGCGCGTAGTTCGGCAGGTCGTGCAGGAACGCCGACTTCGCGTTCGTCAGCTCGATGCGGTCCTGCGGGCGCTTCGGCCCGGCGATCGAGGGGACGACCGTGGACAGGTCGAGCTCGAGGTACTCGGAGAAGACCGGCTCGGCCGAGTCGGCGTCGAGCCAGAGGCCCTGCTCCTTGGCGTACGCCTCGACCAGGGCGAGCTGCTCCTCGGCGCGGCCCGTCAGGCGCAGGTAGTCGACCGTGACCGAGTCGATCGGGAAGATCGCGGCCGTGGAGCCGAACTCCGGCGACATGTTGCCGATGGTGGCGCGGTTCGCGAGCGGCACCTGGGCCACGCCCTCGCCGTAGAACTCGACGAACTTGCCGACCACGCCGTGCTGGCGCAGCATCTGCGTGATCGTGAGCACGACGTCGGTGGCCGTCACGGCCGCCGGGATCGAGCCGCTCAGCTTGAAGCCGACGACGCGCGGGATGAGCATCGAGACCGGCTGGCCGAGCATCGCGGCCTCGGCCTCGATGCCGCCGACGCCCCAGCCCAGCACGCCCAGGCCGTTGACCATCGTGGTGTGCGAGTCGGTGCCGACGCAGGTGTCGGGGTAGGCGCGCAGGGCGCCGCCCACCTCGCGGGTCATCACGGTGCGGGCCAGGTACTCGATGTTGACCTGGTGCACGATGCCGGTGCCCGGCGGGACGACCTTGAAGTCGTCGAAGGCCGTCTGGCCCCAGCGCAGGAACTGGTAGCGCTCGTGGTTGCGCTGGTACTCGAACTCGACGTTGCGCTGGAACGCGTCCGCGCGGCCGGCGACGTCGATCTGCACGGAGTGGTCGATGACCATCTCGGCGGGGGCCAGCGGGTTGATCCGCGTGGCGTCGCCGCCGAGAGCGGCCACGGCCTCACGCATGGTTGCGAGGTCCACGACGCAGGGCACGCCGGTGAAGTCCTGCATGATCACGCGCGCCGGCGTGAACTGGATCTCGGTGTCGGGCTGCGCGTCCGGGTCCCAGGACGCGAGGGCACGCACGTGGTCGGCGGTGATGTTCGCGCCGTCCTCGGTGCGCAGGAGGTTCTCGGCGAGGATCTTCAGCGAGTAAGGGAGGCGCTCGACTCCCTCGACCGCGCTGAGCCGGAAGATCTCGTAGGACTTGCCGGAGACCTCCAGCGTTCCCTTCGATCCGAACGTGTCCACGGTGCTCACACGGGCTCCTTCTGCGGGGCTGACGGTGCGTCGGCTCTCACAGGCGCGGTCGTCGCGCGATGGAGCCGCCGCATGGGTTCCAGGGGGCTTCACCCAGCCTAGGCCGGGCTGCTGGAGCCAGCATAACGCATTTATCTTGACGTCAAGATATCTACGGGCCGGGCGCCGTCCTGCTGCTCGTCGGCCTGCAGCGTGGCCAGCACCCGCTCCGCGATCTGCGCGTTGCCCGCGTCGGTCGTGTGGATGCCGTCCTTGTTGATCAGCTTGCCCTGGACGATGTTGGGGTCCAGGAGCGAGATGTACGTCGCCCCGTTCTCGGCCGCGGCGGCACGCACCGCGCTGTCGAGCGCCCGCGCCTCCAGCCCGACCACCCACGGCGTCGACGGCCCGACGGAGACGATCTCCGCGTCCGGGAAGCGCCGCGCGGCCAGGGCGTAGGTGTTCGCGATCCCCTCGAACACCGGCGTGGGATCCTTCCGTAGCGACTTGAAGTCGTTCTGCCCGCCCGCGATCACGACGATGTCCACGCTGTTGCGCTTCACCGACTTGAGCTGCTCCGGGTAGTTCAGCCGCTGCAGCTCCGGGCGCCGCGTCACGAAGCCCGTGCCGCCGTCCGCCACGTTGAGCTCCTGCCAGCCCATCTGCTCGGCCACGAGGGTGCTCCACCGCACCTCGGGCGACGACGCGCCCTGGCCCACGGTGTAGGAGTCACCCACGAACAGCGCCACCGGCTCGACCTCGGCCGCCGGGGACGCCGAGGGCGACGGCGACGCGGCCGCCGCCCAGGGGGACGGTGCCCCCCGCGGAGCGGGCGACGTAGCCCCTCCGGTACCGCCGACGGCGATGCCGCCGGCCCCCAGGATCATGCCCACCACGACGGCGGAGGCAAAGGCCACGACCACGGACACGGCGATGCCGCCGCTCACCAACCAGCGCTTCACGATGCGCATCCTATGCGTACTGACCTGGGGTTTTGTCCATCGGGTGCCGCCAGCCCCGTCAGCCCTGACGATCCAGGACCGCGACGGCCTCGACGTGGTGCGTGTGCGGGAAGAGATCGAACCCGCGCACGCCCGTCAGCGCGTAGCCGTGCGCCGCCAGGTAGCCGACGTCGCGCGCGAGCGCGGCCGGGTCGCACGCCACGTAGACGATGCGCCGCGGCTCCCGGGAGGCGATCGCGTCCACCACGGCGCGGCCCGCACCCGACCGGGGCGGGTCCAGCACCACGACGTCGGCGGCGGGCACCTCGGCCTCGCCCGGCCCGCCCGCCAGCACGCGGTCCACGGCGCCGAGCCGCAGCTCCACCTGCCCGTGCGCGTGGGCGTTGCGGCGGGCGTCCTTCACGGCGCGCTCGTCGCCCTCGACGGCGACCACCCGCCCGTCCGGCCCGACGGCGTCCGCGAGCGGCAGCGTGAACAGCCCCGCGCCGGAGTACAGGTCCAGCACGGTGGCCCCGGCCAGCTCCCCCGCGGTCGCGCCGGCCGCGTCCAGCACGGCGCCCGTCAGGACGGCCGGCGCCTCGCGGTGCACCTGCCAGAACCCGCCGGCGGCCACGCGGTAGCGGTGCGTGCCCCACGGCCCCGTGACGGTCTCGGCCACGGCCCGGCGGGCGTTGGGCCGGGTGTCGGCGTGCCCGCGGCGCCACGGCTCGCCGTCGACGAGCAGCACCGGGTCCCCCTCGGACGGCGCGACCAGCTCGATCTGCGCCCCCGGCGTCCAGGTGCGGGTGAACACGTCCTCGGCGACCGCGAACGCCTCGACCTCGGGCGAGGCCAGCGGCATCTTCTTCAGCGCCAGCACGTCGTGCGAGCGGTGCCCCCGCATGCCGGCGTGCCCGTCGGCGTCGGCCACCAGGTCGATCCGGGTGCGGTAGTGCAGGCCGCGGCGCTCGTCGTCGCCGGGCGCCGCCTCGACCGTGACGTGCTCGGCGAGCCAGTCGGGGTCGATGCGCGCCAGGCGCTGGAGCTGCTCCACGAGCACGGCAGTCTTCCAGCGCCGCTGCGCGGGCAGCGCGACGTGCGACAGCTCGCCGCCGCCCACGCCGTCGGCGCCGGACGCGGGCCACAGCGGCTCGACGCGGTCGGGCGAGGCCTCGAGGATCTCGACGGCGTCGGCCCGCCAGAAGCTCGGCCCGCCCTCGGTGACGCGGGCACGGACGCGCTCCCCCGGCAGCGTGTGCCGCACGAAGACGACGCGGCCGTCCAGGCGGGCCACGCAGTGGCCGCCGTGCGCGACGGGGCCGACCTCCAGCTCGAACTCCTGGCCCACCTCCGGCCCGGGGGCGGCGTCGCTCACGCGCCGGGCGCGGCCCGGCCGCGGGGAACGCTGGGGGCGACGGCGCGGTCGGCCGCCCTGCTCGGGGTCGGCGGGCGCGGTGCGGCGGCGGTCGGTGTTGCGGGGCATGTCCTCAAGTATCGCCCACGGGTCGCTCCCGCCGCTCCGGTCCGGGCAGCGGGCCTGGTCACACTGCCCCGGTCACACCAGCCTGGTCACATCCGGCGGCCGCGCAGGAAGGTGTCGCCCTCCAGCCCGGTCTGCCCGCGCGTCGAGGCGAGCTGCCACGGCACGGACGCCACGACGACGCCGGGGGTGAACAGCAGGCTGCCCTTGAGGCGCAGCGCGGACTGGTTGTGCAGGAGCTGCTCCCACCAGTGCCCCACCACGTACTCGGGGATGTAGACGATCACGAGGTCGCGCGGCGACTCGCGGTGCACGGAGCGCACGTACTTGACCACGGGCCGGGTGATCTCGCGGAAGGGCGAGTCCAGGATGCGCAGCGGCACGGGCAGGTCGAGAGCCTCCCACTCGGCGGTGAGCTTCTCGACGTCCTCGCGGTCCACGCCCACGCTGACGGCCTCCAGCACGTTCGGCCGCGCGGCGCGCGCGTAGGCCAGGGCGCGCATCGTCGGCTTGTGCACCTTGGAGACCAGCACGACGGCGTGCACGCGGCTGGGCAGCGCGCGGGCGGCGGAGACGTCGTCGAGCGCGAGCTCGTCGCTGACCCGGTCGTAGTGCTTGCGGATGGCCCGCATGAGCACGAACAGCACGCCCATGGCCAGCAGGGTGATCCAGGCGCCGTGCGTGAACTTGGTCAGCAGCACGATGATCAGCACGATGCCGGTCAGGCCGAAGCCGACGCCGTTGACCAGGCGCGAGCGCTTGTACCGGCCGCGCACCGCGGGGTTGGGCTCGGTGCGCAGCTCGCGCGTCCAGTGCCGCAGCATGCCGAGCTGGGACAGCGTGAACGACACGAACACGCCCACGATGTAGAGCTGGATCAGCCGGGTCACCTCGGCGTCGAACACCACGATCAGGACGATCGCCGCGACCGCGAGGGTGACGATGCCGTTGGAGAACGCGAGACGGTCGCCGCGGGTGTGGAGCTGGCGCGGCAGGTAGCCGTCGCGGCCGAGGATCGAGCCCAGCACCGGGAAGCCGTTGAACGCGGTGTTCGCGGCGAGCACCAGGATGAGGCCGGTGACGGCGGAGACGGCGTAGAAGGCGGGCGGGAACCCGGAGAAGACCGCCTCGGCGAGCTGGCCGATCACGGGGATCTGCACGTAGTGGTCCGAGACGGGCGCGCCGTTCAGCGTGAGCTGCTCGTGCGGGTCCTCCGCGAACTGGACGCCGGTGGCCTGGGCCAGGAAGAGGATCGACATGATCATCGTCGCGGAGATGGTGCCGAGCAGCAGCAGCGTCGTGGCGGCGTTGCGCGACTTGGGCTTGCGGAACGCGGGCACGCCGTTGCTGATGGCCTCGACGCCGGTCAGGGCCGCACAGCCGGACGCGAAGGCCCGCGCCAGCAGGAACGCGCCCGCGATGCCCACCAGGCCCTGGTCGAACGCTGCCTCGGCGGACAGCTCGAACTCGGCGCTCTCCGCCTGCGGCAGCGTGCCCGAGAAGAAGCGGAACGCGCCGGTGACGATCAGGGCGCCGATGATCGCCATGTAGCAGTACGTCGGGATCGCGAACGCCGTGCCCGACTCCTTGACGCCGCGCAGGTTGACCAGGGTGAGCAGCACCACGGCGATCACGGCGGCGAGCGCCTCGTGCCCGCGCAGACCGGGGATGGCCGCGGACGCGTACTGGGCCGCCGACGAGATCGACACGGCCACGGTGAGCACGTAGTCGACCAGCAGCGCGGAGGCGACGCCGATGCCCGCGGACGGGCCGAGGTTGGTGGTGGCGACCTCGTAGTCGCCGCCGCCGGACGGGTAGGCGCGAACGTTCTGCCGGTAGGACGCCACCACGATGAGCAGCACGACGACGACCACGAGGCCGACCCATGGGGAGAAGGCCAGGGCCGCGATACCCGCCAGTGACAGAGTCAGGAGGATCTCGTCGGGGGCGTACGCCACCGAGGACAGCGCGTCCGACGCGAACACCGGGAGCGCGATCCGTTTGGGCAGCAGCGTGTGCCCCAAGCTCTCGCTGCGCATGGGGCGACCGACCAGGAGACGCTTGGCCGCATCGACGATGTCCGACACGTTGGATGACTCTATGCCCGTCGATGGCACCCGGCGCACCCGGCGCCCCATCGTCACCCTGGCGCGGTAGCGTTCCGTCCGTGCACTTCGTCATCATGGGCTGCGGCCGTGTCGGCTCCAGCCTCGCCCAGGAGATAGAGGGCCGCGGGCACTCCGTGGCCGTCATCGACCAGAACCCGGACGCGTTCCGGCGTCTGCCTGCGGACTTCTCCGGCAAGAAGGTGACCGGGGTGGGCTTCGACCGCGACACGCTGGTCCAGGCGGGGATCGAGGACACGTACGCGTTCGCCGCGGTGTCCGACGGCGACAACTCCAACATCCTGTCGGCGCGCGTGGTGCGCGAGACGTACGGGGTCGACAACGTGGTCGCCCGCATCTACGACCCGCACCGCGCCGAGATCTACCAGCGCCTGGGCATCCCCACGGTGGCGACGGTGCGCTGGACCGCGGACCAGGTGCTGCGGCGCATGCTGCCGCTCGGCTTCACGGACGAGTACCGCGACCCGTCGGGCACCGTCCGCTTGGCGCAGATCGAGTACCACCGTCGCTGGGTGGGGCGGCCCGTGCTGGGCATCGAGCGCGCCACCGGGGCGCGGGTCGCGTTCGTGACCCGCTACTCGTCGGCGATCCTGCCCACGCCCGACGTCGTGCTCCAGGAGAACGACGTGCTGCACCTGCTGATGGCGGCCGACAGGTCCGCCGAGATCGAGCGCATCCTCACGGCCGCGCCGTCCGCCGAGGAGGACTGATGCGCGTCGTCATCGCCGGGGCCGGGTCCGTGGGCCGCTCCATCGCCCGTGAGCTGCTCAGCCACGAGCACGAGGTCACCCTGATCGACAAGAACCCCGCGGCCATGCGGGTCTCGCAGGTCCCCGAGGCGGAGTGGGTGCTCGCGGACGCGTGCGAGCTGCCCGCGCTGGAGGCCTCCGAGCTGGAGCAGGCCGACGTCGTCGTGGGCGCCACGGGCGACGACAAGGTGAACCTGGTGTTCTCCCTGCTGGGCAAGACGGAGTTCGGGGTGCCGCGCACGGTCGCGCGCGTGAACAACCCGAAGAACGAGTGGATGTTCGACCAGTCCTGGGGTGTGGACGTCGCGGTCTCGACGCCGCGCATCATGACGGCGATGGTCGAGGAGGCCGTGGCCGTCGGCGACCTGGTGAAGATCTTCAGCTTCAGCCAGTCGCACGCCGACATCCTGGAGCTGACGCTGCCCGCCGACTCCCGGGTCGCCGGGACACGCGTGGGCCAGGTCGTGTGGCCGGCGGACGTCACGCTCTCGACGATCGTGCGTGACGGCCGCCCGCTGGTGCCGAGCCCGGACGACACCCTGGAGGCCGGCGACGAGCTGCTGCTGGTCGCCGGCGCGGACGCCGACACGGACTCCCTGCAGAAGCTGCTGGTCCCGAAGGGCTGACGGACGCGTCCGCGCGGCGGCGTCAGGCCGCCGCCGGGGCCTTCGGCCGGCGCACGACGTACCAGGTCAGGTACAGCACGAGCGCCCAGAGCGGCACGCCGAGCAGCAGGTGGAACGTGCCCAGCCAGGCCACGTCGCCCGCGAAGTAGAGCGGCGTCTTGACCGCGAGGCGCAGGGCGAACAGGCCCACCCAGAGCCAGGTGGCGATCGAGTACATGCGCATCTTGGCCGGGTCGGACCGCCAGGCGGTCAGCGCGGCGAAGGCCGAGGGCTGGTCGTCCGGACGGTCGGCGTCGGCCTTGACGGCCTCCGGCGTGAGGCCGGCGCGCAGCGCCTCCACCACGTAGCCGACGGCGGGACGGCGCGCGAGGATCGTGCCGAGCAGCACCACGAGGTAGCCGGCGTTGAGCAGCAGGCCGCCCGCGTAGTAGTCCTCCGCGTCGCCCGAGGTCCAGGCCCACACCACGCCGACGGCGATGCCGAGCAGCCCGCCGAGCGCCTGCGTGACCGGCGTGCGCTGCACGAGGCGCGCCACGACGAGCACCAGCGCGGCGACCACGGACGCGATCAGCGGGACCATCAGGTCGTTGGTGATCACGAACGCGACCACGAACACGAGGCCGGGCAGGACGGCCTCGACCAGGCCGCGCACCCCGCCCACGGCCTGCGCCGCGGAGAACTCGTCGCCGGTCAGGGCACGCATGCCGCGCGCAGGCGTCTGCTCGGGGTGCTCCTCGGACTGCTGGGGCACGTCAGGACGTGCTGGATCGCTCATGGGGGCTATTGTGCCTCGCCCGGCCGGGGCCTCAGCTCGTACCTCGGGTTGAACATGGTGCGCCGCCCGTCGACGTCGCACACCATGCCCTCGACCCGGATGCGGCGGCCGGGCTCGATGCCCTCGATGGTGCGGCGGCCGAGCCACACGAGGTCCAGCGCCCCGGAGCCGTCGAACAGCTCCGCCTCCAGGGTCGGCACGCCCTCGCGCGGGCGCAGCACGACCGAGCGCAGCACGCCCGCGACCTTGCCGCGGGAGCGCGTGGGCACGGACGTGACCGCGGCGCAGCCGACGTTCTTGGAGGCGTCGGCCCGCTCCGCGGTGTCGCTGACCTCCTCGTTGGAGGCCAGCGTCGCCGCGATGCGGGACGCGAGAGCCGAGCGGAGCGACATCAGTGGTTCACCTCGTCAGCCGATCTGGGTGATCTCGGGGCCGCGACGCAACGGGTTGAAGTCCGACATCTGCGGTGCCGCGTTCTCGGGGCCGGCCGGCTCCGGCTCGGGCTGGGCACCGTCCTTGCGCGCCGACTTGGGCAGCGCCAGGGGCAGCAGGTCGCGCGGCGGGCGCGGGCTCTGGTCCCGCACCACGACGATGTTCGCGAAGACGGACTCCAGCGGCTTGGCGGCCTCGGCGTCCAGCGCCGCCCGGCCGGCGAGCACGCCGCGGATGAACCAGCGGGGGCCGTCGACGCCGACGAACCGCGCCGGGCGCTGGCCGGACTGCCCGTCCGGGCCGGTCACGGGCATGCGGACCAGCAGCTCGCGCCCGAACACGCCGGGCACGTCGTCGACGATGCCGCCCTGCCCGCTCACGGACTGGGCGATCTCGTGCCGGATCTCGTCCCAGATGCCCTCGGTGCGCGGCGCGGCGAACGCCTGGATCTGGAGGTTGGAGCCCTCCAGCGCGGCCGTCACCCCGGTCACCTTCTGCGTCTTCTTGTCGATCTCCATGCGGAGCTCGAGGCCGGGCATCACCGGCAGCCAGATCGCGCCGAGGTCGACCCGGGGGCCCATCTCGTCCACCTGCGACCGGTCGAAGGGGCCGTGCGGCCGCTTCTGCTGCTCGGCCTCCACCGACGCCCACTCGACCGAAGCGGGCTCCTCCGCCGTGCCTCGTCGGCTGAACAGACCCACAGCCACACTCCTTCGTAGTTCTTCGTCCGTCGCCGGTCCGGCCGCTCGCCGAACCGCTCGCCGCACCCGGCCGCGCACTTGCTCCGCCGGGCGGCGTTATCCGCTCGTTACCTACAGCCTAGACCCGTCGGGCCCCGACCTGGACACGCGTTCAGCGCCCGGCGAAACCGCCGCTGGAGCCGAAGCCCCCGTCGCCCCGGTGCGAACCGGGCAGGACCTCGGCGCTCACGAAGCGGGCGCGCTCGACCTTCTGGATCACGAGCTGCGCGATCCGGTCGCCGCGGAGCAGCTTCACGGGCTGCGTGGCGTCGGTGTTGAGCAGCGTGACCTTGATCTCGCCGCGGTAGCCCGCGTCCACCGTGCCCGGTGCGTTCACGATCGTCAGGCCGTGCTTCGTGGCGAGCCCCGAGCGCGGGTGCACGAACGCCGCGTAGCCGTCGGGCAGCGCGATCGAGACCCCCGTGGGCACCAGCACCCGTCCCTGCGGCGGGATCTCGACGTCGACCGTGGTCACCAGGTCGGCGCCGGCGTCGCCGGGGTGCGCGTAGGACGGGACGGGAACGTCGTCCAGGAGGCGGATGAGCACGTCGACCGTGCTGCCGTCGTGGGCTGGCTCAGGGGTGGGCACGCCGGAAGAGTACGCCACCTGGGCCCTCGCCGCCGCAGTAGTGCCGAGGCAGTGTCCGGGGCTGGGATGATGTGTCCATGACGGCGACCACCCTCACCTTCCACGAGCGTCTCCTGCCCGGTCCCGGCGGCTGGCTCGGCACGGTCGGTCTGGGCGCCATCGCGGCGATCGCCCTGTGGCCGGTGCACGCGGCGGCCGCCGTGACGGTGGGGCTGCTGGTGTGCGTCGGCTCGGCGGTCGCCCTCGCGGTGACCTCCCCCGTCGTCGAGGTGTCCGACGGCGTGCTGCGCGCCGGGAACGCCCGTATCCCGGTCGCCCTGCTCGGCGCCGCGCAGGCCCTGGACGTGGCCGCCATGCGGCACGAGCTGGGCCCGGGTCTCAACGCGCGCGCCTACGTGTGCCTGCGCGCGTGGGCGCGGACCGGCGTGCGGGTGGCGGTCGACGACCCGGCCGACCCGACCCCCTACTGGCTGGTGTCGACGCGGCGTCCGGAGCTGCTGGTGAAGGCCTTGACCGACTGAGCCGGAGGTGCAGCGCAGGGTGGGGGCCGAGGTACGAGGCACGCGCCCGGAGCGGAACCGCAGGCTCAGGCGGCAGACAAGCAGAGCCTAGGTCGCCCGGGCCCTTCCTGCCCCGGGTACGACGAAGGCTGCCATGCTCCGCATGACAGCCCGGTCGTGTCGTCAGTGCCGAAGGCCTGGCAGATCAGGCGGCGCACTCCGTGCAGATCATCTGGCCGGCCTTCTCGTAGGCCAGCTGGCTGCGGTGGTGCACCAGGAAACAGCTCGAGCACGTGAACTCGTCCGCCTGACGCGGCAGCACGCGCACTGCAAGCTCCTCGCCCGACAGATCGGCGCCCGGGAGCTCGAAGCCCTCGGCCGCTTCTGTCTCGTCCTCGTCCACAACGCCCGAGGACTTGTCAGAACGACGTGCCTGCAGCTCCTGGATCGAGTCCTGCTCGACATCCTCGTCGTTCTTACGCGGGGCGTCGTAGTCAGTTGCCATGTGGTGTTCTCCGTCGATAGGTGGTCGCGCCGGAAGGGTTCGGGACATCCGGGGGTTCGACGCCGCCCCGGCCGGGACCCCCGCACGCGCCGTCGAACAGCGACCGCATGCGGGTGTACGCGCAGATAATGCACACGGCCCCGGTTTTGTTCCCGAGTCGGCCCACGGATTGTGCACCATTTCTGTCAGGCGCGCTACATCTGCTCGTGTAACCCCGGTCACGTACGCTCTGACCTGCAACGACGGCCCGATATCGGCCTTTTGGGCCCCGTCAGCAGTGACCAGGTTCGCGGGGGTGTGTCATAAAAAAAGATCACCCACGGGTGTCACCCGCGGTGTCGCCCGCGCCGTCGGCGTCCGCCGCCTCGAGGATCGTGACGAGCTCGGGGACGAGGTCCCGCGGCCCCGCGACGGTCATCGCGTTGCCCGCCGGACGGCCCCGCAGGCCGGTCACCACGGCGCCCGCCTCGGTCGCCACGACCACGCCCGCGGCCATGTCCCACGGGTTCAGGCCGCGCTCGTAGTACAGGTCGAGGGAGCCGTCGGCGAGCAGGCAGAGGTCGATGGCGGCGGAGCCGAGGCGGCGGATGTCCCGGACCCGCGGCAGCACCTGCGCCAGGACCTGGGCCTGCTCGGACCGGCGCACGGCGTCGTACCCGAAGCCCGTGCCCAGCAGCGAGGTGCTCAGGGACGCCGGGGCGCCCGACCGGATCGGCGCGCCGTCGCGGGTCGCGCCCTCCCCGAGCCCGGCCGACCAGGTGCGCCCGTCGGCGATGCTGTGCACGCAGCCGGCCAGCACGGTCCACGAGGCGGGCTCCGGCGGGCCGGCCACGACCGCCACCGACACCGCCCAGGACGCCACCCCGTACAGGTAGTTCACGGTGCCGTCGATCGGGTCGAGCACCCAGGTCAGCCCGCTGGTGCCGGCGACGTCGTCGCCCTCCTCGCCCAGGATCGCGTCGTCGGGCCGCTCGGCGGCGATCATCTCGCGCAGCAGCTCCTCGGAGGCACGGTCCATGACCGTGACCGGGTCCACGTCGCTCGACTTGGTCGCGGCCACCTCGACCCGTTCGGGTCTGCCCTCCCGCACCAGGGTTCCGGCGGCCGTCGCGAGGCGGACGGCGAGATCGCGGAGGGCGGTGACGGTGACGCCGTCGGGCAGCTCGTGCGGTGCGGGTGAGATCACGCGCCCATCCTGCCGCACCCGCAGGCGGGCTACGATCCGGCGGCACACCGACGCGCCTGCGCCACGCCGCCGCCGCTCGGTGGCAGGCTCGGGGCACAGGACCACCCCGGGAGGACTGGCATGGACGAGCTGGAGCTGGTGAGGCTGCACGAGGACGGTGAACGCCTCGTCCTCGCCGCGCGCGACGGCACCCAGAGCACCCTGCCGATCACCGACGCCCTGCGCGCCGCCCTCCGGGGTGACCGTCCGCGCATGGAGTCGATCCGGGCCCAGGAGGAGTCCACGCTGCGTCCCCGCGAGATCCAGGCGCGCCTGCGCGCGGGCGAGACCTGCGAGGCGCTGGCCGAGGCGTCGGGCCTGCCCGTCGAGCACGTGCGGCGCTTCGAGTACCCCGTCATCTCCGAGCGCGAGCACGCGATCTCGCGCGTCCGCGCCAAGGCCGTCCTGACCGACGACGACAGCGCGACCACGCTCGGCGAGGTCGCCGACGAGCGCCTGCGCTCGCGCGGCGTACGGCCCGACGACGCGCGGTGGACCGCCACCCGCGAGGGCAACCACCCCTGGATCGTGCAGGTCGAGTTCAGCGCGGGCGAGCGTCCGCGGCTGGCCCGCTGGTCCCTCGAGCCGCGGGGCGGCTTCGTGACGGCACTCGACGACGAGGCCCGCTGGCTCGGCCTCCCGGAGGACGACGACGGGCCGGTGCTGGCCGGCGTGTCCGCCCTGCCGCCGCAGCGCCTCGGCGCGCGCGGGTCCCGGCCCGCGCCGCCCGAGCCCGACGACACGGACCTGCTGCTGGACAACCTCTCCGAGCGGCGCGGCCAGCGCCCCTCGCGCCGTTCCGCGCCCGACGTCGGTATGCCCGACCTGCTGGAGCTCGACGCCCTGGACGACGGCCACGCCAGCGGACCGGGCTCGGCGGCCAGCCCGGACGAGCCCGACGAGTCCGCGCCGGAGCCGGCCGCGGCCGTCGTCGACATCGGCGCGCGCCGGGGCGGGAACCGCCCCAAGATGCCGTCGGTCAAGGTGCCGGACTCCCCCGCCGACCTGGAGTGGGAGGGGCCGAGCCAGTGGGAGATCCCGGCGCCCGGCCCGGCGTCGTCGGACCAGCAGCCGGCGCCCGAGCCGGAGCGTGCCCCGGAGCCCGAGCCCGTCCCGCCGCCGGAGCCGGCGAACGTGCCGGGCAAGGAGCCCGCGGTCGCCAAGCGGCCGGCCCCGAAGCGGGGCCGCAAGTCGCGCGCCCAGGTGCCGAGCTGGGACGAGATCGTCTTCGGCTCGCGCCCGGAGGTCTAGCCGAGCCGGTCCGCCACCCGGTGGTCTAGTCCCAGAGGGACTCGTCCACCGAGTGGCGGCGCGCCGTCAGGGCGGTCATGCGGCGCATGTGGTGGCGGCGGCAGAGCACCTCGTACGCGACCTCGGCGAGGCCGACGTCGCCGATCACCACCTGCTCGCCCTCGGTGACCATGATGCCGTCGACGGTGCGTGCGTTGTGCGTGGCGCGGGCGCCGCACCAGCACAGGGACTGCACCTGGAGCAGCTCGACGCGGTCGGCGAGCTCGATGAGCCGGGCCGATCCGGGGAAGAGCCGGGTGCGGAAGTCGGTGGTGATGCCGAACGCGAAGATGTCGATCTCCGTCTCGTCCACCAGCCGGGCGAGCTGCTCCACCTGCGCGGGCGAGTAGAACTGCGCCTCGTCGCACACGAGGTAGTCGACGGCCTCGCCGCCCGCCCGCCGCGCGCCGATCTCGACCCAGAAGTCGGTGTCGTCGGTGACCTCGACGGCCGCGACCTCCAGGCCCAGCCGGCTGGAGACGCGGTCGGCGCCGGCCCGGTCGCCGCGGCTGAAGATGAGCCCCGCGCGTCCGCGGGCGCGGAAGTTGTGGTCGGTCTGCAGGGCGAGGGTGGACTTGCCGGAGTCCATGGTCCCGGAGAAGAAGACGAGCTGAGCCACAGGAGTTCCTAGGAGAGCGCGGTCAGGAACGGCACGAGCATCTCGTGCGGGGTGAGGGAGCCGTGCACGCCGGGCATGGCCCGGGCGTTCGCGGAGTGCACCCGGGAGTCGACGACGGTGGCGGCGCCGGTCATCGCCACCACCACGTCCCCGAGCGCGGGCAGCACGTGCTCGGCGACCGGCCCGAACCAGCCGTCCGCGACGGCCCGGTCCCGGAGCACGACCAGGGCGTGGTCGCCCAGCCGCTCGGTCCACCGCGCGGCGACGTCGGCCGGGTCGGTGCCGGGCTCGGTGTAGAGGTGCAGGGCGCGCGGCTCGCCACCCACCATGGCGACGCCGGGGTACAGCGCGGGGTCGGTCGCGACGTCCCACTGGAGGCCGGGGTCGGCCTTGATCTGGCCGTGGTCGGCCGTGACGAGCACCAGCGTGCCGCGCGGGACGCTCCGCAGCAGACGGGCCAGCTCCCGGTCGGTCGACTCCAGCGCGTCGCCCCACTGCCAGGAGTCCCAGCCGAAGCCGTGCCCCGTCTTGTCGACGTCGCCCTGGTACAGGTAGACGAGGCTCTGCCCGGTGCCCTGCGGGTCGGCCGGCCGCCGCAGCGCCGCGACGGTGGCGTCCACGCGCTGCTCGAAGGTCTCGGCGGCGACGTGGGCGGGGCCCCGCAGCGCGGCCTGGCTCATGCCGGAGCCCGCGAACTTGCGCGGGCCGGGGGCCACCACGCGCGTGCCGGCGGCGGCGAGCGTCTCCAGGACGGTGGGCTCGCGCTGCACGTCGGCGGGGTCGCCGAGGTCGCGCCACTGCACCACGGAGGCGAGCCTGCCGGTGGCGGCGTCGCGCTGCGTGTAGCCGACCATCCCGGTGCGGCCGGGGGCGGTGCCCGTCCCGAGGATGCTCAGGGCCGACGCCGTCGTCGACGGGAAGCTGGAGGTGAGCGTCGCCTCCTCCTCGCCCCGGTCCCGCAGCAGCCCGCGCAGGAACGGCGCGTGCCCGCCGCGCTCGGCGAGGTTGCGCAGGCCGAGCCCGTCGACCAGCACGACGACCACGCGGTCGGCGTCGGGCAGGCCGAGGGCGGCGCGGCTCGCGGCCGAGCCCAGGCCCGTGGCCGTGGTGAGGTCGTGGCCCAGGGCGCCCGCGGCGGCGGGCAGGACGGCGGCGAGGCTGGCCGTGTCGTAGGACGGCGCGACCAGGGGCTCGGGCAGGTGCGGTGCGCTCACGCAGACGTGGCCAGGGACAGGGCCTTGGCGAAGTCGACGGCGGCCCGGACCGCGGCGTCGCCCTCGGCCTCGCCGGAGACGCGGACCACGACGTCGTCGGGCGTCACCTGGCCGGTCAGACCGTGGTCGGCCGTGCAGTTCGGGTCCACGCAGGAGGCCGGCTCCAGGTCGACGCGGGAGACGGCGCCCCAGCCCACCGCGAGCGTGACCTCGCGCGTCGCGCCGCGGCGCGGGTAGCGCTCCGGGTCCGCGATCACGTGGGTCAGCGCCACGGAGCGGATCTCGCGCACCGGGACCACCTCGGTGGTGGCGGACGCCGAGCCGGGCCTGGCCGGGTCCTCCCCCGTGTGGTCGTCCACGTGCGCGGTGACCAGGCGGGTCGGTGTCAGCACCAGGACGGTCAGGTGCCGGCGCACCTCCGAGTCGAAGGTGGTCTCGGCCTGCACGAGGTGGGCCACCACCTCCTCGCCGGCCAGGGCCACGTCGAGCACGTCGGCGACGAGCTCGGGGTAGTAGCCGGCCCGGTGCAGGTGGGCGGTCAGGTCGTCACGGGCATCGGTAGGGGCATGGGGCACAGTCGAATCATCCCACGAGAGGGGGTCCCGCCGTTAGCCCGGCAGCGCTCTGCGCAGGGCGTCCGTGCGCCGTTCGGCGGGTCGAAGGCGGATCGTGGCGTGCAGCACCGAGGCCCCGCGCTCCGCCACCGCGACCGGGTACAGCTCCACCGACGCGAGCTCCGGCAGGTCCTCCGCCATGACCGAGACGCGGGCCAGCACGTCCTCCAGGGCGGCGACGTCGGCGGCCGGCGCCCCCTGGTAGCCGAACAGCCGGGGCGCGGCACGCACGCCGCGCACCATCCGGGCCACGTCCACGTCGGTCAGCGGCGGCACGCCGTGGGTCACGTCGTCGAGCAGGTCGACGGCGTCGCCCGCCACGCCGAAGGAGACCACGGGACCGAACAGCTCGTCCTCCACGGACCGCACCACGCACGCCACGCCCGTGGGCGCCATGGCCTGCACCTCCAGCACCGGGTCCGGGGCGGGCAGCAGGGCCGACGCCGAGGCGAGCATCCGCTCGGCGTCCTCGACGAGGTCCTCGGCGTCCGCGATGTCGAGGCGTACGCCGCCCAGGTCGGCGCGGTGCCGCAGCGCGGGCGAGGCGATCTTGAGGGCCACGGGCCAGCCCAGCTCCTCCGCGGCGGCCACCGCCTCCTGGGGCGCGCGGACGCTGCGGGAGCCCCACAGCCGCAGGCCGTAGCAGGCGAGCAGCTCGGTCGCGGCGTCCTGGTCCAGGGTCGTGCCGTCGGGGTGGCGGGCGAGCAGCGACCCGACGAGGGTGCGCGCCTGGGTGCGGGCCACGCCGTCGGACACGCCCTCCCGGAGGGCCGGGCGGACCGGGCTGCCGTGGTCCTGGGTGCGCCACCGCGCGTAGCGCACCACCTCGCCGAGCGCCCAGACGGCGTCCTCGGGCGTGGAGAAGGCGGGGATGCGGATCTCCTCGCCCGCGCCCGGCAGGCCCTCGGGCACGGTCGCGGCGAGCTCGTCCGGCATGCCGTGCAGGCCCAGCGCGCTGACCACGGTGGTGCGGCCGGTGCGGGCGGCGGCCTCCGCCACCGCGCGCGCCATCGCGTCGGTACGCGGCAGCACCACGGGCACGGAGACCACGACGACGGCGTCGCACGCGTCCGGCCCGTACAGGGCGTCGACGGCGGCGGCGATCTCGTCGTCGGGCGCCCCCGCGGACAGCGGCTCCGGCGGCCCGACGACGGTCAGGCCCGCCGCGGCGACGGCGTCGGCCACGAGCGCCGCGAGCGACGGCGAGCTCGCGAGGATGCCCACCCGGCCGCCCGTCGGGAGCGGCTGGTGGGCGAGCACCTGCGCGACGTCCATGAGCTGGTGGGTGTTCTCCGCGCGGATCACGCCCGACTGCCGCAGCACCTCGTCGAGCATGCGGCGCGGGGCGCGCGTGGCCCGGACGGTGTGCCCGGGCGGCACCACGCTGCCGTGCCGGCCCGCCACGACCACGACCACGGGCTTGACCAGCGCGAGGCGGCGGGCGATGCGCGAGAACTTGCGGGGGTTGCCGAGCGTCTCCAGGTACAGGCAGACGACGTCGGTGTGCGGGTCGTCCTGCCAGTACTGCATGACGTCGTTGCCCGACACGTCCGCCCGGTGCCCCGCCGAGACGAGCGTGGACAGGCCCAGGCCCCGGCGCTTGACGGTCTCGGCCGCGGTGACGGCGGTGGGCGCGCTCTGGCTGAACAGGCCGACGCGGCCGGGGCGCGGGGCCGTGAGCGCCAGGCTCGCGCGCAGGCTCGCGCCCGGGACGTTGGTGAGCAGGCCGTAGCTCGCCGGGCCCACCACGCGCATGCCCTCGGCGTGCGCGGTGCGCAGCAGCTCGCGGCGGCGGGCGACGCCGGCGGGCCCGGTCTCGGCCCAGCCCGCCGAGAGCACGACGACGCCGTGCGCACCGGTGCCGCGCAGGCGGCGGACGGCGTCGATCACCTCGTCGGGCGGGGCGGCGACGACGGCGAGGTCGACGGTGCTCTCGGTGTCGTTGTTCTTCGGGGCGAGGTCCGCCCAGGTCACGTCGTCGCCAAGCACCAGGAGCTCGGTGTCGCCGGGGTCGGCGGCGTAGGCCTCGCGGACGCGGGACACGAGGAGCTGGTCGATGTCCTCCGCGGCGGAAGCGGGCCCGGCGGCGCCCGTGGGCCCGACCAGGAGCACGCGGCGCGCCGAGAGCAGGCCCTGCATGGAGCGGGCCTCGGTGCGGTGCTCGCGGTCGGCCATCACCTCGCGGGACCGGTCGGTGGGGTCGAGGTCGACCGAGACGGTCACCACGCCGTCGTCCAGGTGCTGCTCGACGTCGTAGCCCGCCTCCCGGAACACGCCCAGCATGGCGCGATTCTGCGGCAGCACCTCGGCGATGAACCGGTGCACGCCCCGCTCGCGCGCGGCTGCGGCGATGTGCTCCAGCAGCACCGAGCCGAGGCCCTGGCCCTGCAGGGCGTCCGCGATGTTGAAGGCGACCTCGGCGGTGCGTCGCCCGGGCTCGTCGTCGGTCACGTCGTAGCGCGTGACGCCGACGATGTCCTCGCGGCTCGCGCCGTCGTCGTCCGCCCCGGGCCGGACCGCGACGAGCGCGACCCGGCGCACATGGTCAACGGTGACGAGCTGGGTGAGCAGCCGGTCCGGGATGCGCTGCAGCGCGGCGAAGAACCTCAGGTACGTGGAGCGCTCCGACTGGGCCATCTGGAAACGCTGGAGCGCGTCGGCGTCCTCGGGGCGGATGGGCCGCACGTGCGTGGTCGAGCCGTCGCGCAGCACGACGTCGGCCTCCCACTCGACCGGGTACTCCCGCCCGTCGGCCCGTCCTGGCTGGTCCACGGGACCAAGGCTAAGTCTGCGGGCGTCAGCCCACCAGCACCATGCCCACGAGCAGCATCACGGCGAAGCCCACCAGGACCAGGCGCTGGCGGCGGTTTGGGCCGGACGCCGTCAGGATCGCCGCGACCGCGGGACCCGCCGCGAGCAGCAGCCACGCGCCGAGCGCGGGGGCCACGTTCGCCGAGACGGCGGCGACCGCGACGACCACCAGGCCGTGCACCACGCCGAGCCCGGCCCGCATCGAGACGACGATGTGCAGCACGCAGGCGAGGATCGCCAGCCCGGCCCACATGGTGATGCCCTGCTCGAGGCAGCCCCACTCCTGCTGGGCGCAGCGCCAGGACTGCATCCACCACGTCACCAGGGCGCCGAGGACCAGGACGGGGACCACGCTGACCCCGACCACGCCGTAGGCGAGGCCGATCCGGGCCAGCCAGCCCGGGACGGTCGTCGACCTGCTGACCAGCGGCAATTCGGGCATACCTGAATAGTGCCAGGTGAGGTGCGGAATGTGCACATGACCAGCGAACCAGTTCCGGTGTGGGGTGGGCGTGCGTGTCGGTGGTGCGGGGTACGGTTTGCCTGTCCCCGTCCAGCCCCAGAGTCCAGGAGCCCCACGAACCATGGCGCGCAAGCCGTCGCAGCCGCTCGACGAGAGCGAGATCCACGAGAAGGTCGTGGACATCGACGTCGCCTCGGAGATGGAGACCTCGTTCCTCGAGTACGCCTACTCCGTCATCTACTCGCGGGCGCTCCCCGATGCGCGCGACGGCCTCAAGCCGGTGCAGCGCCGCATCCTCTACATGATGTCGGACATGGGGCTGCGCCCCGACCGCGCGCACGTCAAGTCGTCGCGCGTCGTCGGCGAGGTGATGGGAAAGCTCCACCCGCACGGTGACGCCCCCATCTACGACGCGCTGGTGCGCCTGGCGCAGGACTTCTCGCTGCGGCTGCCGCTCGTGGACGGGCACGGCAACTTCGGCTCGCTCGACGACGGCCCCGCGGCCCCCCGGTACACGGAGGCGCGGCTCGCGGCGCCGTCGATGGCGATGACCACGGGGCTCGACGAGAACGTCGTCAACTTCGTGCCGAACTACGACAACAAGCTCACCCAGCCCGAGGTGCTGCCCGCCGCGATCCCGAACCTGCTGGTCAACGGCGCGTCCGGCATCGCCGTCGGCATGGCGACGAACATGGCGCCGCACAACCTGGTCGAGGTCGTGTCCGCGGCGCAGCACCTGATCAAGAACCCCGAGGCCACGCTGGAGGACCTGCAGCGGTTCGTGCCCGGCCCGGACCTGCCCACGGGCGGCAAGATCGTGGGGCTCGACGGCGTGCGCGACGGCTACCGCACCGGCCGCGGCAGCTTCCGCACCCGCGCCACCGCGCGGATCGAGAACGTGACCCCGCGCCGCAAGGGCATCGTCGTCACCGAGCTGCCGTACCTGGTGGGCCCGGAGAAGGTGATCGAGAAGATCGCCGACGGCGTCAAGGCCAAGCGCATCCAGGGCGTGTCCAACGTCCAGGACCTCACCGACCGCACGCACGGCCTGCGCCTCGTGATCGAGGTCAAGACCGGCTTCGACCCGGACGCCGTGCTGGAGCAGCTCTACCGCGTCACGCCGCTCGAGGACTCGTTCGGCATCAACAACGTGGCCCTGGTCGACGGCCAGCCGCGCACGCTCGGCCTGCTCGAGATGCTGCGGGTCTGGGTGGACCACCGCATCTCCGTGGTGCGGCGCCGCTCGCAGTACCGCCTCGACAAGCGGCTGGAGCGGCTGCACCTGGTCGACGGCCTGCTCATCGCGATCGTCGACATCGACGAGGTCATCCAGGTGATCCGGTCGTCCGACGACGCCGCCATCGCCCGGGACCGCCTGCGCGAGATCTTCGAGCTGTCCGAGCCGCAGGCGTCCTACATCCTGGACCTGCAGCTGCGCCGGCTGACCAAGTTCTCCCGCATCGAGCTGGAGAAGGAGGCCGAGGAGCTGCGCCGCGAGATCGCGGAGCTGGAGCAGATCCTCGGCGACGAGAAGCTGCTGCGCCGCCTGGTGAGCACCGAGATGGGCGAGGTGGCGCGCACGTACGGCACGCCGCGCCGCACCGTGCTGCTCGACGCCGCCGGCGGGTCCGTCGGCTCGGTGGCCGTGACCCCGGCGAACGGGCGCAAGAAGAACGTCGAGCCGATCGACCTGCAGATCAAGGACATGCCGACGCGCGTCGTGCTGTCCGCCACGGGCCTGCTGGCCCGGCTCCCCGACGACGTCCCGGTGCCCCGCGAGGGCAACCGCGCCGCGCACGACGCCCTGCGGGGCGACGCCGCCGCGTCCACGCGCGGCCACGTGGGCCTCGTGACGTCGGCCGGCCGGATGCTGCGCATCTCCGTGCTGGACCTGCCGTCGCTCCCGCCGACCGACGGCGCGCCGTCGCTGTCCGGCGGCATCCCGGTCAGCGAGCTGGTGGAGCTGGAGCACAAGGAGACGGTCCTGGGCGTGACCGGCCTCGGCGCGGAGGCCCCGACGATCGCCGTCGGGACCGCGCAGGGCGTCGTCAAGCGCATCGCGCCGTCGGACGCCCCGGCCAAGGGCGACGAGTGGCCCGTCATCGCGCTCAAGGACGGCGACACCGTGGTGGGTGCCGCCGTCGTGAGCGAGGACGACGAGCTGGTGTTCGTCGCCGACGACACGTCGCTGCTGCACTTCCCCGCGTCCTCGGTGCGGCCGCAGGGCCGCGCGGCCGGCGGCATGGCGGGCATCAAGCTCGCCGCCGACAAGCGGGCCGTGTTCTTCGGTGCCGTCCCCGCCGGGGTCGAGGCGACCGTCGTGACCATCGCGGGCGCCGGTGACTCGCTGCCGGGGATCGAGCCGGGCGCGGGCAAGGTGACGCCGTTCGCGCTGTACCCGGGCAAGGGCCGGGCGACCGGCGGTGTCCGGTCGCAGCGGCTCCTGAAGGGTGAGGACGGTCTGATCCTCGCCTGGGTCGGCGCCACTCCCCCGCGGGCGCTCGGTGCCGGCGGCCAGCCCGTGGACCTGCCCGAGGTCGACGACCGCCGGGACGGTTCCGGGACGCCGATCGCGGTGCCGGTCGCGGTGATCGGCTGATCTCGCGAGAGTAGTTTCGTGGGAGGTGTCGATTCCGGCGCGGCTCGCCCGTCCAAGGCGTGTCAACATCCCACGAACGAGGAGCACGACATGACCGACACCTGGGTCTTCCTGATCCGCGAGAACGACTGGGATTCGGACGCGTACCTCCCCGGAGGTCCGTCCGCGGACCTGTCCGAGGACGAGGACATGGCCGCGCACCAGCGCTTCGGCGAGGCCGTGGCCGCGCTCGGGGCGAAGATCACCGGCAGCAACGCCCTGCAGAACGCCAAGTACGGCGGGGTGGTCACCGCCGGGGCGGACGGCGGCGAGCCGGTGTACACCGACGCACCGTTCACGGACACGAACGAAGTGATCACCGGCTACTACGAGATCGAGTGCGACGAGGCCACCGCACGCAAGATCGCCGGGCTCGTGCCGAGCTCGAACGCGGTCGAGTGGCGCAAGGTCGTGCAGTTCGGCTCCTGAGTGCCGATCGATCCCGCGGCGTTCCGCACCGCCTGGCCCCAGGTGGTGCGGACGCTCGCCGTGACCACGCGCAGCCTGGACCGCGGTGAGGAGTACGCCGCGGAGGCGTTCGCGCGCGCCGCGGCCCAGCCGGACGGCGCCATCGACGACCTCGTCGGCTGGTGCGTGCAGGTCGGCCGGCGCACGTGGTTCGACATGCTGCGCCACCAGCGGGTGCTCTACCGGCTCCAGCCCCAGCTCGCGCGCCCGGAGGTGGCCGACGTGGACGTGCCGCACACGCCCGGCGACGACCTGGACGACCGGCTCGCGCTGCTCTTCGTCGCCTGCGACGACGCCCTCGCCCCCGGGGCCCAGCTCGTGCTCGCGATGCGGGTGGTCTGCGGGCTGACGATCCGGCAGATCGCGGGGCACCTCGGCATCGCGGAGGCGACCGCGGCCGCCCGGCTGACCCGCGCCAAGTCGGCGCTGGCCCGGACGCGCGGCGAGTTCGCCGTGCCGGACGAGCCCGCGCGGGCCTTGCGGCTGCCCGTCGTGCTGTCCTGCGTCGCGGGACTGTTCACCGTGGGGCAGCGAGAGACGCCCGAACCCGCGGACGCCACGCAGGACCCGGCACGGGACGCGGCAACGCTGGCCGAGGCCCTGGTCGCGGAGTACCCCGGCGACCCCGAGGTGCTCGGCCTGCGCGCGGTGTGCCGGCTCGGCCTGGCCCGGCGGCCCGGCCGGGTGCGCGACGGCGTCGCCCTCCCGCTCGACGAGGTGGACCGCGCGGCCTGGGACCGGCGCCTGCTGCGCGCCGGCCTCGACGACGCGGCGACCGCGCTCACGTGGTCGACGTCGCCCGGCGCGTCGGACTCGCCCGGCCGCTTCGTGCTGGAGGCCGCAATCTCGGGGGTGCACGCCACGGCGTCGGACGCCGCGGAGACGGACTGGCCGCGGCTGGCCCAGCTCTACGACGCCCTGCAGGACACCTGGCCCTCCCCGGCGACGCGGGTCGCCCGGCTCGTGGTGCTCGGCCGGCTCGCGCTGCGCGACGGCGGCGACCTGGTGCCGGTCGAGCGCGAGCTCGAGGAGCTGGTCGCCGACGGTCCGCCGTACGCCGCCCGCGACGCGAGCCTCGCCCTCGCCGACCTGGCCCGCCGGACCGGCCGCACCGACGAGGCGGCCGGGCGGTACCGGGAGCTGCTGGATGTCGTGCCCGAGGGGCCGCTGCGCGAGTTCTGCCGTCGATACGTGGGGTAGGTCAGCGAGCGTCGGCACTCAGAACGGCGGGTCGTCGGGGCCGGACGGACTACCAGTGGTCTGCGTCGGCGTGGTTCCGGGTTCGGCCGAGGCGGACTCGTGCTGTAGGCGTCGGCCCGTCAGGAATCGCAACGTCAGGTCGCTGCTCGCGACCGGGTCTACCTCCTCGATCTCGACGTGCGTGTCCAGCACGGTCGCCGGCCGGGTAGCGGCTCTGCCCGATGGCGTGGTCCAGGTCGTGATGCCGGTCGTCGCGTCGCGCACCACGCCCCAGCCGGCGTGCGTCTTGAGCAGGTGGTGCCGCCGACAGAGCGGATGGAGGTTGGAAGCTCGTGTCTGCCCGTCACGAACACCTTCGGCGCTGGACCTCTGGTCGCGGTCGAACGGCTCGATGTGGTCCAGGTCGCACCACGTCGCCGAGGTGTCGCAGCCCGGGAACGTGCACGTCGCGTCCCTGGCTTCGACCGCACCTCGGAGGACCTTGCCTGGCTGGTAGGTGGTGGTCGAGTAGTCGCGAAGCACCCCTGTGAAGGGATCTGTCACCAGACGCCGCCACGTCGAGTCGGTCGCGATCAGCCGAGCCGTCTCCGCCGGGATCGCCCCGAAGCCCTCCAGGTCGCCGGGGGCGTCGTCGAGGCCAAGCAGCACGCTGGCGGGCACCGTGACCCGCACGACAGGCCGGCTCGGGGCGACTCGGACGACCTGGACCGGTGCACGTCCACCGCACGTGCAGACCGGTGCGGCGGCTCCCACGGTGTCGTCCGTGCCCGGTCCGGCTTGCTCATCGACCTCGACGAACCGGTCGGCGGGCACCAGGCGCCCTGTCACGATCCCGGTCAGGCAGTCGGCGCGCAGCTGTCCCAGGTCACGCTTCTCACCCGTGGTGCGCTGGAACTGGCGCGCCATGTCGTCGATGACGTTCCACACCGCGGTGGCATCGGCGGCCGGCAGGTACCCGGACAGCCAGCCCATGTCGTTCTCCGCGCGGTCGAGCTGCACGTTGCGGTGCTGGGCGGCGATCCGAGCCGTCTCGTCCGCGCCGTGCCGCGACTTCGCGAACGCCAGGAGCTTCGACCGCAGCCAGCGCCACGTCCGGAAGGGCGCCTGCGGCATGTAGCGCTCGATCGCCTCGGCTCGTTCCTCGCGCGTGAGCTGCGCGGCGGACCGCAGCAGCGTGTGCGCCTTCTTCACGTCGATCCGCCCGGTGGTCAGCGCGTTGATCACCGTCGGATGGTCGACGCCGGACTCGCCGCGCACCACGACCTCCGAGGCCTCCGTCCCGGTGACCACCAGCTCACTCGTCACCTGCGCGACCAGTGAGCTGTGCGCCAGCGGGCTGGTCTCCCTGCCTGCCCGCTCGCCCACCGTCCTGGCCTGCAGGCCGGCGGCCCAGGACTGCAGCCGCCCGCACGCGACCACCAGGTCGCCCAGTACGTCGTCCGGGAGGTCCGCGAGCAGCTCTGCGTCCGGATCGGTCGCCTCCGCGACCACCCGCGCCAGACCGGCACCGTACGCACTGTTCAGCGCGGACCGGAGCTGCTCCAGCGGCCAGAGCGCGACCGGCACGGCGTCCGGCGGCCAGTCCGGAACGCCCTCGGGCGGGTCCGGTATGCCGAGGAAGTAGTCGTCCGGGAACGGGTCCTGCGGAATCGTCTCCTCGGACCACGTGTCCTCAAGGAGCACATGCCCCATGTCGTCGTCATGCTGCCCGTCGTCCATGTCTCCACCTCCTTGATCCACACGTTATCTGTACGCCTCAACTCTTCGGACACTTGTTCGATATTAGCCAATCACCCACCATCCTGCCGGCCTTCTGCCAGCCGCGTAAGAACCTGCGCGGAGCACGCCCACCGCGTATCAGGTACGCATGGATCGGTCGGCGACCAAGGGCACAGGCCTGATGACAGCCCATCCGCGACAGCACACCACCCGTAACGGCGCGACCGCCCCGAACCCGATATCCCCTCAGCCGATGTCGGTGTCCGGTGGTTGACTCCTGCGCATGAACGACGACCCGCCCTACGAGTTCTCCACCGACCCCGCCCGCATCGACGCCGACCGTGTGCACGAGCTCGTCTCCCGGCACACCTACTGGGCCAAGGACCGCCCGCGCGACGTGATGGACGCCGCCATCGCGGGCTCCCGGCCGTACGGCGTCTACCGCCGCGACTCGGGCGAGCAGGTCGGGTTCGCGCGCGTCGTGACCGACGGCGCGACGTTCGCGTGGCTCGCCGACGTCATCGTGGACCCGGACCTGCGCGGGCAGGGCATCGGGAAGCTGCTGGTCGCGGGCGTCGTCGCCGAGCTCGACCAGCTCGGCCTGCGCCGGACCATCCTCGCGACCGCCGACGCGCACGGGCTGTACGAGCGGTTCGGCTGGACGCCGGTCACCGAGGAGTACAAATGGATGGAACGCCCCGCCGGCGCAGCAAAAACGCCAGCACCAGCACCAGGAGCAGCCACATGAGCCTGTCCGTCGAGATCGGTGACATCACCCGCGTCGAGGCCGACGCCGTGGTCAACGCAGCCAACTCCCTGCTGCTGGGCGGCGGCGGGGTCGACGGCGCGATCCACGCCGCCGCCGGACCCCGCCTCCTGGAGGCCTGCCGGCGCCTGCGGAACACGACGCACCGCGACGGCCTCACCGTCGGGGACGCCGTCGCCACCCCCGCGTTCGACCTGCCCGCGTCCTGGGTGATCCACACGGTCGGGCCGAACCTGCACCGCGGCCAGGACGACCCCGCCCTGCTCGCGTCCTGCTTCGCGCGCTCGCTCGACGTCGCCGCCGAGCTCGACGTGCGGTCGATCGCCTTCCCCGCGGTGAGCGCGGGCGCCTACGGCTGGCCCGTGCCCGACGTCGCCCGCATCGCCGTGGTCACGACCCGGAACTGGCTCGCCGAGCACTCCGAGGCGGAGCTGCGGGACGTGCGGTTCGTCGTGGTCGACGAGCGTGTCGAGCACGCGTTCGGCACGGCCCTCACGACGTGAGCAGCTTGCGCAGCTCCTCCGGGGTCGTGGCGACCGCCGCCGCGCCCGCCGCCTCCAGCTCGCCCGGGGCGGCGTAGCCCCAGGTCACGCCGATGGTCGGCACGCCGTGGTGGGCGGCCGCGTGCACGTCGTGCTCGCGGTCGCCCACCATGACGACCTGCCCGGCGTCGGCCCCGAGGGCCACCGCGTGCGCCAGCGCGCGCTCCACCACGACCTCCTTGCCCTGCACCAAGCCGACCCCCTCGGCGACCGCGCCGTGCACGCCGTCGAGCCCGCCCTCCAGGTACCCGTCGAGCCCGAAGTGCTCCACGATCTGCCGCGCGTAGTGCTCGGGCTTGGCCGTCGCGACCAGGAGCGTCATCCCTGCCTCGCGCAGGTCCGCGAGCGCCTCCGGGAGGTCGGGGATCACGGAGTTGTCGAACATGCCGTGCACCTCGTAGTCGCTCCGGTAGGCGGCGATCACGGTGGCGGCGTCGGCGTCGGACAGGCCGATGCCGGTCATGCTCGCTCCCAGCGGCGGGCCGACGAAGGTCCGCAGGACCGTGTCGGAGGGGACGTCGAAGCCCGCGTTGGTGAAGCCGGTGCGCAGGGAGGCGATGATGCCGGGCGCGGAGTCGGTGAGGGTGCCGTCGAGGTCGAGCAGGACGTGCGTGGTGCGGGTGGGGAGGGTGAGAGTCACCAGGCGAGCGTGCCACACGTTCAGTGGTGCCCCTGGTGCGCGTCCGGCCCGGAGCCGCCGTGTCCCGCGTCACCGTCGTGCTCCGGCACCGTCCCCACGTCCTGGCCCGGTTCGACGACGACGAACTGGCCCATCATCCCCTCGTCCTCGTGCAGCAGCATGTGGCAGTGGAACATGTAGGGCACGTCGGCGTCGGTGTAGTCCTCGAACCGCATGAGCAGCCGGTAGGTGCGGTTGGGTTCCAGGTAGACGGTGTCCTTGGGGCCGGCGAGCTCGGGCGACGGCGGGTCGCCGTCGACGGACAGGACGCGGAACTGGACGTCGTGCACGTGGAAGGTGTGGGGCATCGGCACGATGCTGCGCACCTCCCAGATCTCTGTGTCGCCGACGGTGACGGCCTCGTCGACGCGGCCCATGTCCATGGTCCGGCCGTTGATGTGCCGGTCGTCGAGCTCGAACTCGCGCGTCACGGCGGCCTCGGACTCCCGCAGCGTGTCGTGGTCCGCGTGGGCCGACGGCGTCCAGGCGGGCTCGGGCGACGGCGTGAGCGAGTCGGCGGCGCGGAGCTCCAGGACGTCGAACGCGTCGTTGCCGCCCATCGCGAACGGGACGACGACGCCGCCGAGGTCGGCCTCGAAGGAGTGCAGGCGCGTGGTCTCGCCGGGTTCCATGCGCACGACGACCTCGGCGCGCTCGCCGGGTGCGAGGCGCACCTGCTTCAGGCGGACGGGGGCGTCGAGCAGCCCGCCGTCGGTGGCGACGAGGTCCATCTCGCGGTCGGGGAAGCCGAGCTGGTAGGTGCGTGCGGTCGACCCGTTGAGCAGCCGCAGCCGCACCCGTTCGGTGGTGACCTCGTGGTACGCGCCGACGGTGCCGTTGGCCAGGACGATCCCGCCGAGGGTGCCGGGCTCGCTGCCGTTGTCCGACAGCTCGAGCTGGCCGTCGTCGTCGAGCATCTTGTCCTGCACGACGACGGGGACGTCGTCGACGCCGTACTCCTTCGGCAGGTCGGCGGCGGCCGAGGCGTCGTCGTCCAGGAGGAACAGGCCCGCCAGGCCGCGGTAGACGTGCTTCTCCGTGGCTCCGTGGGGGTGCGGGTGGTACCAGAGGGTGGCGGCGGGCTGGTCGATCTCCCAGGTGGGCCGCCACGTCTCGCCCGGCTCGACCTCCTGGTGCGGGCCGCCGTCCATGGCGGCGGGCAGGTGCATGCCGTGCCAGTGCACGCTGGTCGCCTCGGGCAGGTCGTTGGCCACCTCGACGGCGACGCGCTCGCCGCGCTCGGCACGCAGGGTCGGCCCCAGATAGGGGCCGTCGAAGCCCCAGGTGCGGGTCTCGATGCCGGGCAGCAGCTCGGTGGTGCCCTCCTGGGCGGTCAGGGAGAAGACGCGCGTGCCGTCCACCATGCGCGACGGAGCCAGCGGCGGGATGGCGAGCTCGTTCGTGAACTCGACGTCGTCCACGGGGGTGACCGAACCGGGGACCAGGCCGCAGCCGGCGAGCCCGAGCAGCAGCGCCAGCCCGCCGGCGGCCACGGACCCGGCCACGCGAGCAGGACCGACGCGCCGGCTCATCGGGCACCCCCGCGCAGTCGCTGTACGCCCGCGGCCGCGACGCCCGCCAGGGCGCCCCACATCGTGTCGAAGGCCAGCGCCGGGACCAGGGTCCACGCGGGGCCGCCGCCGGGGCCGAAGCCCGAGAGCACCGGGACCAGCGTGCCGATCACGGTGGCGACCAGCCCGTACGCGAGCCCGGTCAGGGTCAGGGTGAGCACGGGGCGGGGCACGCGGCCCAGCCCGACGACGCCGATCCAGACGGCGGCCGTGACGCCGATGATCGTCAGCGCCCGGGGCGCGCCGGTGCCGAGGGCGCCGGTCAGGCCGGTCAGCGGCCAGAGCAGGGCCAGCGCGGAGAGGCCCGCGACGAGGGTCCAGGAGACGGCGGCGGGGCCGGGGACGGGCCCCGGCGAGGGACGGGCCGGAAGCTGTGGTGAGGTCATGCCCCGACGGTGCCCGCCGGGCCCCACCCGCCACATCGGTCCGGGATCGTCTCCTGGTGTCGCCCCGGGGCGACACGACCCTGAGCCCACGGGCTGATGCCTCAGGGGCGGCGCGTCCGTAGGGTGTCGGTGTGCCCGAGCAGAGCGAGGTCCCGCGGACGGTCGACCCGCGCGTCACCGACGTCGCCCTGGCGATCGCCATGGCGCTGGTGGTCGCCGTCGTCATCGCCGCCGACCCCGACGCCGCGCGGCACGCCGGGCCGGGCGCGTACCTGTTCGCGGCGGGCTTCGGGGCGCTGGTCCTGCTGCGGCGCCGGATGCCGCGCACCATGGTGGTGCTGACGGTGCTAGGCGTCTTCGCCTACTACACGCTCCAGTTCGCGCCGATCGGTATGGCCCTGCCCGCGGTCGCGGCGCTGTACTCGGCGGCGGAGATGCGCCGCACCGGCTGGGCCGTCGGCGGGGGCGCCGTCCTGGTGGCGGTCGCGACCTACTACCGCGTGACGGGCACCCAGGAGGAGTACCTGACGCCGTACGACCTGGTCACGAACCTCGCGCTGGTCGCCGCGGCCATCGCCCTGGGCGTCGCGGTGCGGCTCTCCCGGGAGGCACGGGTGCACGAGGCGCACGCCGCGGAGCAGCGGCTCCAGGCCGAGCGGCTGCGCATCGCCCGGGACCTGCACGACGTCGTCGGGCACAACCTGTCGGTCATCGCCCTGCACTCGGGCGTCGCGTCCGAGGCCGTGGGCCGGGACGACGACGCGGCGCGGGGCGCGCTGGAACACGTGCGGCAGGCGACGTCGGGCACGCTGCGCGAGCTGCGCTCGACGGTGCGCGTGCTGCGGCGGCCGCTGGACGCGGCGGACGGCGGTTCCCCGGCACCGGGGACGGCAGAGGCACCCGCACCCACGAGCCTCGCGGGTGTCGACGCCCTGGCGGCGTCGGCCCGCGCCACCGGACTCGTCGTCGACGTCACGCTCGACGTGCCCGACGGCGTCCTCGACGGCGCGATCGACGCCGCCGCCTACCGGATCGCGCAGGAGTCCCTGACCAACGTGCTGCGGCACGCCGCCGCCTCGCGGGTGAGCGTGGCCGCGCGGGTCACCGGCGGCCGGCTCGCGATCCGCGTGTCCGACGACGGGCGCGGGGCCGGCCCCCACCCCGTGCCCGGATCGGGGATCTCCGGGATGCGCGAGCGCGTCGCCCTGCTCGGCGGCACCCTGACCACGGGCGACGCCCCGGACGGCGGCTTCGTCGTGGCCGCAGACCTGCCCCTGCGTCTGGAAGGCTGAGCACCGTGATCCGGATCGTGCTGGTGGACGACCAGGAGCTGGTGCGCGCGGGCCTGCGCGCACTGGCCGAGAGCGACGGCGACATCGCGGTGGTCGGCGAGGCCGCCGACGGCCGCGCCGGGGTGTCCCGGGTGCGCGAGCTGCGGCCCGACGTCGTGCTGATGGACATCCGCATGCCCCGCCTGGACGGCCTGGCCGCGACCCGGGAGATCGTCGCCGACCCCGCGCTGACCGGCACCCGCGTGCTGGTGCTGACCACGTTCGACGAGGACGAGCACGTCTTCGAGGCCGTCCGGTCGGGCGCGGCCGGCTACCTGCTCAAGGACGTCGCGCCCGCCGAGCTGCGGCGCGCCGTGCGCGTGGTCGCTGCGGGCGACGCGCTGCTCGACCCGGCCGTGACCGCCACCGTGCTGCGGGCCGTCGCGGCGGCCCCTGCGCCCCGGGCCGGCGGCGACGACCGGCTGGCCGCGCTCACCGACCGCGAGCGCGAGGTGCTGCTCCAGCTCGGCCGCGGTCTGACGAACGACGAGATCGCCGCCGAGCTCTACCTCAGCCCGGCCACGGCACGCACCTATGTGAGCCGCCTGCTCGCCAAGCTCGGCGCGCGGGACCGGGCCGCGCTCGTGATCCTCGCGTACGAGACGGGCCTGGTCAGGGCGCCCTGACCAGGCCGGGGCCCAGCGTCAGAGCGACTTCAGCCGCGGCAGCACGTCCTCGCTGAACTGCGTGAGGAACCGCTCCTGGTCCTGGCCGGGGCCGTGCACCACGAGGTGGTTGAGCCCGGCGTCGACGTACGGCTTGATCATCGCGACGGCCTCGTCGGGGTCGGAGGCGACGATCCAGCGCTTGGCGACCTGCTCGATCGGCAGCTCGTCCGCGAGCTTTTCCATCTCGGTGGCCGAGGTGACGCTGTGCTTCTGCTCCGGCGTGAGCGACAGCGGCGCCCAGAACCGGGTGTTCTCCAGCGCGGCGGCGGGGTCGCGGTCGTAGGAGATCTTGATCTCGATCATCTTGTCGACGTCCGCGACGTCGCGCTCCGCCTTGGCCGCGCCCTCGGCGACCGCGGGCAGCAGCTTCTCCGTGTAGAGCTCCATGCCCTTGCCGGACGTGCAGATGAAGCCGTCGCCGGCGCGTCCCGCGTACTTCGCCACGAGCGGCCCGCCGGCCGCGATGTAGACGGGCACGGGGTTCTCGGGCCGGTCGTAGATGTTGGCGCCGACCAGCTCGTAGTAGTCGCCCTTGAAGTCAACCGAGTCCTCGGTCCACAGGGCCCGCATGAGCTGCACCGCCTCGCGCAGGCGCGCGAACCGCTCCTTGAACTCGGGCCACTCCATGCCGGAGACAGCCGTCTCGTTGAGGGCCTCGCCCGTGCCGACGCCGAGGATGATCCGGTTCTCGGTGAGCAGCGCCAGCGTGGCGAACTGCTGCGCGATCACGGCGGGGTTGTACCGGAACGTGGGGGTCAGCACGCTCGTGCCGAGCTGGATGCGGGAGGTGCGCTCCCCCGCGGCGGCGAGCCAGGCGAGGGCCGACGGCGCGTGACCCCCCTCGTGCCGCCACGGCAGGAAGTGGTCGGAGACCATCGCGCTGTCCAGTCCCACCTCCTCGGCGCGTACTGCGAGCTCAACCAGCTCGCGCGGCCCGAACTGCTCGGCGGACGCCTTGTACCCGATCTTCAGAGTCACGGTTGCGACCCTACGCTTCATCGCCCGGGTGCGTGGGCAGGCGTCGCGCAGATCACAGAACCGCTGGTCAGGAGCGGCGCATCGCCGTCGCGGCCCACCCGCCGGCGAGCGCGACGAGCACCACGAAGACCCCGAGGACCAGAGGGGCCGGCAGGTACACCAGGCCGACGCCGACGGCGAGCACGGGGACCACCAGCCCGGCGTAGCCCACGAGGAACACGAGCGCGAGCGCCTCGGCGCGTTCCGCGGGCGGGACGAGCGCCGCCGTCCGGCCCAGGGCCGCCTTGAAGAGCAAGCCCGCGCCGCCGCCGGCGAGCAGGCCGCCGGTCAGGAAGAGCGCCGTCGACGGCAGCACGACGCCGCCGAACAGCGCCGCGGGGCCCGCGACCATCAGGACGGTCGCGATCCGGAGCTGGCGGGCCGGCGCGACGGAGGCGACGAGGCACTGGCCGAGCGCCCCGGCCAGGAACGGCGTGGCCGCGACCACGCCGGTGACGACCAGCGACGTCTGCCCCAGCTCGTCGTGCACGAACGACGCCGCGACGGAGCTGAACAGCCCGAACACCGCGAACCCGGTGAACGCGCCGACGGCGTTGGCCGCGAACCGGCGCCGCGCGTCGGGCCCGATCGCCACCCGCTGCGGGCGGTAGGGCCGCAGGCCGGGCCGATGCAGCACCGTCTCGGGCACCAGCGGAGTCACCGCGAGCAGCAGCACCAGCACCACGGCGAACACCGCGTACGGCAGCACCAGCGGGTCCGACGACGGCTCCGCGATGAGCCCCGACAGCAGCGGGCCGAGCCCCAGGCCGCCGAGGTTGGCGACGGTGGCGACCACCGCGGCGCGGCCGGGCGCCGGGCGGGATCGGCCGCCGTCGAGCTCGGCGAGGTAGGCGGTCGCCGTGGCGGTCAGCGCGCCGATGCCGATGCCGGAGACGAGCCGGGCCGCGATCAGCCCGCCCAGGTCGTCCCGCAGCAGGAAGATCACCGCGGCCACGAGCTCCAGCGCGGCGGCGAGCAGGATCAGCGGACGCCGTCCGACCCGGTCGCTCAGGTGCCCCACCAGGAAGAGGCTCGCCACGACCCCCACCGCGTACGCCGCGAAGATGACGGTGACCGTGAACGGGCCGTACCCGTCGCGGGCCACGTACAGCGGGTACAGCGGGGTCGGCACGGTCGAGAACGCCATCAGCAGCAGGAAGGTCGCTCCGGTGACCCAGAACCCGGCGCCGTGGCGGCGCGGGGCTGCCTGGATGGGCGCTGCGGGTGCGGGAAGGGCTTGCGTGTTCGTCACCCCAGCAGTCTGCGCCGCCCCATTGATCAGGACAAGCGAATCATTCCGATTCCGTCTATCGCTGTTCGCGATAACTCTGCGACGATGACCCCATGGACACCCGGCACCTGGAGTACTTCATCGCCGTCGCGGAGGAGAGCAGCTTCACGCGCGCCGCGCACCGCCTGCAGACCGTCCAGTCGGCCGTCTCGGCGGGCGTGCGCACGCTGGAGCGCGAGGTGCACGCCACGCTGTTCGTGCGGTCCACGCGCCGGGTCGAGCTGTCCGACGCCGGCCGCGCCCTCCTGCCCGAGGCCCGCGCCGCCGTCGAGTCCCTGGACCGGGTCTACGACGTCGTGGCCGCCGCCGAGAGCGGCCTGCGGGGCCGCCTGCGCCTCGGCGTGTTCGCCAACACCGACATGCTCGACATCCCCGCGCTCGCCGGGCGGTTCCACCAGCTCTACCCGGGGGTCGCGCTCAGCGTGGTCGCCTCCCCCACCGGGTCCACGGGCCTGGTCGACGACGTCCGGGCGGGCCGCCTCGACGTCGCGATCACCGGGCTGCCCGGCGGGGACCTTGCGGGCCTGCGCTCGCACGAGCTCCTGGCCGGCGAGTTCGTCGCGGTGCTGCCGGAGGACCACCCGCTCGCCGGGCGCTCGGTGCTCTCCCTCGACGAGCTCGCCGGCGAGCCGTTCGTCGACGGCCCGCCGGGGTTCGGCAACCGGGTGATCATCGAGCGCGAGCTCGCCTCGCGCGGGCTGCGCCGCACCGTCGTGGTCGAGAGCCCCGACATGAGCCTCGTCGCCGCGTTCGTCGCCGCCGGCCTCGGGGTCGCCGCCGTGCCCCGCATGGTGCTGCGCCCCGCGCCCGGCGCCATCATCCTCCCCCTGGACGTCTCCCTCGCGTTCTCGATCCGGTCCGTCAGCCGGACCCGCGCGACGCGCCCCGTCGAGGCGGCACTCGCCCTGCTGCACGGCGTCGCCGTCCGCGCCACCGGCGGCTGAGGGCAGTTCTCCCCATGGCCGGGGCGGCCGGGTGCGGCTAGGTTCGCCGTGCCGACCGACAGCGGGCCGACCGACAGCAGGGGGAACCGATGGGTGAGGTCTGGGGCGCCGACGTCGCCCAGCTGCGCACTCTCGCGACCACGATGCGGGACCGGACGCAGACGCTGGAGACCGCGCGCGCCCTGGTGGACTCCCTGATCGACGACCTGGACTGGTTCGGCCCCAGCGGCCAGCGGTTCCGCGCCGAGTGGTCGGACACGCACCGCGGCGGCCTGACCGCGGCCATCGACTCCCTGGTGCAGGCCGGCAACGCCCTGGACCGCAACGCCGACGACCAGGAGCGGACCAGCGCCGACGCCGGGACCGCGGGCGGTGCGGGGACGGGGACGGGCGGTAGCGGGGGCGGCACGACGGTGGCCGGGGCCCAGGCGCCCGCGGCCCCGCAGGTTCCGGCGGTCCCGACGCTGAGCCCCGACGAGTATCTGGAGCTGTCGGAGAGCGAGCGCGACGAGTGGCTGCTGAACGCCACCGACGAGCAGGTCGCCGCCCTCCTGGCCGCGATGGAGGCGCAAGGGCTCTACCCCGGGCCGGACGCCGGGCTCGTCGCGAGCGAGCACTGGACCCGGCAGGCCGCCCAGGACGCCGGCATCGACTACCTCGCCTGGGACCCGACCCTCGGCGCCGACGCGAACCGCGCGAACATCGAGGCCGTCTACGAGTACTACGCCGACCTCTACCTGAACAACCCCGACCTGCAGTGGGCCGGGATGGCCGCGATGATCGGGCCGTCGTTCGCCGCCGGGTTCCTGGACCTCGCCCTGATGCGCGACATCGCCCAGGGGTTCGAGGTCGGCGGCGAGGTGCTCCAGCACCTTCCCGGCGGGCTCGCCCAGGGCGCCCTGATCGAGCAGGTCGCCGGGATGACCGACGACGAGCTGCGGTTCTACGAGACCTCCTTCCTGGCGATGCAGCAGGAGATCTTCCATGACCAGGCCTCCATGCACGCCGCTTACGAGCACGGTGGCATGGAGGAGATCCAGCGGATGTACGAGTCCGGGGCCATGAACGAGGCGACCTACGACGCCTGGGAGGACATCGCGTCCGGTGACCCGGACCGTGTCGCCGAGGGCAACACCGAGATGCTGCGCAGGGAGCAGCAGGAGATCATCGCCGACGACTACGACGCCATGCGGGACCGCCCCGTGACCGGTGAGGCGATGACCTACATGATGACCGTGGTCGGGGAGGCGTCGATCCCGGGCGCTGTCACGTTCGGCGAGTACGACCCGCTCCAGGTGAGCGTCGAGACGCCCGGGCCGGAGAACGTCGGCATCCCGTTCACCGGCATCTCCACCGACAACCCGCTGCAGGGCACGGTCACGATCACCACGCCGCTGCCCGACGGGAACATCGCCGACGTCGACCAGCGCTGGAACTACATCACCGCCGACACGCTGCCCGCGTACCAGGAGCTGCTCCAGAACGACCCGGGCCGTGCCGAGGACATCCTGCGGACCGACGTGTCGGACCGCATCGAGGAGTACCGGCTGACCAACCCGGACCGGCTGGGCCGCATCGTGGACCGGCTGGCGACGAACTGGGATGTCGATGTCGACCAGTGACGTGCGGCGACGTGACAGGGTGGGGCCCATGTCGGTACGACACGCGATCCTCGCGGTGTGCACGGTCCTCGCCCTCGCGGTGACGGCCGGGTGCACCGTCCGCATCGGCGACGGGGACGACGACGGCGGCGCGGAGCTCTTCGGAGAGGGGAACAGCATGGAGTGGGACCTGACACAGCCGCTCGAGGCGGAAGGCCTGGGACTCCCGGCCGACCAGATGGTGATCGTGAAGGTGCCCGATGACGCCACCGTGAGCCTGACGCTTCCCACCGGCACCTGGTCGGGACGGACCGAGGAGATGACGGTGACCACCCGGCACGGTTTCGTGGACCAGGTGGACCTGTTCTGGACCGAGGCCGACGGGCAGGCCGCGGCCGACCGGATGGTCGCGGACTCGGCCCTTCTCGGCCTCGACGCCGAGCGTGTCGCCGCGTGGGCCGAGCGAGCGCGGTGGGCCGAGACCGCCGACGTCAACCGCACCCGCCACAAGGACAACTACAACGGCGCGAACGGCGAGGTCTCCACCTCGGTCAGACCCAGCATGGCCATCGGCGAGGGCGAGGGCACCCCGGTCCGGCTCTGGTACAAGTTCTACGTCCGCGACGTGGTGGAGACCGCCGCCTAGCCACTGAGCGCCCGGTACGTCCTGCTCGTCAGCTCGTGGTCCAGGTTCGGCTCCAGCCACGCGCTGGTCTCCACCACCCGCGGCAGCGACACCCCGGTGCTGATCCCCAGCCCGTCGAGCATCCAGAGCAGGTCCTCCGTGGCGAGGTTGCCCGTGGCGGACTCCGCGTACGGGCATCCGCCCAGCCCGCCCGCCGCCGTGTCGAACGTGGTGACGCCGTGCCGCAGCGCGGCGGCGACGTTGCCCAGCGCCTGCCCGTAGGTGTCGTGGGCGTGCAGGGCCAGCACGTCGTCGGGCAGGCCGGCGGCGTTCAGCGCGTCCAGCAGCGCGACGACGTGCCCCGGCGTCCCGACGCCGATCGTGTCCCCCAGCGAGAGCTGCTCCGCGCCCAGGTCCATGAGCCGCTTGCCCGCCGTGACCACCTGGGACACGGGCACGTCGCCCTCCCACGGGTCGCCGAAGCACATCGAGACGTACGCCCGCACGCGCATCCCCGCCGCCCGCGCCCGCGTCATGACCGGCTCGAACATCGCGTACTGCTCGTCCAGGGACCGGTTCAGGTTGCGGCGCGCGAACGAGTCGGTGGCGCTGGCGAACACCGCGATGTGCCGCAGGCCCAGGTCGTAGGCGCGCTCCAGGCCGCGCTCGTTGGGCACCAGCACCGGCAGGTCGCGGGCCCGGTCGCCGAGCCGGTCCACCAGCGCGCCGAGCACGTCGGCGGCGTCGGCGAGCTGGGGCACCCAGCGGGGGTGCACCAGGCTGGTGGCCTCGACGTACGGCAGGCCGGCGTCGAGCAGCCGCTCGACGAGGTCCACCTTGACCGCGGTCGGCACCACGGCCTTCTCGTTCTGCAGCCCGTCGCGCGGGCCCACCTCGTAGATCGTGACTCGCTCCGGCAGGGCCGGGTCGCGCACCACCTGCGGCCGGCGGTACTCCCGGGGCGCCTGGTCAGGGATCGGCTCAGACATCGGGCACCTCCATCACGAACAGCACCTGCCGCGCGGCCACCTGCTCCCCCGCCGTCGCGCGCACGCGCACCACGCCGTCGGACGGCGCCGTCAGGGCCAGCTCCATCTTCATCGCCTCCAGCACGCCGAGCGCCTGCCCGGCGGTCACGGCCTCGCCGTCGCCCACCTCGACGCGGGTCACGGTGCCGGGCATCGCGGCGACGACGACGCCGTCGGACAGGTCAGCCTCCGTTGCCCGGGTGCCGCCCGGGCGCGTGAAGCGGAACGTGTGCCCGCGCGTGCTCACCTCCACCGAGCGCGGCCGCACGTCGACCACGAACCGGGCCGTGACGCCGTCGAGCTCCAGCAGGTCGGCTCCCCCCGCCTGTCCCCCGAGGCGGCCCGCGGCACGGCACGACGTCGGCGGCTCGCCGTCGCGCCGCACCTCGCCGCGGGCGGTGCACACGCGGAGCACGACGTCGTCCAGCTCGACCCACGCGTCGGCGGGCGGGCCGCCGAGCCGCCACCCGTCGCCGCCGTCGTGCTCCGCGGCCGTGGCCACCGACCAGGCGGCCGCCACGAGCGCGGGCCCCGGGTCCGGTGCCGGCAGCGCGTGGGTGTCGAGCCACGCGGTGTGCACGTCGCCGTCCCGGAAGGCGCCCGAGTCCGCGAGCGCCCGCACGAACCCGGTGTTGGTGACCAGCCCGCCGATCGCGGTGTCGTCGAGGGCGTCGACGAGGGCGTGCCGGGCGGCCTCGCGGTCGGGGCCCCGCGCGATGATCTTGCCGACCATGGGGTCGTAGGCGGCGGGGACGACGGTGCCGTCCTCCAGCCCGGCCTCGACCCGCACGGTGGCCGAGCCGGCCGAGTCCGGCCAGCGCACGCGGGTCGCGGTGCCGGCCTGCGGCAGGAACCCGCCGAAGGCGTCCTCGGCGTAGATCCGGGCCTCGATCGCGTGCCCGACGACGGTGACGTCGTCCTGCGTGAAGCCGAGGTGGTCGCCGGCGGCGACGCGGAGCTGCTGCTCGACGAGGTCGATGCGCTGCCCGCGGACGCGGACGACCTCCTCGGTGACGGGGTGCTCGACCTGGAGGCGGGTGTTCATCTCCAGGAACCAGGCACCCTTGATGCCCTGGCGGGTGTCGACGAGGAACTCCGCGGTGCCGACGCCGGTGTAGCCCACCTGGCGGGCGAGGTTCACGGTCCACAGGTGCAGGGCGTCGCGCACGGCCGGGTCGAGGTCGGGCGCGGGGGCCTCCTCCAGCACCTTCTGGTGCCGGCGCTGGGCGGAGCAGTCGCGTTCGTGCAGGTGCAGGACGTTCCCGTGCTCGTCGGCGAGGACCTGCACCTCGACGTGCCGGCCGTGCTCGACGTAGGGCTCCAGCAGCAGGGTGTCGTCGCCGAACGCGGTGGCGGCCTCCCGGGCGGCGGCCGCGATCGCCGGGCCGAGCTCGTCCTCGGCACGCACGATCCGCATGCCCTTGCCGCCGCCACCGGCGGCGGCCTTGACCAGGAGCGGGAATCTGCCGGCCGATCCCGCTTCGCTGGTTGAGCTTGTCGAAACCAGGGTCTCGACAGGCTCGACCAGCGAGAGGTCCGTCAGCGAGATGCCCTCGAGCACCGGCACGCCGGCCTTCCGGGCGACCTCCCGCGCGGTGTCCTTGCGCGCCATGGCGTCCATCGCGGTGGGCGGCGGCCCCACCCAGGTGAGCCCGGCGCCGACGACGGCACGGGCGAAGTCGGCCTGCTCGGACAGGAACCCGTAGCCGGGGTGGACGGCGTCGGCGCCGGTCTCCTTGGCGGCGGCGAGCAGCGCCGGGATCGACAGGTAGGACTCGCCGGGCGGCGTCGGGCCGATGCGGACGGCGACGTCGGCGGCGCGGGTGTGCGGGGCGCCGGTGTCGGCGTCGGAGTGCACGGCGACGGTCCGCAGGCCGAGTCGGCGGGCGGTGCGGATGATCCGCAGGGCGATCTCGCCGCGGTTGGCGACCAGGAGGGTGTGCATCGTCATCACATCCGGAAGATGCCGTAGGAGGGCTCGGGGATCGGGGCGGCGGCCGTGGCGGCCAGCCCGAGGGCCAGCACGCGGCGGGTGTCGGCGGGGTCGATCACGCCGTCGTCCCACAGGCGTGCCGTGGCGTAGTAGGGGTTGCCCTGGGTCTCGTACTGGGCGCGGATCGGGGCCTTGAAGGCCTCGACGTCGGCGGCCGAGGCGTCGGCGAGGTCCTTGCGGACCGTGGCCAGGACGGACGCGGCCTGCTCGCCGCCCATCACGGAGATGCGGGCGCCGGGCCACATCCACAGGAACCGGGGGTCGTAGGCGCGGCCGCTCATGCCGTAGTTGCCGGCGCCGAACGAGCCGCCGAGCACCACGGTGAACCGGGGCACGGACGTGCAGGCCACGGCGGTGACGAGCTTGGCGCCGTCCTTGGCGATGCCACGGTGCTCGTACTCCTTGCCGACCATGAACCCGGCGATGTTCTGCAGGAAGACCAGCGGGATGCGCCGCTGATCGCAGAGCTGCACGAAGTGCGCGCCCTTCAGCGCGGACTCCGAGAACAGGATGCCGTTGTTGGCGACGATGCCGACCTGGTAACCGTCGATCCGGGCGAAGCCGCAGACCAGCGTCTCGCCGTAGCGAGCCTTGAACTCGGCGAGCTGGGAGCCGTCGACGATGCGGCGGATGACGTCGCGCACGTCGTACGGGGTGCGCGGGTCGGCGGGCACGTCGTACAGCCCGTCGGGGTCGAGCTCGGGCTCCTCGGGCGGTAACCGGTCCAGCACCTGCGCGGGCGCCGGTGTGGTCGCGATGATCTCGCGGACGATGCGCAGGGCGTGGGCGTCGTCGTCGGCCAGGTGGTCCGCGACGCCGGAGGTGGTGGTGTGCACGACGCCGCCGCCCAGCTCCTCGGCCGTGACGACCTCTCCCGTGGCGGCCTGCACCAGGGGCGGCCCGCCGAGGAAGATGGTGCCCTGGTCGCGCACGATGACGGCCTCGTCGCTCATCGCCGGCACGTACGCGCCGCCCGCGGTGCACGAGCCCATCACGGCTGCGACCTGCGGGATGCCCCGGGCCGACAGGTTGGCCTGGTTGTAGAAGATGCGCCCGAAGTGCTCGCGGTCGGGAAACACCTCGTCCTGCATCGGCAGGTACGCGCCGCCGGAGTCCACGAGGTAGACGCACGGCAGGTGGTTCTCGGCCGCGACCTGCTGGGCGCGCAGGTGCTTCTTGACGGTGACCGGGTAGTACGTGCCGCCCTTGACGGTCGCGTCGTTGGCGACGACGACGCACTGCCGCCCCGCGATCCGGCCGATCCCCGTGACGATGCCCGCGCTGGGCACCGCCCACTCGCCCCCGTACATGTCGTAGGCCGCGAGCGCCCCGATCTCCAGGAAGGGGCTGCCGGGGTCGAGCAGCCGGTCGATCCGGTCGCGGGCGAGCAGCTTGCCGCGCCCGGTGTGGCGGGCGCGCGCCTCGGGCGAGCCGCCTTGGCGCACGCGCGCCAGCCGCTCGCGCAGCTGCGCGGTCAGGGTGCGCAGATCCGGTCCAACGCCGACGTCGGTGGTCATGTGCCGCAGCCTATCCTTCTGGTTAACGATCGTTAACCCCTCGATCCGCATGGTCGCTCCTAGACTGCTCCGGTGACCCCGCGCAGGCAGCAGATCCTGAGCACGGCAGCCGGCCTCTTCGCCGCCCGTGGTTTCCACGGCGTCTCGATGGGCGACATCGGCGCGGCCGTCGGCATCTCCGGCCCCGCCCTGTACAAGCACTTCGCCAGCAAGGAGGACATCCTCGGGCAGTGCCTGCTGCACGCCTCCGACCAGCTCCTGGCCGGCGCGCGCGAGCTGCTGCCCGACCCCGCGGTGGCCGACGGCGCGCTGGCGGCGCTGATCGACCGGCACGCCGACTTCGCGCTCGACAACCCCGCGCTCATCGTGATCCAGGAGCGCGAGTGGGGCGCCCTGGGCACGGAGGCCCGCGCCCAGGTACGCAAGCACCAGCTCGCCTACATCGACGTGTGGAGCGACGCCCTGCGACCCCTGCGCCCCGACCTCGGCGCCACGGAGGCGCGGGCCGCCGTGCAGGCCGCCTTCGGCCTGCTCAACTCCACGCCGCACAGCGCCCGCATCGGGCGTGCCGCCATGCGGGCCCTGCTGACCCGCATGGCGCACGCCGCGCTGCTCGCACCGGCAGAGCTCACTCCACCGGCAGGCACTACTCCACCGGCAGGCCGAGCCCCCGCGCGATGAGCATGCGCTGCAGCTCGGACGTCCCCTCGCCGATCTCCAGCACCTTCGCGTCCCGGTAGAAGCGGGCGATCGGCCCGTCCTCCATGACGCCGTAGCCGCCGAAGACCTGCGCCGCGATGCGCGTGGCCGTCACGGCGGACTCCGTGGCGTAGAGCTTGGCGACCGAGGAAGCCCGCCGGAACTCGTCGAGCGGCGCCCCCGAGTCCTTCAGCGCGGCCGCCCGGTAGGTCAGGGCCCGGCTCGCCTGGAGCATGACCTCGATGTCGGCGACCTGGAACGCGACACCCTGCTTACGACCGATCGGCCCGCCGAACGTGGGGCGCACGCCGGCGCGCTCCACGGTGAGGTCCAGCATGGCCTGGATGCAGCCGGTCGCGAGCGCCGCGACCGCCACGCGGCCGGTGTTGAGGCAGAGCATGAGCTGCTTGAAGCCGTTGCCCCGCTCCCCCAGCAGGTTCACCTCGGGCACGCGCACGTTCTCGAAGCGCAGCGGGTGGGTGTCGCAGGCACGCCAGCTCATCTTGTCGTGCAGGGGCTCGACGACGAACCCGGGCGTGTCGTTGGGGACGATGACCGCGCTGAGCTCCGGGCTGCCGTCCGGCCGGGTGCCGGTACGCGCCGCGACGGTGCAGAGGCTGGTGATCGGCGTGCCGGAGTTGGTGATGAACTGCTTGGCGCCGTTGATCACCCAGTGACCGTCGGTGAGCTCGGCGGTGGTGGACATGGCGTTGGCGTCGCTGCCCGCGCCGGGTTCGGTGAGGCCGAACGAGCCGAGCGTCCGGCCGGCGATCAGGTCGGGGAGCCAGGTCTGCTTCTGGTCCTCGGTCCCGTAGGCCAGCAGGCTGCCGACACCGAGGCCGACGCCGGCCCCGAGCGTGATGCCGACGGACTGGTCCACGCGGCCGATCTCCTCGACGGCGATGCTGAGCCCGGTGAGCCCGAGGTCGGACCCTCCGTATTCCTCCGGGGCGGTCAGGCCGAACAGGCCCAGCTCCCCCATCTGGTGCACCACCTCGACGGGCAGGCGGCATTCCCTGTCCCATCGGGCGATGTGGGGCGCGATCTCGCGGTCGGCGTAGTCACGTACCGCGTCCCGGAGCTTGGTGTGCTCCGGGTTCTCTGGTGTATGCATGTTGCGCATGTCACAGAGGTTAACCACCATTAACCTCACAGCGCCAGGCCCCACCCGGAGGACTTCTCGATGACCGCCATCAGTCAGGTCGCCTACGACGTCGTAGCGCTCGACCGACCCGACGCCGCGCCCGACGCGCCGTCCGACGCCCAGCCCGTGGCGTACGCCCGGATCACGCTCGACGCGCCCCGGCGCCGCAACGCCCTGTCCCTCGCCCTGCTCGACGAGCTGCGGGCTGCCCTGGACCGCGCGGCGCACGACGACGTACGCGCCGTCGTGCTGGCCGCCAGCGGCAGCGCGTTCTGCTCCGGGGCCGACCTCACCGAGGCCCTGGCCGACGGCATGAGCGTCTCCGCGCGGCGGCTCGCCGAGGTGCTGCGCGACCTGCTCGCGCTGCCCAAGCCCGTGGTCGCGCGCGTGCACGGGCCGGTCCGGGCGGGCGGGATCGGGCTGGTCGCCGCGTGCGACGTCGCGGTCAGCGCCGACCAGATCACCTACGCGTTCACCGAGGCCCGCCTCGCGCTCGCCCCCGCCGTCATCTCACTCGCGGTGCTGCCTCGGATGACGCCGCGCGCGGCCTCGCGCACGTTCCTCACAGGGGCCCCGTTCACCGCCGCCGAGGCCGCCGAGTGGGGCCTGGTGACCAGGGCCGTGCCGCTCGACGGCCTCGACACGGAGGTCGACGCCGTCCTGCGCGGCCTGGCCGCCGGCGACCCACAGGGCCTGGCCGCGACCAAGGCGCTGCTCAACGCGGACACGCTGGCCCGCTTCGACGCGCAGGTGGACGACGTCGTGACTTCGTCGGCGGACCTGTTCGCCTCGCCGCAGGCGCGAGCCGCCATGGAGAAGCTGCTGGCGCGCTGAGCCGCGGGTTCCCCGGCGCCGGGGGCGGGCGACGTCGGGACGGGAACGGTCGCGGGGTGACTGTGCGAATCCGGGGTGTGTTGCTCTGCGTCGACAATGTCTACGCAGAGCAACCGACCTCGATCGCGTACACATTCCCCGGCGCCGGCTGCGACGGGGCGGGCCGCGACGGTGTTGGATGGGGGCGTGGCTACCCGGATCTCCCAGCGCAACGCACGCTTCCAGCAGCTCCAGACCCTCGTGACGAACCGCAACAAGCGGCACCGCGCGGGCGAGTTCCTGGTGCAGGGCGTGCGGCCCCTCACGATGGCCGTCGAGCACGGCTGGGAGGTGCGCGCCCTGCTGTACGACGGCGAGCGCCGGCTCTCGCAGTGGGCCCGGGACCTGCTCGCGGCGCACCCGCACACCGAGCACGTCAAGATGGCGCCCGACCTGCTGGCGGAGCTAGCCGAGAAGGAGGATGCCGAGCTGCTCGCGGTCATCGCGATGCGGCCCGACGACCTGGACCGCATCGAGGCGGGGCCCGACTTCCTCGGCGTCGTGTTCGACCGGCCCACGCAGCCGGGCAACATCGGCGCGGTCGTGCGGTCGGCCGACGCGTTCGGCGCCCACGGCGTGATCACCACGGGGCACGCCGCCGACGCCTACGACCCCAAGTCGGTGCGGGCCAGCACGGGGTCGTTCTTCGCGACGCCGGTGGTGCGCTCCCCCTCCACGGCGGAGGTCATGGAGTGGGTGACGGCGCGTCGGGCCGCCGGGCTGCCCCTAGTGGTGGTGGCTACGGACGAGCACGGCGACGCCGACGTCTCCGCCTACGACCTGACCCAGCCCGTGCTGCTGCTGGTGGGCAACGAGACCACGGGGCTGCCCCAGTCGTGGCGCGACGCCGCGGACGTGACGCTGAGCATCCCGATGACGGGATCGGCGAGCTCGCTCAACGCCGCGAACGCGGCCACGGTGGTCCTCTACGAGGCCCGCCGCCAGCGCCTGGCGAAGTAGGCCGTCGCTGGCCGAGCGCACTACACCGCTGGTCGAGCTTGTCGAGACCCGGTGAGGTCTCGACAAGCTCGACCAGCGAAGCCACTCGACCAGCGTGGGGTCAGAGCTCGATCGAGAGCATGCGGCTGCCCGTCGTCTTGGTGTAGCCCAGGCTCGCGTACAGGCCGTGGGCGCCGCTCGGGTTGGCCGTGTCGACGTCGAGCGCCGCGTACTCCATGCCGTCGGCGGCGAAGGCCCGCATGCCCGCCGCGAGCGCCGCGAGCGCGGCCTTGCGGCCCCGGTAGGAGCGGCGCGCGCCGAGGATGTCGGTGTACCCGAACGAGTACCCGCGCAGCGCGAAGTCCTCGGGGTAGTGGCCGGCGAGCGAGTAGCCGACGACGAACGGCTCGCCCGCCCGGAGCGCGGCGGCGGTCTCGGGCTCGATGTCGGGCGAGGCGAGCAGGGCGTCGACGTCGGGGGCGTCGTCGAGCACGACGAACGACCACTGCGGTGCGAAGCCGGCGCGCTCGGCCCACTGCTCGCGGGTCTGCGGCTGGCTGCCCCAGTGGTCGCGGAACGCGTCGTTGTGCGCGAGGCGCGTGGCCTCGTCGAGCGCCTCGGACCACGAGGCGAGCCGCAGCGACCCGGTGAGGGCCACCTCGGGCACGGGAGCGGCGTCGGGCCCGGTCAGGGGGCGCGCGAGGTCGGAGTAGTAGCGGCGCACCTCCATGCCGGCCCGCTCGTAGAGGCGCTGCTTGCTCGCGGGCCCGTCGTCCTCGGCGAACACCGCGATGCGGGCGGGCACGTCCTTGCCCGACGCCGCCAGGAGCTGCCGGGCGCGGCCGATCGACCAGGCCAGCACCTCGCGGCCGATGCCCTCGCCGCGGCGGTCGGGGTGCACGCCGCCCCAGGTGAAGGAACGCACCGTGGTGACGTCGCCGGGCGGGCTGGCGACGTATCCCCAGGCCACGAGGGTGCCGTCGGCGTCGAAGCCGAGCAGGGAGTCGCGGGTCATGTCGCGCCAGGTGCCGTCGAAGATCTCCTCGATCTCCTCGGCGGTCTCGACGTAGGGCTCGGCGTCGGCGCGGGCGATGAGGTTGCGCAGGGCGAGCCAGACGGGCACGTCCTCGCGGGTGGCGGGGCGCCAGGTGAGGCCGCCCGCCGTCGGCACGGTCGGGGTCGCCGGGGCGGCGGCGCGCTCGGCGATCGGGGCGAGGGCGGTCTGGGCAGGGTTGGTCACCGCGGGGTTGGTCGCGGCCGGGTCGTCGGTCTCGGTGCTCATGGTGCTTCCTTCAGGGGTTCAGGTCGGGTGGTGCGAAGTCCGGTGCGGCTCACAGCTCGGTGCCGTCACAGTTCGATGGCGTACAGCGTCGAGCCCTCGCTCTTGGTGTAGCCCAGCCGCGTGTAGAGGGCGGGCGCGCCGGTCGGGTTGTCGGTGTCGACGTCGAGCTCGGCGTGCTGCATGCCGTCGTCGGCGAACACACGCAGGGCGTGGGTCAGGAGCGCGACGGCGATACGGCGTCCGCGGTAGGCGCGGCGCACGCCGAGCAGCTCGGTGTAGCCGGCGGTGTAACCCTGCGTGGCCCAGTCGTGCTCGTACCGCCCGGCCCGGTGCAGGCCGACGACGTACGGCGTGCCGGGCGCGACCGTCGTGTCCCCCGGGGCCTCGTGCTCGGAGCCCGGGTAGCGCACCGACTCGTCGACCACGACGAACGACCAGTCCCGCGCGAACGAGCTGCGGTGCGCCCGCCAGGACTCGGCGGTGCGCGGCTGGCTGCCCCAGTGGTCGCGGAACGCGTCGTTGCGGGCCAGGCGGGCGGCGTCCTCCAGGGCGTCGGTCCACGGGACCAGGCGCAGCGGCGGCTCCAGGCCGACGGCGGGGACGGGCGCGGCGAGGTCGCGCAGCAGGTTGGCGTAGTAGCGCACGGGCTCGAACCCGCCGGCACGCAGCAGGTCGCGCCGCTCGGGCGGGTCCGTGTCCAGCAGGTCCACGGCGATCCGCGCGGGCAGGCCGGCCAGCCGCGGGTCGCCGTCCGACGCCGCGAGCACCTGCCGCGCGCGGCCGGACGCCCAGGCGAGCAGCTCGGTGCCGATGCCCTCGCCGCGGCGGTCGGGGTGGACGCCGCCGTGCAGCCAGACCCGGAGCAGGCCCGCGCCGTCGGTGGGGAACTGCTCGGCGTGGGCGTACGCGAGCGGCGTGCCGTCGGCGTCGAGGCCGACCAGCGTGTCCGCCGTCTCGTACGCGGGGGCGCCGAAGGTCTCGGCGATCTCCTCGGCGGGCGTGAACCAGTCGCGGCCGTCGGCCTCCTGGACGGCGCGCATCAGCGCCGCCAGCGCGGGCACGTCCGCCGGCGTCCACGGGCGCCACGTGAGGCCGCCCGCGGTCGGGGGCGTCAGGACGGACGGTGCGGCGGCGCGGTCGCCGATGGTCGCGCGCACGGGAGGGGACATGCCGCCACGCTAGGCGAGACGGGTGCCGTCCTCCACGGGATTTTCGGTCCCGGTGCGGGTGAGAACGCGGGGCTACGCGCTCGCGGACGCCAGCAGCGCGAGCTTGTCGGCGTCGTCGGACCCGGTGTCGGGGTGGTAGACGACGAGCATCAGGTGCTCCGCCCCGCCGATTCCGAGCCGCTCCCGGTTGACGGTCAGCTCGCCGACCTGCGGGTGGGCGATCCGCAGCGGGGTGCCGCGCTGCCCGCGCACCTCGTGGCGCGCCCAGAGCTCGCGGAACCGGGCGCTGGCCGAGAGCTCGCCGGTGAGCTCGACGAACCGCGGGTCGTCGGTGTCGGTGCCCGCGGACTGCCGCAGGCTGGCCACGAAGCACTCCGTGACGCTCGCCCACTCCGGGTAGAGCGCCTGGGCGGCCGGGTCGAGGAACAGGTCGCGGAGCTGGTTGCCGCCCACGTCCAGGCGCGGGTCGACGGCGCGGGCCAGCGCGTTGGAGGCCACGACGTCGAAGTACCGGCCCTCGATGAACGCCGGCTGCACCAGGGAGTCCAGGAGCTTGCGCGCGCCGTCGGGCACGGGCTCCTCCCCCGGCCGGTGCCCGCGCTGCCGGACGCGCTGTCCGGGGGCGTCGGCGACGAGCGTGCGCAGGTGGGCGAAGTGGGCGTCGTCGAGGTGGAGCACGCGCGCCAGCGCCTGAAGGACCTGCACGGACGGGTTGCGGTCGCGTCCGCGCTCCAGCCGCAGGTAGTAGTCGGCGCTGATGCCGGCGAGCATCGCGACCTCCTCGCGGCGCAGCCCGGGCACGCGGCGCACGCCGGTCCCGGGCAGGCCCGCCTGCCCGGGCGTGACCAGCTCGCGCCGGGCCCGCAGATAGGCGCCCAGGGGGTTGGTCGCATCCCGCAGAGGGGGTCCTGCCGCACCCTGGTCTCGTCCGGGTCCTGGCTGGTCGGTTCGGCCGCTCATAGCGTGTCCAACGGCCTGACCGGGCCGCATATTTCGGGAGGACACCGCATGACCGTCACGCTGATCACCGGGGCCAACAAGGGCATCGGCTACGAGACCGCCCGCCAGCTCCTGGCGCTGGGCCACGACGTCTGGATCGGCGCCCGCGACGCCGGGCGCGGGGAGAAGGCCGCCGCCGAGCTGGGCGCGCGGTCCGTCCAGCTCGACGTGACCGACGACGCCTCCGTGGCCGCCGCGCTCGCGACCATCGACGCCGCGGCCGGCCGCCTCGACGTACTCGTGCACAACGCGGGCATCCTGGAGACGGGGCTCGACGGCCCCACCGCGCTGCGGTCGTTCGACACCAACGCGGTGGGCATCGTGCGGGTCACCGAGGCGGCCCTGCCGCTGCTGCGCCGGTCGGACAGCCCCAACGTGGTGACCGTGTCCAGCAGCGGCGGGTCGTTCTGGGCCGTGACCAACCCCGACCGGCCGGAGTTCAGCCTGCCGGTCGCGCTGTACGCGGCGTCGAAGGCGGCGGCCACCATGCTGACCGTCCAGTACGCCAAGGCGCACCCCGGCATCCGGTTCAACGCCCTGGAGCCGGGCACGACCGCCACCGACATGACGGCGTCGTTCGGCATCGGCCGGTCGCCCGAGCAGAGCGCCGCCGTCGTCGGGCGACTGGCGACGCTCGGCCCGGACGGACCGACCGGGACCCTCCAGGACGAGAACGGGACGCTCGCCTTCTAGAGCCGGCCCGCGCTCAGGCCAGGTCCGCGAGCTCCTTCTCGAACCGGGTGCGGAGCGCCGCCTTCTCGGCGGGCGGCAGCCAGGCCGCCTCGACGCCGGCCAGCGCCATCTGGCGCAGCCGCTCGTCCGGCACGGCGAGGTCGTGGGCGAGGATGCGGTACTCGCCGGCGAGCGTGGTGGGGAACATCCCCGGGTCGTCGGACGCCGGGATCACGTTGAGCCCCGCGTCCAGCATCGCGGCGATGGAGGCACGCCGCCACGGCCGCCAGGAGCGGCGCGACGTCGTCGAGATGACCGTGAACGGCACCTGCTCGTCGCGCACGCGGGCCACGACGTCGTCGTCCTGCAGGACGAAGTAGCCGTGGTCGATGCGGTCGCAGCCGAGCAGGTCCAGGCAGGTGATCGTGTTGACCGCGACCGGGGCGTGCTCGGACGAGTGCGCCGTGCGGCCCAGGCCCGCCTCCCCGGCGAGCCGGTAGGCGGCGGCGAACCGCTCGGGCGGGCCCGCCGTCTCCAGGTTGTCCAGGCCGATGCCCGCGACGTACTCGTGCGGGTGGTCGACGACGGTGCGCACGCGCTCCAGCGCGTCCTCGCCGGAGCCGGACCGGTCGATCGCGGCGATGAGCCGGCCCGACATGCCGAAGTCGCGCTCCGCCATGCGGATGCCCTCGGCGTACGCCTCGACGGAGCCGAGGTAGCCCAGCGAGGCCAGGTGCTCGGGCACGGCGTCGAAGGACACCTCGAGGTGGCGCGTCGCACTGGTGCGGTGCGCCGCCTCGAAGGCCTCGTACGTGATGCGGGTCAGGTCGTCGGCGTCGCGCAGCACCTGCGTGACCCAGCGGGAGGCCTGGAACAGCGAGTACGACACCTCCGGCTCGTCCGCGCTGCGGCCCTGCGGCACCGGGATGCGGGTGTCGCGGTACAGGTCCGGGTCCGGCGGCAGGGAGTTGATGTCGGCGAAGATGCGCTCGGGCTCGGCCGGCAGGTCGAGGCCCTCCCGCCGGGCCAGCTCCGCGAACGTGCTGGCCCGGACGGTGCCGATGAGGTGGCAGTGCAGGTCGACCTTGGGCATGCGGTCGAGCGCGGTGCCGGTCGTGTCAGTGCTGGTGGTCTCAGTGCTCATGTCAGTGCTCGTCATGGTGTCGGGCCCGGTCAGCCGGCCGTCACCTCACGGGCGAACCGGTCCACCCACTCGCCCCGGGTGGGCACGAGCTCCGCCGGGTCGAGCGTCGCGTAGCCGGCGGCGACCGGGTCGGCCGCGATGTCGCCCACGACCGCCGCGATGGAGTCCGGCACGGTGGCGGTGGGGTTGACGGGCAGGTCGCCGACGAGCTCGGCGGACGTGGTCTGGGCCTCGGCCGAGAGCAGGTAGTCGATGAACTGGTGCGCGCCGTCGACGTTCGGGGCGCCCGCGGGGATCATGGCGCGGTTGGTCGCCATGTAGCGGCCCGTGGCGGGCGGCGTCCAGGCGTAGGGCTCGCCCGAGGCGACCAGGTCGGTCGCGAAGCCGCTCAGGGAGTCGGCGGCCACGATCTCGCCCTGCGTCAGCAGGTTCGTCACCTCGGTGGACGACGAGTAGAACTGCAGGATGCCGGGGGCCCAGCCGCCCAGGGTCTCCAGCGCCGTGTCGATGTCGTAGGGCCCGTCGCCGTAGGTCTCCCCCACGCCCGAGATCATGAGCTGGCCGGCCGTGACCGAGATGTCCGGCAGCGCGAGGCGGCCCGCGAGCGCCTCGTCGCCGTAGAGGTCCCACTCGGCGGCCTCGTCGGCCGACAGGTCCTCGGTCGAGTAGATCGTGCCGTTGAGCTGGTAGCTGTAGGCGGGGCCCTGGTAGGCGTCCTCGAGCGCGAAGTCGGCGACCTCGTCCAGGGAGGGCACCTTGGCGGCGTCGACCTGCTGGAACAGGTCGCTCTCCTGGCCGAGCGCGGCGTAGTAGTCCGAGATCAGCATGACGTCGATGCCGGAGCTGTCGCCCGCGACCTGGAGCTGCGAGAGCCGGTCGGCGTTCGAGCCGGTCTCGACCTCGACCTTGATGCCGGTCTCGGCGGTGAAGGGGTCGATCACCGCCTCCTGGAACTCCTCGACGCCGAACGGGAACGTGGAGACGACGATCGTGTCCTCGGCGGCGGTGTCGTCCCCGGCGGAGCAGCCGGCGGCGAGGAGGGCGGTGGCCGCGAGGCCGGCGGCGACCGCCGTGACGCGGCGGGCGGGGTGGTGCTGGGTCATGACAGTCCTTCGGTTGCGGGTTCGGCGGTCAGCAGGGCGAGGCGCGCCCGGGGCGCGACGAGGCGGACGCGGTCGCCGGCCGACGGCGCCGGGCCGGTCGCGGCACTCGCGTGCTCGGCCCGGTGGTCGGCGAGCAGGCGCACGGGGGCGCCGGCCGGGTCGGTGGCGTCCAGGGTCACGAGCAGGTCGACGCCGCGGTAGGCGACGTCGGCCACGACGGCGTCGAGCACGACGTCGCCGTCGGACACGCCCGCCGCGCCGTCGAGGGCCGCGTTCGCCGGGACGATCCGCAGGTGCTCGGGGCGGACGGCGGCCGCGCGGCCGTCGGTCAGGGTCAGGAAGTTCTCGTAGCCGAGGAACTCGGCGACGAACCGGTCGGCCGGTGCGGGGAAGACGTCGCGGGGCGCGCCCGTCTGCACGACCTTGCCGGCGCGCATCAGCACCATCTCGTCGGACATCTCCAGGGCCTCGTCCTGGTCGTGCGTGACCAGCACGACCGTGAGCCCGGTCTCCGACTGGATGCGGCGGATCTCGGCGCGCATCTGCACGCGCAGCCGCGCGTCCAGGTTGGACAGCGGCTCGTCCAGGAGCAGCAGGCGGGGCCGGATCGCGATGGCGCGGGCCAGCGCGACGCGCTGCTGCTGCCCGCCGGAGAGCTGCTTGGGCTTGCGGTCGCCCAGGTGCCCCAGGCCCACGAGCTCCAGGGCCTCCCCGGCCCGACGGCGCCGCTCGGGCGCCGGGACCTTGCGCATCGTCAGGCCGTAGGCCACGTTGTCGGCGACCGTCAGGTGCGGGAACAGCGCGTAGGACTGGAACACCATGCCCAGGTCGCGCTTCTCCGGCGGGGTGCGGGTCGCGTCCTGGCCGTCGATCAGGATGCGGCCCGACGTCGGCGAGGCGTACCCGGCGAGCATGCGCAGCGTCGTCGTCTTGCCACAGCCGCTGGGGCCCAGCAGCGTGGTCAGGCGGCCGCGGGGAATCCGCAGGTCGATCGAGTCGACGGCGGTGAAGCTGCCGAACTGCTGGGAGACGCCGACGAGCTCGGCGGCGGGGGTGGTCATCGGTTGATCCCTCCGAAGATCTTGGCGAAGCCGACCGTGCGCTCGGCGACGATCGCGACGACGACGGTCGCGGCGAGCACGAGCGTCGAGGCGGCGGCGACCATCGGGTCGTAGCTCTGCTGGACGTAGTCGAGCATCGTGACGGGCAGCGTCCGGAAGTCGCGGGTCTGCAGCAGCAGCGACAGCGGCACGTTGTTGAACGAGGTGACGAAGCCGAGCAGCCCCGCCGAGATGAGGCCGGGACGCAGCATCGGCAGCGTCACGGTGACGAACGCCCGCAGCGGCGAGGCGCCCAGGCCGCGGGCCGCCTCCTCCAGCGCCGGGTCGGCCAGCGCGAGCGAGGCCCCGGTGACGCGGACGGCGTACGGCAGCAGCAGGGCGGTGTGGCCCAGCAGCAGGGTGGTGAAGTTGTCCAGGTGCAGGCCGATCATGAGCTGCTGGTACAGCGCGAGGCCCACGACCAGCTCCGGCACCACGAGCGGCGACAGGAACAGGCCTTCCAGCAGCCCCTTGCCGGGGATGCGGCCGCGGTGGATCGCGAGCGTGACCGGCACGCCCAGCGCCAGGGCCAGCGCGGTGGCGAGCACCGCGAGCTCCAGGCTGGAGACCACGGCCTCCATGAACGGCGAGTACGCGAGCGCCTCGCCGAACCACTTCAGCGACAGGCCCTCGGGCGGGAAGCGCAGGGTGCTGCCCGCGGTGAACGCCGTGGCGACGACGAACAGGATGGGCACGATCATCACGACGTAGCCCGCGACGGCGAGCGTGCCGGCGACGGGGTGGCGCAGCTTGAGGCTCCGGGTCCGGGTCTGGATCGTCGGCCCGCTCATGAGATGGCCCCCTTCCGCCCGACCAGCGCGGAGATCCCGGAGACCAGGAACACCAGCACCGTCATGACGATCGCGGTGGCCGACGCCGCGGCCCAGTCGACGGTGACGCTCGCGTACGAGAAGAGCTGGGTGGACAGCATGCGCTGGCTGGACCCGCCCAGCAGGTACGGCGTGGTGTAGGCGGTCACGGAGCCTGCGAAGACGAGCGTGGCCGCGACGACGATGCCCGGCAGCGACAGCGGCACCAGGATGGTCCAGAAGGACCGGGTACGGCTGGCGCCCAGGCCGCGGGCGGCCTCGTCGAGGCCGGGATCGACCTGCGCGACGGCGGAGTAGCACGTGATGACGGCCAGCGGCAGGAAGAGCTGCACCAGGCCGAGCACGATCGCCAGCTCCGTGTACAGGAGCTGGGGCGCCTCCTCGACGATGCCCAGCCCGGTCAGGATCTGCCCGATGACGCCGTTGGAGCCGAGCACCACGAGCCAGCCGAAGGTGCGCACCACGTTGCTCAGCAGCAGCGGGAAGATCGCCAGCGCGAGCAGCACGCCCGCCCACCGGGACTGCGAACGGGCCAGCAGCGAGGCGATCGGGAACCCGAGCACCACGCAGATGGCGGTGACGACCAGGCCGATGCGCACCGTGCGCCAGATGATGCCGAGGTCGTAGGGGTCGGTGAGCATCGCGCCCATGCGCTCGAGCACCTGGGCGAACGTCACGCCGGGTGGGGCGAAGAGCATCGCGACCGCCGGCAGCAGGAACCCGACGAGCAGGAACGCCAGCCCCGGCAGGAGCAGCAGAAGTGTGGAACGTGCTCGCACGAGCCGTCTTTCGTTGATGGAACCGGTTGCAACGGACCCTAAGGCATGCGCGCCCGCGGTCCCGCCCTGTCTCGTTAACTTCGTGTAACAGGGCCGGGCAGAGCGGGCGGAATCGGTTGCATCGGCCGTCTAGAGTGTCCCCATCGACCTAGGAGGTACGGTGCCTGATCTGTCCGACGTCGCCGCGGTGGCCGGCGTCTCGAAGGCGACGGCGTCACGCGCGCTGAACGGGAGCGGCCTGGTGGCCGCGGCGACCGCCGTCAAGGTCGCGGCGGCTGCCGCGCGCCTCGGGTACGTGCCCAACCGCGCCGCGCGCGAGCTCGCCCGCGGGCGCACCGGCATCATCGCCATCGTGGTGCCGACGCTGGACAACACCTTCTTCACGCCGATCATCGCGGGCGCCCAGGCGCGGGCCGAGGAGGCCGGGCTCCAGCTCACCGTCGCCGTGCACGCCCTGGACTCCGCGGACGCGGTCGAGCGGCTGGCCCGGCAGGTCGACGGGTTCCTCGTCGTCGCGCCGCGCGGCAGCGACACCCTGGTCGCGAGCACGGGCGCGGCCAAGCCCGCGGTGCTGGTGGACCGCGAGATCGACGGCATGACGTCGGTCGTCGCCGACACCGCGACCGCCTTCGGCACGCTGACCACGCGGCTCGCCGACGAGGGGCACCGGCGCATCGTCTACGTGGGCGGCCCCGAGGGGTCGTGGCAGGACCGGCAGCGCACGGCCGCCGTGCGCGACGCCGCGGACCGGGCCGGTGCGGAGCTGACCGTGCTCGGCCCGCGCCCGCCGACGTTCGTCGCGGGCGTCGAGGTGACGCCCGCCGTGGTCGAGACGGGTGCTTCCGCCGTCGTCCCGTACGCGACGTCGATCGGGCTGGGCCTGCTGCTGGCGCTGGGCACGCGCGGCGTCGAGGTGCCGCGCGACCTGGTGGTCAGCACGGAGCCGACGGTCATCGAGGCGCTCGGCCTGGAGCACACGCCCGCCATCGACGTGGACGGCGAAGAGCTGGGCCGCACCGCGATGGACCTGCTGGCGCGGCAGCTCGACGGGCAGGACGAGCCCGGCCGTCAGGTGCGGCTGCCGGTGCCGGTGCGGGGCTGAGCTCAGCGCAGCATGATCACGAGCTGCGTGAGCAGTGGCGCCACGAGAAGGGCCGGCAGCAGGTCGCCGACGGGGATCTGCTTGAGGTGCAGCAGCCGCAGCGCGATGCCCACGAGCATGAGGCCGCCGGTCGCCGTGAGCGCTGCGATGTGCGCGTCTGGCAGCACCGACCCGAGCAGCACGCCGGCGAGCGTCACCAGGCCCTGGACCACGGCGACGGAGACCGCGGAGAGCAGCACCCCGACGCCGAACGACGACGCGAACGCGAGCGCCGCGAACCCGTCGAGCACGGACTTGAGCAGGAGCTGGTCGATGCCGCGGCCCAGGCCGTCGGACAGCGACCCGAGGATCGCGAGCGGCCCGACGCAGAACAGCAGCGACGCGGTGAGCCACCCCTCGATGAAGCGTTCGCGGGCCGCGGGGTCCTGCCCGCGCTCGGTGTCGTCGATCAGCACGGGGCGCCGGGAGCCGCGCCGCCCGTCGGTCGGTCGCCCGCCGGACTCGCGCCCGTCGGACCGCTGCCCGCCGGACTTCCGGGCGAGCCAGCCCTGGATGGTGCCGGCGAGCCCCTCCAACCGGGACTCGATGCGCAGCAGCGAGCCGGCGATGCCGCCGATCAGCAGCGAGCCGAGCACGATGAGCACGGGTGCGCCGGAGCCCGTCGCGGCGACGAAGGCGGCGTCGGTGACGGCCATCGCGGACAGCGCGGCGACCAGCAGGGTCACGAGGCCGAGGATGTCGGTCACGACGGCGTGGGTGCGCTGCGGCAGCCGGTGCCCCACGGCCATGCCGAGCAGCGACCCGACGACGATCGTCCCGACGTTGACGAGAGTGCCCAGGCCCGGGAAGTCGACGTTCACCGCGCGAGCCTACTGCGGCGCGGCGACGACGAACGGCAGTGCCCAGGAGGGAGACCGCACCCCTGATCGCGGAGGCCGCCCCCGGTGACGCACTGCCCGAGGTGTCGGGGAAGATGTACGCGATCGAGGTCCGTTGCTCTGGGTAGACATTGTCTACTGTCGGCAACGGACCTCAATCGCGTACGTCTTCCCCCGGCGCTCGACCGCAGCGAACCTCGACGCCCGTCACCGCACAACGGAGCCGGGGGAAGACCTACGCAGCCGAGGGGGTAACGGAGACGTCGCACTGCTACCTCACCGTTACCCCCTCGGCTGCGTAGGTCTTCCCTCGGACCGACAAGGTGACGTGCCGGACCGCGCGCACCACGGTGCCGCGCCCAGCGCCCAGCGCCCTGTCCTCAGTGCACCGAGAACCCGCCGTCGACGAACAGCGAGTGGCCCGTGACGTAGCCCGAGGCGGCGCTCGCGAGGAAGACGGCGGCGCCCGCGAAGTCCTCGGGCACGCCGTTGCGGCCCACGGTGGTGCGGGCGGCGAGGGCTGCGACGCGGGCGGCGTCGTCCTGCAGGCGCTGGTTCAGGGGCGTCAGGACGAAGCCGGGCACCAGGGTGTTCGCGGTGACGCCGCGCGACGACCAGGCCTCGGACTGGGAGCGGGCGAGCGACTCGAGGCCGCCCTTGGAGACGCCGTAGACGCCGCTGTCGACGAACGAGCGGTGGGCCTGCTGCGAGGAGATGTGCACGAGCCGGCCGAAGCCGCGGTCGGCCATGCCGGGCGCGAACCGCTGCCCGAGCAGGAACGGGGCCTCCAGGTTGACCGTCATGGTGACGTCCCAGGTCGCCTGGTCGACCTCGCCGAGGTGCGGGCGCAGGTTGATGCCGGCGCTGTTGACGAGGATGTCGGGCTCACCGGCGGCCGCGACGATCCCGTCGGCGGCGGCCTGGATGCCGTCGCGGGTCGAGAGGTCGGCGACGACCGTCTCGACGGCGCAGCCCCGCTCGCGCAGCCCGGCGGCGACGTCGTCCAGGCGCTCGGCGCCGCGGGCCACGAGCACGGTGCGCGCCCCGGCCTGGGCGAGCGCCTCGGCGATGGCGCGGCCGATGCCAGAGCTGCCGCCGGTCACCACGGCGGTGCGGCCCTCCAGGGAGAAGAGGGAGGCCAGGTAGTCGTGCGTCGTCATGGCGGGGACGATACCGCCGCGTCCCAGCAGGAGACCGCCTGCCGGGCACGCGCGGCGCCGTCGTCGGGCAGAGGCTTACGCTGCCCGAGTGACCGCCCTACCCACCGCCCTGCCCGCGCTCGCCGAGCGTTCCGCCGCCCTCCTGGAGGCGATGCGCACGCGCGTGGTCGTGGCCGACGGCGCGATGGGCACGATGATCCAGGAGGCGAACCCGACCCTGGACGACTACCAGGGCCTGGAGGGCTGCAACGAGATCCTGACGGTCTCGCGGCCCGACCTCATCGCGGGCGTGCACGACGCGTTCCTCGCGGTGGGCGTGGACGCCATCGAGTCGAACACCTTCGGGGCGAACTGGTCGAACCTGTCGGACTACGGCATCGACGACCGCATCCGCGAGCTGGCCCGCGAGGGCGCCCGGATCGCGCGGGGACGCGCCGACGCCTTCTCGACGCCGGAGCGCCCGCGCTGGGTGCTGGGCTCGATGGGCCCCGGCACCAAGCTGCCGTCCCTGGGCCACACCACGTACGCCCACCTGCGGGACACCTTCGCGGAGCAGGCGGCGGGCCTCATCGAGGGCGGCGCGGACGCGCTGCTCATCGAGACCAGCCAGGACCTGCTGCAGGCCAAGGCCGCCGTGACGGGCTGCCGGCAGGCGATGGCCGCCGCGTCGGACGGCGGCGTCGGGCAGCGGGTCGCGATCATCGTGTCGGTGACCGTCGAGACCACCGGGACCATGCTGATGGGCTCGGAGATCGGCGCGGCGCTGGTCGCGCTGCAGGCGCTGGACATCGACGCGATCGGCATGAACTGCGCGACCGGCCCGGAGCAGATGAGCGAGCACCTGCGGCACCTGTCGCAGCACGCGCAGATGCCGGTGGCGTGCATGCCGAACGCGGGCCTGCCGGTGCTGGGCCCGCACGGCGCGTCCTACCCCCTGACGCCGCAGGAGCTGGCCGCGGCGCACACGCAGTTCGCGCGCGAGTTCGGGCTGGGCCTGGTGGGCGGCTGCTGCGGCACCACGCCGGAGCACATGCGGCTGGTGGTCGAGGCTGTGGGCGGGCAGCCCGTGGCCGTGCGCGAGCCGGCGCGGGAGAACGCCGTCGCCTCGCTGTACTCGGCGACGGACCTGCGCCAGGAGACGAGCTTCCTCGCGATCGGCGAGCGCACCAACGCCAACGGCTCCAAGGCGTTCCGCGAGGCGATGCTGGAGAGCCGCTGGGACGACGTCGTCGACATCGCCCGCGCGCAGACCCGCGACGGCGCGCACCTGCTGGACGTGTGCGTGGACTACGTGGGGCGTGACGGCGTCGCGGACGTGCGCGACGTCGTCTCCCGCCTGGCCTCCGCGAGCACGCTGCCGCTGGTGATCGACTCCACGGAGCCCGCCGTCATCCGCGCGGGCCTGGAGCTGCTGGGCGGGCGCGGCGTGGTCAACTCGGTGAACTTCGAGGACGGCGACGGGCCGACGTCGCGGTTCGGGCGGATCATGCCGGCGGTCGTGGAGCACGGCGCCGCCGTCGTCGCCCTGACGATCGACGAGGAGGGGCAGGCGCGCACCGCCGACGGCAAGGTCGACATCGCGTCGCGGCTGATCGACACCCTGGTGGGCGACTGGGGCATGCGGGTGGACGACATCATCGTCGACGCCCTGACGTTCCCCATCGCGACGGGCCAGGAGGAGACACGACGCGACGCGATCGAGACCATCGAGGCGATCCGGCGCATCACGCGGAAGTACCCCGGGGTGCACACGACGCTCGGCGTCTCGAACGTGTCGTTCGGTCTCAACCCGGCCGCCCGCGCGGTGCTGAACTCGGTGTTCCTGCACGAGGCGACCGAGGCGGGGCTGGACTCGGCGATCGTGCACGCGGCGAAGATCCTGCCGCTGTCCTCCATCCCGGACGAGCAGCGGCAGACGGCGCTGGACCTCGTGTGGGACAAGCGCGAGTGGGACGCCGACGGCAACCTCACCTACGACCCCCTGTCCAAGCTGCTGGACCTGTTCGAGGGCGTGGACGCCGGGGCGATCCGCGACGCGCGCGCCGCGGAGCTCGCGGGGCTGCCCGTGGGCGAGCGGCTCGCGCGGCGCATCATCGACGGCGCCCGCAAGGGCCTGGAGCCGGACATCGAGGAGGCCCTGGGCGATGGGATGAAGGCCCTGGACATCGTCAACGACCACCTGCTGGAGGGCATGAAGGTCGTCGGCGAGCTGTTCGGCAAGGGCGAGATGCAGCTCCCGTTCGTGCTGCAGTCGGCGGAGGTGATGAAGACCGCCGTCGCGCTGCTGGAGCCGCACATGGAGCGGGTCGAGGGCGACAACGGGTCGAAGGGCACGATCGTGCTGGCGACGGTGCGCGGCGACGTGCACGACATCGGCAAGAACCTCGTGGACATCATCCTGACGAACAACGGCTACACGGTGGTCAACATCGGCATCAAGCAGCCGGTGAGCGCCATGATCGACGCCGCGATCGAGCACGACGCCGACGTCATCGGCATGTCGGGGCTGCTCGTGAAGTCGACCGTGGTGATGAAGGAGAACCTGGAGGAGCTGGCCTCGCGCGGGTTCGAGAAGCGCTGGCCGGTGCTGCTGGGCGGGGCAGCGCTGACCAGGACGTACGTCGAGGACGACCTCGCCGGCGCCTTCCCCGGCACCGTCCGGTACGCGAAGGACGCCTTCGAGGGTCTCCGGCTCATGGAGCCCCTGGTGCGGGTCGCGCGGGGCGCGTCGCCGGACGACGTCGCCCTGCCCGCGCTGCGCAAGCGCCGGCACGGCGTGGTGACGGTGACCCAGACGGCGCCCGAGGACCTGCCCGCCCGGTCCGACGTCGCCGCCGACAACCCGGTGCCGGACCCGCCGTTCTGGGGCACGCGGATCGTCAAGGGCGTGCAGCTCGCCGAGTACGCGGCGTTCCTGGACGAGCGGGCGACGTTCATGGGCCAGTGGGGCCTCAAGCCGGGCCGCTCGGACGACGGCGCCTCCTACGAGGAGCTGGTCGAGACCGAGGGGCGGCCGCGGCTCGCGGAGTGGATGGACCGCATCCTGACCGACAAAATCATGGACCCGACGGTCGTGTACGGGTACTTCCCGGTGTGGTCGGAGGGCGACGACGTCGTGGTCGCGCACCACGGCGACCTCGCCGGCATCGGGGCGCCCGACGGCGGCTCCGGTGGTCCCGTCGGGACGGAGCGGCTGCGGTTCCACTTCCCGCGGCAGCGGCGCGACCGGCACCTGTGCCTGGCCGACTTCGTGCGGCCGCGGTCCTACGTCGAGGAGACGGGGCGGTTCGACGTGCTGCCGGTGCAGCTCGTGACGGTCGGCGACCTCGTTTCCGCGCACACCGCGAAGCTCTTCGAGGCGAACAAGTACCGCGAGTACATGGAGCTGCACGGCCTGTCGGTGCAGCTCACGGAGGCGCTGGCGGAGTTCTGGCACGCGCGGGTGCGGTCCGAGCTCGGGTTCGCGTCCGAGGAGCCCGGCACCGTGGAAGGCATGTTCAAGCTGGAGTACCGCGGGGCGCGGATGTCGCTCGGGTACCCGGCGTGCCCCGACATGGAGGACCGGCACAAGGTCGTGGAGCTGCTACGGCCGGAGCGGGTGGGGGTCACGCTGTCGGACGAGCTGCAGCTGCACCCGGAGCAGTCGACGGACGCGTTCGTGTTCCACCACCCGGAGGCCAAATACTTCTCCGTGTGACGTCGGGCGGCTAAGCCTCGGCCGAAGCGGCCGACACCCACGGCTCCGACAACCGCCGGTACCGTGCCCGCAGCTCACGGGACTCCTGGTCCAGGTGCTCACGCCAGCAGCGCGCCGCTCGCACCTGAACCTCACGGTTCGGGGCGACCCCTGCCGGCAGCTTGTGCAGGACGCCGCGGATCGCGTCCAGCGACGCGCCGACGTCCTGCGACCACCGGATGAAGTGCACCTGCGCCAGGGAGACGTCGTCGAACCGCCGCTGGTTCCCCGGTGTGCGCCGGCTCCGGAGCAGACCGTGCTCGTCCCAGAAACGCACGGTCGAGGCCTTGACCCCGGCGCGCCTGGCGAGCTCTCCCACGCTCATCTCCGGCTGCTGTCCGCGAGGTTCGGTCACCCCGCGAGCCTATCGAGCGACCGGTGCGTTGACTTCGACCCAGGTCGAAGTCGCACGATCACGGCATGGCTACCAGCACAGCAAGGATCCTGGTCTTCGGCGCGACGGGGAACGTCGGAGGTGCGCTCGTCAGGCGCCTGGCCGCCGGCGGGGCGGACGTGAGGGTCCGGGCGATGGTCCGTACCCCGCGCTCCGCGGACCTGCCCGACGGCGTCGAGGTGGTGCGCGGGGACCTGACCGACCTCGACTCCGTCCGGGCCGCGCTCCGCGACGTCGATCGCGTCTTCCTGGTCTGGCCGCTGGGCGGTGGCGAGCTGACGCGAGCGGTCGTCGACCTGATCACGGCACGCGTCCGGCGCATCGTCTACCTCTCGGCGATCGGGGTCCGGGACGACGGCGCCCCGGCCCCCGACCCGATCCTCCAGTTCCACACCGACATCGAGCAGGCCGTCCGCGCCTCCGACGTCGAGTGGACGCTCCTGCGGTCGGGAGGAATGGCGACGAACACCCTCGGCTGGGCGCAGCAGGTGCGCGAGCGGTCGACAGTCAGCTGGATCTACGGCGACGGCGGCCGGGCGCTCGTGCACGAGGCCGACCTTGCCGAGGTCGCCGAGATCGCCCTGCTGACCGACCGGCTGGTGGGCGCCGCACCGGAGATCACCGGCCCCTCGGTGCTGACACAGAAGGAGCAGGCACGCGCCATCGGGAGCGCCATCGGGAGGACGGTGACCTGGGAGGAGCTCCCCACAGAGGAGGTTCGCGAGGTGCTGATCTCTACCGGGTGGTCCGCGGCGACGGCTGACGGAGTCCTTCAGGCATGGGCGAGCACCATCGACCGTCCCGAGGCTCCGACGCCTGACTTCGCGGCCGTGACCGGCGCGACCGGCCGCACCTTCGAGCAGTGGGCAGCCGACCACGCCGAGGACTTTCGCTGAGGCTCGACGCCGGGCCCGGAGTTGATCACCGCCCCGTCAGGACGAACTTCGTGATCGCCAGCGCCTCCCGCACGTAGGCGACGGGGATCTCGATCCAGGGTGTGTCCGCGTGCGCGTGGGTGCTGTCGATCCCGGCGTTCTCGGCGATGTTTCCTGCCCGGAACACGTGGTAGTCGTTCGTGATGAAGGCCGTCGTGTAGTCGGCGTCGAAGTGGGCGTCCAGGAGCCCCTTCGTCAGGACGAAGTTCTCATGGGTGCTCGTCGACCGGTCCTCCCGGAGGATCCGGTCCTCCGGGACCCCGTGCGCGACCAGATACCGCTCCATCGCGAGCCCTTCGGGGATGGTCTCCCCCGGCCCCTGACCTCCGGAGACGGCGACGACGGCGTCCGGGTTCGCGACGGAGTACCCGACGGCCGCGTCCAGCCGAGAGCGGAGCGACGGCGTCACCTCCTCACCCTTCAGCCCGGCCCCGAGCACGACGACGGCGTCCTCCCGGTGCGAGACGGTGTCCGTCCTGCCGAAGACCGCGAGGCACACGAAGAGGAGAAGCAGCAGAACGCTGACGGTCGGGACGAGGACCTTCAACCACCGGGACAGGAGGTTCCGCGCTCGGCCCCGGGTCCTGTCCCGGTAGAGACCGTAGGACAGGTAGAGCGCGCCGAGCACGAACGTCGCGACGACGCCGGAGTTGAGACTGATCGTGAACAGCACGATCACGGCGTCCAGGATCAGCACCGCTCCGACGACGATCCAGAGGAGCCCGGCCGCGCGAGCACCTCCGCCTACCGGATCAGAGCCCCCGGCAGCATCGACCGGCGTCATCTCCGCACCGCCTCGGCCACGACCACCGCGGCGGGGGCGAGCGCCCGTTGGCCGTCCTCGATGTCCCACAGCGCGTTCTGCAGCAGGCGTCCGAGCGTCCAGCCGGCGGCCTGCTCGCGGTCGAGGCCGAGCACCTCGGTGAGCACGTCGAACCTCCGGCGCACCATGCGCCGGGGGTCGCCGCCCGCGACGACGTCGTCCCAGCGGCTGTCCAGAGCCGGCCACAGGTCGAAACCCGGGTCCCCCACGAGCGGCTCCGGGTCGATCGCGAGCCAGGGCTCGCGCTCGGCCGCGAGCACGTTGTCATAGTGAAGGTCCCAGTGCAGCATCCGGTCGCCCGGCTCTCCGGCCAGCTCCGCCACGACCGCGGCCCAGTCTTGCAGAAGGCGCCGGTCCGCCGGATCGGCCAGCCGCTTCACGGCTCGCGGGACCTGCTCCAGCATCGCGGCGGCGACGTCACGCAGGTGCGGCAGCCCGGGCGGCGGCGGGACAACTAGCAGGCGGGCGTGCAGCTCGGCCAGGATCTGGGTCGCCCGGGTGTCGTCCTCGACGGCGGCGAGCGTGCGGGCGCCGTCGAGCCGCTCCAGGAGCATGGTGCCGCTGCCGGGATCGTGGTCGAGGAGCCGCACCATCCCGTGCCCGTCCCACGCGCGCAGCCCGGTCAGGGCGGCGGCGGTCTCGGCACGGGGCAGCTGCAGCTTGAGGACCGCGCGCACGCCGTCCGATCCGACCACCGGCACAACGAGCGACGCCTCTCCCGACGACGTCGCGCCGTCCCGCCGCAGGTCCCAGCGCTCCAGCAGGTCGGCCACGAGACCGGGCAGGCCCGCGATCCATGCCTGCCCCTCGTCGCCGAAGCTCCGGGCGTACGACGCGGCGAGTGCGGCCGGGACCTCGATCGCTGGTGCTGAGCTCACGCCTGGACCCTAGACGCGGATCGTCCGCTCCCCTACTTCGACGCCGCGCGCGGGCCCCGGGGATGACGGCGCCCTACGACGACGAGTCCCCGCCCACCGCGGCCTCCGCGACGGCGCCGCCGATCGACGCGACCGCGGCCACCAGGATCGCCTGGTTGACCGCCGCCGCACCCCAGGTGCCCTCCCGCAGCTCACGGGCCCGCTCGGTCACCGCACGCGACCGAGGGATCGCCGGGTGGAGCTCCCGGAGCGTCCCGCCGGCGGAGAGCACCGCCGTCAGGGCGGCGGTGCGCGGGTCGGGCGGCACGCCGTCCTCCAGGACGGCGCGCACCCGCTCCAGCAGCGCCGCCTCGTACGGGAGGTCCTGCGCGGGCGTCCTGGTCACCGGGATGAGGCCGAGCACCTTGGAACGTTCCCGGCGCAGCAGTCCTCGGTCGACGAGCCGGTCGCGCACCTGCGGCTCCAGGTCGAGCCCGAGGTCGAGGAGCACCGTGTGCACGTGCTTGGGACGCTTCGCCACCTGCGCCGCCGCCGCATCCAGCAGCGAGTCGCCGAGCGGCTCGCCCGCGACGGCGTGCACCCGCTTGCCGTCGAGCTCGACCCGGCCCAGCAGCGCGAGCTCGATGAGCACGGCACCGCCCAGCGTGTAGTGCACGTTGGCCTCGCCCCGGACGGTCCCCGTCCGGTCGTCGAGCAGGAGCAGCAGCAGGTCCTCGACGATCAGCGGCTCGGGGCGCAGCTGCTGGTGCTTCGGTCGGCGCATCGGTCTCTCCTCGGCGGTGCGGGCGGCAGGGTGGCGTCGTGCCCGCACCATGAGAGCCCCTGCCCCTGGGGCAGGGTCAACCGGCCGGCTCGACCGGCAGAGCCAGTCGCCCCAGGTCAGCGCACCTGCTGCTCGACGGGCCGCTGCGCGCGACGTCGTCGGACCCGGCCCACCAGGAACCAGACGACGGCGACGAGGACCGCCCCGATGACGATGTACTGCAGCACGGAGGCGTACGGGTCGACGGCGTGCCAGTTGGCCCCGAGCACGTATCCGGCGACGACGAAGATGCTGTTCCAGATCAGGCTGCCGGCGGCCGTCAGGAGCGTGAAGACCAGCAGGCCCATGCGCTCGGTGCCCGCGGGGATGGAGATGAAGCTCCGGAAGATCGGCAGCATCCGGCCGAAGAAGACGGCCTTGGTGCCGTGCCGGGCGAACCAGGCGGTCGTCCGGTCGACGTCCTCGACGTCGACCAGGGGCATCCGGGCGGCGATGGCGCGCATGCGGTCGTGCCCCAGCCACGCGCCGAGGCCGTAGAGCACCCAGGCACCGGCGACGGAGCCGATGGTGGTCCAGATGATCGCCCCGGCGAGGGACAGGTCTCCGAGCCGCGCCGCGAACCCCGCCATGGGGAGCACGACCTCGCTGGGGATCGGCGGGAAGATGTTCTCGATGAAGATCGCCAGGCCGGCGCCGGGACCACCGAGCGTCTCCATGAGGTCCACGGTCCACCGGGCGATGCCGTCGAGCTCGGGGGCGGGATCGGTTGCGCTCATGCGTCGTGGCTTCTTTCGTCGGGTCGAGCGGATCGAGGGGTGCGCCGGCCGGCGAGGAACGGGCCAGCGGCTCGACCGTAGTGAGACGAACCTGAAGCGGACCTGAAGACGCCGACTTGACGGGCCCCCGCCCCGGGTGGTCGGAGGTCTTCCTGAAGGGCTCTTCAGGTTCGTTCAGCACGCGTTCATGGAGCTTCGGTGACCATGACGGCCTGGCCGTCGTCGACGTCGGCGCACCACGACGGTCTGAGAGAGGGTTGTCCCATGCGTGTACTCGTGGTGGATGACGAGATCCGGTTCGCCGACGGCCTCCGGCGTGGTCTGGAGGCGGAGGGCTTCTCCGTGGACCTCGCCCACAACGGCACGGACGGTCTGTGGCGCGCCCGCGAGGTGAGCTACGACGCGATCGTCCTGGACCTGATGATGCCGGGCATGAACGGCTACACCGTCTGCCAGACCCTGCGCGACGAGGGCAACTGGACGCCGATCCTCATGCTCACGGCCAAGGACGGCGCCTGGGACCAGGTCGAGGGACTGGACCTCGGCGCCGACGACTACGTGGTCAAGCCCACCGAGCACGTGGTGCTGCTGGCCCGGCTGCGCGCGCTGATCCGCCGGGGGCGCCCGGAACGCCCGACGACGCTCGTGGTCGGCGACCTGCGCGTCGACCTCGCCACGCGTGAGGTGCACCGTGGTGCCGCGCCGGTCAAGCTGACCGCCCGGGAGTTCGCCGTCCTGGTCTTCCTGGCCCGGGATGCCGGCACCGTGCGGAGCAAGAGCGAGATCCTCGCCGCGGTCTGGGAGGACCAGTTCGAGGGCGACTCGAACATCGTCGAGGTCTACATCGGGCACCTGCGCGCCAAGCTGGACAAGCCGTTCGTGCTCGACACGATCCAGACGGTGCGCGGCGCCGGCTACCGGCTGATGCCCCATGCTGCGTGACCAGGAGCCGGGTGACCGCGGGCTGCGTGACCTGATGCCCGGCGGCCGGCGGTTCTCGCTGCGCGTCCGGATCACCGCCTCAACCGTCGCGATCGTGCTGGCGGTGCTCGCGGTCGGCGGGTTCGCCGTCGTCGCGCTGCTGGAGCGGTCGCTGGTCGGGTCGGAGGCGCAGACCGCCGAGGACCAGGCCCAGCAGTTCGCGCTGGACAGCGCGACGGCCGGGGAGCTGGCGAAGTTCGACGCCGACGAGGTGATCATCCAGCTCCAGCTCGACGGCGTGGTGGTCGGCGTGGCCGACGACGACCTCAAGGACACCCTCCCGCTGCCCGTCTCCGAGCGCGAGCGGATCGTGCGCGTGCTCGACGAGCGGTACCTGGTCCAGTCCGCCCCGGTCATCCTGGACAGCCGCGTGCACCACGTGGTGGTCGGCCGCTCCCTCGACACCGCCGACGAGGCGGTGCGCGCCGCGACCGTGCTGATGGCCGTCGCGGTGCCCGCGGTCAGCGCCTTCGTCGCGCTGATGACCTGGACCGTCGTCGGACGCTCGCTGCAGCCCGTCGAGCGCATCCGGCGCGACGTCGAGTCCGCGGGCGACGACCTGACCCGCCGCATCGCGCCGCCCGGCGGCACCGACGAGGTGTCCCTCCTGACCTCCACGATGAACAAGATGCTCGACAAGCTGGAGGCCGCGCAGCGCGCCCAGCGGCGGTTCGTCTCGGACGCCTCGCACGAGCTGCGGTCGCCGGTCGCCGCGATCCGCCAGCACACCCAGGTAGCGCTCCGGCACCCCGACACGACCGACCTGGCGACCCTGGCGGGCACCGTCGACGTCGAGGCCGCCCGCCTGCACGAGCTCGTCGACGACCTGCTGCTCCTGGCCCGGCTCGACGAGGGCATGACCCGGAACCGGCGCGAGATCGACCTGGACGACGTGGTCCTGGCCGAGGCCGCGCGACTGCGCACGCTCGGGATCGTCGTCGACACCACCCGGGTGGGCCCGGCCCGGGTGCTCGGCGACGAGGTGCTCCTGGTGCGCGCCGTCCGCAACGCCGCGGAGAACGCGCGGCGCCACGCCGGCACGCGCGTCGACCTCACGCTCACCACGGACGCGGGCCAGGTCGTGCTGTACGTCGACGACGACGGCGACGGCGTCCCGGAGCAGGACCGCCAGCGGATCTTCCACCGGTTCGAGCGCCGCGACGACGCCCGCAGCCGCGACAGCGGTGGGTCCGGGCTCGGGCTCGCGATCGTGGCCGAGGCGGCCCAGCACACCGGCGGGACCGCGGCCCTGTCGGCCGCGCCCACGGGCGGGGCCCGGCTGGAGCTCCGGCTGCCCGAGCACCGCGACCGCTGAGGCGTTGCTGAACGTCTCTTCAGGTTCGTTCAGCCCCGGTTCATGCCGCGGACCCAAGGATGTCGGCGTGCATACCTGCGGGCGACCCCCTCTGCGGACCTCTCGACCGGACGACGGGCGGCGGGCGCGGTGAGCGACTTCTGGACGGCGGTCCGGCCGGTCGGCGAGATCGTCCCCGGGGTTCCGCGGCACGCGCGCTCGGGTGAGCGCCAGCCGCGCCACGTGCGCAGCTGGCGCAAGGCGTTCGTGGTCCGCACCGTCACGATGAGCGTGATCGGCACGCTGGCGTTCGGCTCTGCGGCCGCCGCGACGGCGTACCACAACGCGATCTCGCAGATCGACGTCCAGGACCTCGACGGCCTGGTCGCCGAGGTGGTCAAGCCGAAGGACCCGTCCGACCCGTTCAAGGACGAGCCGGTCAACCTGCTGCTCATGGGCACCGACATCCGCGACGGCTCCAACGCGGACATCGGCGGCGTCGTCGACGGCATGCGCTCCGACACGACGATGCTGGTGCACATCTCGGCCGACCGGCAGTGGATCGAGGTCGTCTCCATCCCCCGCGACTCGATGCTCGCCATCCCGGCGTGCGAGCTGCCGGACGGCTCGCGGAGCGCGCCGTACACGGGCAGGTTCAACTCCGCGTTCTCGACGGGCAGCGGCGGCGCTGCCGCTGACATGCGGTACGCGGCGGCCTGCACGATCAACACGGTCAACTCGCTGACGGGCGTGACGGTGTCCAACCACGCGGTGGTCAAGATGAACGGCGTGATCGACGTCGTCGACGCGCTCGGCGGCGTCAAGATGTGCCTGCCCGAGGCGCTGCACGGCGACCCGCGGTCCGCGCGGATCGACCTGGAGGCCGGGGAGAACCGGCTCGACGGCAAGACGGCGATCCAGTTCCTGCGGGTACGGAAGGGCACGGGACTGGGTCTGGAGATGGGGAGCGACCTGGCGCGGATCGAGCGGCAGCAGATGTTCATCAACGCGACCCTGCGGCAGATGCTCTCCGCGGAGACGCTGGCCGACCCCACCAAGACGTACCGGCTGATCAACGCGGCGCTGGGCTCGCTGAGCGCCGACCCGGCGATCGCCAACCCGGGGAACGTGGCCGGGCTGGCGTGGTCCCTGCGGCAGATGGAGAAGCGCAACATCGTCATGACGGCGGTCCCGGTCTACGACAACGCCGACGGCGCGACCGTGTCCTGGTCGCCGGAGACCTCGGAGATCTTCGACCGGCTGGCGGCCGACGAGCCGCCGGAGGACGTCGTGCTGGAGACCCCGGAGCCGTCAGGCTCGCCGAGCGCGAGCGGCGGGGCCGGGTCGGGCGGTGGGGACGGGGCGGACGACGGCGGCGCGACCGACCAGGCGGGCGGTTCCGCCGCGGAGGAGGAGCCGGACGACGCGACGGGCAGCACGACGGACGACGCGACCGACGAGGGGCGGCCCGACGAGCCGAAGCCCAGCCCGAGCCCCGAGGTGCTCCCGGACGGCATCTGCGCCTGACGGCGCGGCGGGCCGGCGTCGCGGGCCCGCCGGCGCAGCGGGGCTAGCGCCCGACCGCCCGCTCCACGCGGTCGAAGCCGGCGGTCTCCCGGGGGTCGCCGACGGTGCCCGAGGGGTCGGTGTCCAGCGGCACGACCTCGCCGTCGCTCCGCAGCCCCCAGGCCACCAGCGCCGCGCGCACCTCGGTGTCCCCGTCCTTGTAGACGGCCACCCAGCCGTCGGCGGGGATGAGCTGGACGATCTGCTCCTGCGCGGTGAACTCCATCGTCTCGGTCATGCCGAGCACGCTATCCGACCAGGCACCCAGGACCCCGGCACGCCACGCTCGCGCTAGTGACCGTCCAGCCGGCTGACCACCGTGTCGAGCGTCGGCCAGGGGGCGCCCGCGCGCAGCACGCGCAGGAGCTCATCCCCGAAGGCCCTTCCCCGCGGGAACTGGTCGCCGACGTCCCAGCGCCAGGCGGCGACCATCGCGAGGACGAGCTGCCGGCAGTCGTCCAGCAGCTCCTGGTCGGCGCCCTGGTAGTGCTCGCGGACGGCCTCGGGGACGTGCGCGAGGTCGAACTCGACGGGTCCGCGGCAGCACGTCTCGAGGTCGATGAACAACGGTCCGTCCGCGGTGCTGAGCACGTTGCCCGGGTGGGGCTCACCGTGGAGCAGCTGCTCCAGGGGGCCGCAGTCGTCGATCGCCCGTCGCAGGTCTGCCAGCCGCCCGGCGAGGAATGCCCGGTCCGCGTCCGCGAGCGCCGGCGAGAGGTCGGCGTCGGCGACGATCCGCTGCGCCTCCGTGATGCGGTCGGTGAACAGGGGGCTCGGCAGGTCGACGGTGCGCATGCCTTCGTGCAGCCGCTTCAGTGCCTGGGCGACGTCGGCCGGTGCGGCCGGGGGCGTCACCTGCTCGTAGTAGGTCCACAGCGTCACGGCGAATCCGTCGCGGACGTGCACCCGCGGTTCGGTCCGGAGCTCAGGCAAGCCCACGGGGCATCCGGCCGCGACGAGCCGTTGCGCGAGGTCGACCTCGAACTGCGCGACCTCCTGTCCCAGCGGGGCGACCCGGGCGAGGACGTCGGACGGCGTGAGCCGCAGCGCCAGCTTGTTCGAGTTGTGCAGCACGACGGCATTGTCGGCGGGAAGGCCGAGGGATGCGGCGACCGTGGTCGCGGCCGTGATCGCGCGCGCGACGTCGGTCATCTCCACGCACGCATCCTGGCACGGCCGGGCAAGGCGATTTCGATCGCTCAGGATCGCCCTCGCTTCACCCCCGCCCACGCTGCGTCACCCCAGGTCGGCTGCAACCATGGTCCGGTTCTGCACGCCGTGGTGAGGGGAGACGCAGGTGACCGGGTACGCCGTCGTGGACGTGGAGACCACCGGGTTGTTCCCCGGCGGGCACGACCGGATCGCGGAGATCGCGATCGTCCAGGTCGACCCGGACGGCCAGGTCGAGGACACCTGGGCCACGCTCGTCAATCCGGGCCGGGACCTCGGCCCGCAGCGGATCCACGGGATCAGCGCCGCCGACGCCCGCCACGCGCCGACGTTCGGCGATGTCGCCGGCCTCGTGGCCGAGCTGCTGCGAGGACGCACGTTCGTGGCGCACAACGCGCAGTTCGACCGCCGGTTCGTCTGGCACGCGTTCGCCGGCACCGGGTACGACGTCCCGCTCATCGCGCCGACCACCCTGTGCACGATGCGCACCGGCGCGCAGCTGTTCCCCACCGCCCCGCGCTCCCTGGCCGGAGCCTGCTTCCACCACGGCGTCACGCTCGACTCCGCGCACGAGGCCCTGTCCGACGCCCGCGCCGCGG